>NZ_JXXD01000031.1 GCF_000935215.1 Stutzerimonas stutzeri
AACGACTACGCCAAGCAGCGCGCTCGCGACCTCGCCGAGCTGGGCTCGGAGGCACATAGCTCAGTTGGTTAGAGCACCTGAGCGTAGCGAATAGGAGACGCAGTGAGGCCCACCTTCACTAGGTGGGGATATTCCTATACAGAACAAGGGTTTAGGTATGGACGTTCACACTAGACTGGTGTGAATGAGGGGAGGTGTTCACACGTTCACATTGCCCAGTGTGAAAACGGCCTGTAAATTGTGAAGGTTTTCTAGGGACAAACAAAAAGGGGAACCCGCTAGGATTCCCCTCTATGTACCGCGCTAAGCGGCTTCGAATTGGTAGGCACAATTGGATTCGAACCAACGACCCCCACCATGTCAAGGTGGTGCTCTAACCAACTGAGCTATGTGCCTTCGATGGGGGCGCATTCTAAAGCCAAGAAAAAAAGAGTCAAGCGGTTTTTTCTTCTAACTCACTGATATCTGGAAATTTTGAAAATTCCTGCTTGTTATGTTGCGACGCTGGCGAGCTACAGGGTCAAGCGCTAGGATGCGTAAAAAATTCAGAACAGAGAATCCAAGATGCCGCACAACAATTATCCCGCTTCCTACTACGCAGCGACGGCCAACGCGACAGGTGTTCGACAAGAACTTCAGGAAAACAAGCAGGCCGACGTGTGCGTGATCGGCGCCGGATACACAGGCCTGTCGACAGCCCTGTTTCTTCTTGAAAAGGGTTTCAGCGTAATCATATTGGAAGCAGCCAAGGTCGGTTTCGGCGCCTCCGGGCGCAATGGCGGGCAGATCGTCAACAGCTACAGCCGAGACCTTGACAGCATCGAGCGCAGTGCGAGCGCCTCGGCAGCGAAGTTGATCGGGGATATGGCATTCGAAGGCGGACGAATTATCCGTGAACGTGTAGCACGCTATGGCATTCAGTGCGACCTGAAAGACGGCGGCGTATTTGCCGCCTTCAATCAGAAGCAGATGCACCACCTCGAAGCACAGAAGGCCTTGTGGGAAAGATATGGCTACCCGCACCTCGAGCTACTGGATAAACAAGGCATACAGCGAGTGGTCGCTAGCGAGAGCTATGCCGGAGGTATGCTCGACAAGCAAGGCGGCCATATTCACCCTCTCAATCTGGCACTCGGAGAAGCAGAAGCTGTTGAATCACTGGGAGGCAGCATCTTCGAGCAATCCCCCGCGCTTCGCATCGAATATGGCGACGCGCCGCTGGTGCACACTCCAAAGGGGACCGTGCGCGCAAGATTCGTCGTGGTAGCAGGCAACGCCTATCTTGGCAATTTGATTCCCGAGCTCGCCGCCAAATCCATGCCTTGCGGCACACAAGTGGTCGCGACGGAGCCACTTGATGATGAACTCGCAAACAGCCTTCTGCCTCAGGACTATTGCGTAGAGGACTGCAATTATCTGCTTGATTACTACCGGCTCTCAGCGGATAAACGGCTCATCTACGGGGGCGGCGTAGTGTACGGCGCACGTGATCCCGCCGACATCGAATCGATCATACAGCCCAAGATGCTGAAGACCTTTCCGCAGCTGGAAAAAGTGAACATCGACTTTGCCTGGACAGGCAATTTCCTGCTGACGCTTTCACGGCTGCCCCAGGTGGGGCGGCTGGGCAGCAACATCTACTACTCGCAGGGTTGTAGCGGTCATGGCGTCACCTATACACATGTTGCTGGAAAGGTGATCGCCGAGGCCCTGAGCGGCCAGGCAGAGCGCTTTGATGCGCTCGCCAGCCTGCCTCACTACCCTTTCCCTGGAGGACAGCGTTTTCAGGTACCGCTCAGCGCTCTCGGAGCGATGTACTACAACCTGCGCGACAGGCTTGGCTTCTGACCGAAATCACTTGGACACGCATGGCGGGCTCGGCAAGCATTGCGCCGCTCGCTTGCCCTCCAGGGCCGGCAGCGGCGCCCTGAGCCGATCATCATCTGGATCCATTTGCACGGCACAGGCCTGCGCTTGGCGAGCACCCAGGTCACAACCCTTGTCAGCCATTACCTGCGATAGATTGAACCAGCCAATCGCGAAGCTGGGGTCGAGACGAACACTGAGCCGTAACGATTCCTCAGCCGCAGCCTTTTCTCCAGCCGCATACTGAATGTTCGCCAAAGCAAACTGCGTGAGCGCCGAGTTCCAGCGCTTCGCGCCGGCTTCGTACGCCACCCGAGCCGCGCGCAATTGCCCAACCTCTTCCAGATCGCTGGCACTGCGCAGCCAGACAGTTTCTTGCGCAGTTTGTGGTATCCGCTGTGGCTGCAAAGTAAGCACGGCCCAGCGCTCCGCCTTGCGCCACGAGCGCTCGAACTCGTGAAAACTCACCACCAAACGCTTGGTAGTACCAGACCTAAGCACAATTTCCTGATCTGCAAGGTCATAGCCCACCACCACGGCAAAATGCCACTGAGGCCAACGATCGAAAGCGAGGTTCTGTAGAACCAGAACCGGGTTGCCCGCCGCGACTTCGGCAAGAAGATCACTGAGACTAGGCTGCAGCGGATATACAAGAAGCCCAGCAGAACGGGCGGCAGCAACCATCTCCACCTGCAAGCTGCCTTTGCGCTTGGGAATGTAGACCTGCTCTACAAGCGCTTCCGGCGTTACTTCGATGTCACGCTGCACGAGCATGGTTGCCAATGCAGCGGGTCCGCATTGGTAGTCTTCCTGCGGGTAGAACGGAACGTCCACCAACTCGGCTCTTGTCGGGAGCTGAGCATGATCGACAAGCGTAACCGTCGTTCGCGCACAGCCCCCGAGAAGACCGATCAGGAGCAGTATGAGTAGCCGCTGGCTCAACGATTGATGCAGTTGACGAAGTTGAAAATATTAGTGGCACATAGCATGTCCGTGATGATGAAGATCACTAGGAACAGCACGATCACGCCGACAACGCCTGCCCCTGCGGGGGCCTGATCAAGTTGTTGATTGAACTGGGCCAGTTCCGCTGCCGTCAGGCCGTTGATGCGCTTTTCAACCTGATCACGTTCGACGCCCATCGCTTCCAGCTTCTTTTGCACATCCTGATCATCCAGCATCGTCAGCAACTGTTGCCGATCGACCTGCTGCTGATGTTCAGCAACAACCTCAGGCGTGCCGATCATCGCAGCTTGCGCCAGCGGAACTTGAGCTACCAGAAGCAAGTGCAGAGCAGCTAGCACCGTAGCGACACGCTTAAGTAGGGGGGAATTGAACATAGCGGAACTCCTTATTTTTCTTGCAGCCAGGGGATTGCAAAGCGCCATCAGCCATTAAGACGAGCCAACGCCGCTTCGGTTCCCATCCACAGCTGTTTTTTCCAACTGGCATGGAGGCCTATCGGCATGCCCGTATCTTTGATAGTAGTTGCGCTCCGACAAACCAGACGAAAAAGGAGACGCTGTGCAGCGCATCAAACGAGCCCTACCAATTGCCATAGCCTCGGCCGCATTTGTACTGACAGGCTGTCAAACGACTTCCACAGCACCGTCAAACAGCAGCCCGACTGAGTCAGTCGGACGGTGCAACGCCGATGCCGTGGCAAGCTTGACGGGCCAAACCGTCACGCCAGAAATACTTGAACGAGCAAGGGAGCAATCCTGGGCAATCACCGCGCGGGTCCTGCGGCCCGACGATATCGTCACGCTGGAATACAACTCGCAGAGACTGAATATCTATACCGACAAGGATATGACCATAGAGCGCATCGGCTGCGGCTAATACCGCATGCGTGATACCGCTCAGCAAGCATGGCCTGCTGAGCGGCATCTGCGTCGGTGCATGACAGGGCCGCGCTACTGAGCAACAGCCTTGCGCATATGGAACTGAGATGCCGAAATCTGCTTGGGCGGAGTGAGCAAGAAGTACAGCTTGTAGCGATTGATCACGACTTGCGCCAACAACGGAGCCGCCGTACCGATCAGCGTTCCGATAATCAGATGCGCTGTGATTGAATCAATACCGAGGAATTTGCTGAGTATTACCCGCACCCCGCTACCGGCCAGAATATGCATCAGGTAGATCGTCATCGACGAAGCGCCGATAAACAGAAACCAATCCACGCGAAACTGACCTAGCCACATCGACAACGCGATCATGAAAAAGATGGATATGGTTGCAAGCGCGAGTACCGCCATGCCGCCATCGGCATAGTTCAGACCGAAGGTCACATGAAACAGGTACTGCCCCAGGATGAACAGCGCACCGAAAAATAATGTCAGCTGTGTATAACGCGCAAGGAAGAACGCCTTGACCTCGTTGAACCAGACGCCCAATGCGAAGAAGACGGTGTTGCCCAGGATAAAGCGGGTCATGTTGTTTACCGTCAGATCCTGCTGGAAGACATACAGCAAGCCAAACAGGACCACGAATGGCAAGAAATAGCGCCGATCTGCCCGCGCATAAAGAAACGCACAAACCACGAACACCAGAAACAGAGCGTACAGGAACCAGAACTGCGCTCGCGGCATCCAGAGCAACGAGAACACCTCAACCAAGGTGACCTGACCGTTCGTGTAATTCGACAGGACGACTTCGAACAGACCTTGTAGTAAAGACCAGACAATAAAGGGATAGACGATTGTGTCGACCTTGTTGATGATCAACCCGCCCCGGCCCCGCTTCTGCAACGAATCGAAGAAGAATAAACCCGACAGGAAGAAGAACAGCGGCATGTGAAAGCTGTAAATGATGCTGTCGACCAGCACGAATCGCGCCTCATCCATCGGCAACCCGGCATTGAACACGCCTCGCGCGACATGCCCGTAGACAACAAGAATGATCCCGATCGCCTTGGCATAATCAACCCAAACGTTTCTCTCTTGCATTTGATTGTTCTCCTTGTATCAGCCAATGAGCAGGCGGCACCCTCTTCCAGAGAAAGTGGATGGAGGAGATAGACAACAGGATTTTTCGTTGGTTTAGCTGAAGCACTCCTGGGTCGCCGAAGCGCGACACAGATTCCAATAACCCGAGCGCCAGGCCTCCACACCTCCCGTGCGCACGCTGCCCGACCGCCAGCCCGAGTGCTATATGCAATTTTTTCTGGAGCGATGATATGCCCGACCCGCTACTGCCTTCCTGCTCCATCCTGCTTCTGGCGGGTGGCCGTGGGCAACGTATGGGAGGACAGGACAAAGGACTGGTCGAATGGCAGGGACGCCCGTTGATTGCATGGTTGCATGAGACCGTTCAGCCATTGACAGACGACCTCCTGCTGTCCTGCAACCGCAATCGAGCCCGCTACTCGGCCTATGCCGATCGATTGATTAGCGATGAAGAGCAGGGATTCCCCGGCCCCCTTGCAGGAATACGCAGCGGTCTTGCAGCTGCTCGCAACGCCTGGATGCTCGTACTGCCATGCGACACCCCGTTGATTGATCGCCCTTTGCTGCAGTCGCTCTACCAGACCGCGCTCGAAGAGCCAGACAGGCCAGTCATGCTGAGCTGCGAAGGCCAATGGGAGCCCCTGTTCAGCATAATTCCCACCGGCCGACAGGCCGAAGTTGACGCTTGCTGGCAATCTGGAGAACGCAGCCCTTTGCGTGCACTTCTTCATCTTGGCGCCCGTGCGCTTGAGGTACACCGGGGCGACCCCCGTCTCGCCAACCTGAATACACCGGAGCTGCTCAAGATCACTGGCTCGAGGGGAACTTCGTCCTAGTGGGTTTCGTCCCATGGGTATCGAACCCGCAGAAGGAACAGCGTCATGCAACCACGCATCATCCCCGCCCTGCTACTCGCGCTGGGCTTTACCGTCCTTGCCGGCTGCGCGAACCCCAGCGTGATCACGCTCAACGATGGTCGTGAAATTCAAACTCTGGACCATCCCGATTTCGATGACGAGTCGGGCTTCTACGAATATGAGCAAATCGATGGCAAGCCAGGCAAAGTGAACAAGGATCAGGTTCGCACCGTACGAGAACTCTGAGCCAGGTCGACCTTCGCACAAGATAGATCCTAGGTTATCTGCCGCGAAGGTCGATTGTTCCGCTAGCAGCTCGCAAAAGGCTGGTCGCCCCCCAAAAAAAACCCTCCTAACACCTTGTGCAGCAAAACTTTTTCTGTAGAATGCGCGCCATCTTCGGAGCGTAGCGCAGCTTGGTAGCGCGTCTCGTTCGGGACGAGAAGGTCGCTGGTTCGAATCCAGTCGCTCCGACCATATCCCGCTGTTCAGCTAGCTGCTTAGCTGAACAAAAAACCGGCAAACATGCCGGTTTTTTTATGCCTGTAATTTGTTCAACATCACGTCGAACCCTGAAGAAAACTCACCACCTGCTCTGCCTCGAACGGCCAGTCCAATTCGGAACCGGTATCGACGCGACGAAGCACCGGGATTCGCAAAGCGTAATCCTCGACCCAATCAGGGCGCTCAGCGATATCGATCAACTCGACCAGCAGCCCATATTCGACCAAAGGCATGAGCACTTCCTCGGCCTGCTCGCATAGATGGCAGCCCAAGGTCCCGAACAGTTGGCATTCCGGCAACATCTGACGTTCTCGCAATGTTATGTGCTCGAATTCTAGCAAGCGTTATTCGGCGCGCCATTGATAAATGACTTCGGTCGGCAGACGCACCAGCAACGAAAATGTGAATTCAGCCTCACTCATCAGGCGATTATGCGATGGCCCTTCGACTCTGCCCGAGCAAAACGCTAGGATGCTGCCACCCGCGGCGACGCAGATCGCCCGGCACACCCTTTAGTCTTTAACCGCCAGGCCGTTGTCTTGTGCCACTTTACGGGTCGTACACGAATATCGCGCACATGCACGATATGCCCGCGACCGTCTAGCACGTTGACTTGCGGGACTTGGCGACTAAAGTCTAAAGGCTGAAACAATGATGAAATGTTTTATTGCATGTCGCCGTAAGAGCGACCTTCAGAGCATCATCCAACGAGGAGAACAAGAAATGCCCAAGACCCCAATCGCCCGGGGCGTGGCCCTGGCCACTCTGGGAGCAACCCTAGCCATTCCTTCCATGGCTCAAGCTGCTTTTATCGAAGATACAAAGGCTGGCCTGGAGCTGCGTAACTTCTACATGAATCGTGATTTCCGCGATAACGCTAGTACTGCAAATAGCAAGGCAGAAGAGTGGGCACAGGGCTTCATTCTTCGCGTTGAGTCCGGCTTTACCGAAGGCACCGTGGGCTTTGGTGTAGATGCTCTCGGTCTGCTGGGCGTCAAGCTTGATTCGGGCGGTGGCCGTGCCAATACCGGCATTCTGCCCATGGGTGACTCGGGCGAAGCTCCCGATGACTATTCCTCGCTGGGTCTCGCAGCGAAGTTCAAGGTATCCGAGACTGTTCTGAAAGTCGGCACTCTCCAGCCCAAGAACATGGCGATTTCCTCCAGCGACTCTCGCCTGCTGCCGCAAACCTTCCAGGGCGCACAGATTGTCTCCAAGGAGATCACGGGCCTGACTCTGGACGGCGGTTACCTCAACCGTGCCAACCATCGTAACTCGTCCAATAATCAAGGCTTGGGTTATGGCGGTAAAGGCGCAGCTTTTGGTGAGGATGCAATTGATGCTTCAGACGTAGATGATTTTATCTTTGCTGGTGGTAGCTATAAGCTGACCAATGACCTTACTGCGTCGTACTACTACAGCAATCTCGAAGAAGTCTACAAGCAGCATTCCACTAACCTAGTTCATATTCTCCCACTGGGAGAAGGCCAGTCGCTGAAGACTGACCTGCGTTACGCTCGTTCCAGCGAAGACGGCAGCTCGAATGTTGACAACAAAGCACTCGGGGCTATGGTGACATACTCGCTGAGCGGCCATAGCTTTGGTCTCGGCTATCAAAAAATGAGTGGTGACACCGGTTTCGCCTATGTGGCTGAATTCACAGACCCCTTCCTGGTCAACTATGTGCAAATCAATGATTTTGCTAACGCCAACCAGAAATCCTGGCAGGCCCGCTATGACTTCAACTTCGCTGCTGTCGGCATTCCTGGCCTGACCTTCATGACTCGTTACATCACTGGCGATGGCCATGAAGATGCCGCTGGAAGGGACCTCAACCAGTGGGAACGCAACACCGATATCGGTTATACCTTCCAAGAAGGCGCGTTGAAAAACCTGAACGTCAAATGGCGTAACGCTACAGCTCGTAGCAATTACGGTACAGGCACTACGGCGTTCACTAACGCCGACGAAAACCGTCTGATCGTTAGCTACACCATCCCGCTGATGTAATAGCGGCCTACCGCATCTCGATGCAGTAGACAGAAAAACCCGCTTCGGCGGGTTTTTCTTTTCAGGAAGGTTGCGTATTACAGGCTTTATCGATTCCGCCTGTGATAAAAGTGCTGTGCAATTAAAGGGTGGAATCACCGCAGGCGTTTCTGAGGCTCACTGCACGCTCAACACAAACCCGAGTCATTTCACTTCTCACCGTAACCGCAGCTTTCCGCTGCTTCATTCAAAACGAAGCGGGAACCTTGCGTCACCGTCATGCTCGAACTTGAAGTACCGTCACCATTCCCATGACTTCACCAAGGAGCAAGCAGATGTCTACCGAATCCACTTTCAGCACCAGTGATAACACCCCTATCCCTGACGCAACCGCTGGCTCTACCGGCTCGCTGATCGACAAATCAGCCCACCGCCGCAACCTTCAGGCTGCACAGAACGCACTGATCGAAGAATTCCACACGCTTATCGCAGATACCGAGCGCCTGCTCAAACACACCCAGGACACCGCCGGAAGCCAGACCGAAGAATTGCGCGGGAAAATTACTGCCAACATGAGTCGTGCCCGGGAAATGTTGAAGGAGCAGGAAAACACGCTGCGTGATCAGAGTGAAGCAGCCATTCAGTGCACGGAAGAATACGTTCAAACGCACCCCTGGCAGTCCATTGGTATTGCTGCGGGCGCCGGCTTTCTTCTTGGCATGATCATGCGCCGCTGAAGGAGGAAAGCAGGCCAATGGAAGCAAAATATTCCGATGAAGCACCCGCACCGTCCCTGAAAAAAATGGGCGGCGCGGTTGTCGGCCTTCTTCAAGGGCATCTGGAGCTGATTGGAATAGAGCTCCAGGAAGAGCGCAGCCGCGTATTCAGGCTGTTTCTTCTGGCAAGTATCAGCCTGATCCTGGGCCTGCTGATTCTGGCGGGGCTTTCAGCAGCCATCGTCATCACCTTCTGGGAAACCAATCCCATCGCGGCCATTCTGATTCTCTGTCTGGTGTATGCGATTGTCATGGCGGTGTGTATAAGCCGCGCCATTCGCCTCGCCAAGGCCTGCGCGTCGCCCTTCCAGGCAACAGTCGAGGAACTGGCCCGCAACCAGGAGCGTTTACTGCCATGAGTCTTCCCCTCAGCACTTCCAGCGATCTGGCCCTGCGCAAGGATCTGATTCGACTGCGCATGGAGATGAATCGTCAGCAGATCCTCTATCATGCGCAGCCTTTGGCTCATCCTGTGCAGCGTATCAAGAGCATCATGAGCAACCGTGGCGCAGCTTCCGAGCGCCACGGAAAAGGGCCGCTGATGCTGGCTGCGACCGTTGTACTCGCCGTATTCGGCCCGCGCCTGGGCAAAGTAGGCAAGCTTGCGCGTCTGGGAATCACGCTCTACCCGCTGGTTCGCAAACTGCGCCAGTAGCCCAAGGCACAATGGCGCCAATAACTGCAATCCGGCACGTTCCAAAAAGCAGAAACCGCATTTACAGGCCCTGCCTAATCGGCGACAAAATGGTCGAACCGTAGGGCCGAACCTTTTCGCCCTCTGCTGGCAATCCTGGCCGAATGAACTCGGGCCTATGGGTGCTGGTCAGGCCTGTAATCAATACCTGGAATGCGTCACACTGCGCTGTCGGCGTACCAGCCTCCCTGGCGGCCACAAGGAGATAGCCCCCTTTGGACTGGCATACCCTACTTAATCGTGAACGGCTCGGAAAGTCCGTTCACAGCACAGAGGAACTGGGTCGAAGTCCTTTCCACAAGGACCACGACAGGGTCATCTTTTCCGGCGCGTTCCGGCGGCTCGGACGCAAGACCCAGGTGCATCCTGTTTCCAGCAATGACCATATCCACACCCGCCTGACCCACTCGCTTGAGGTCAGCTGCGTCGGCCGTTCCCTGGGCATGCGCGTAGGGGAAGTGCTGCGCGAGAACCTGCCCGAATGGTGCAGCCCGGCCGACCTCGGGATGATCATCCAGTCGGCCTGCCTCGCCCATGACATTGGCAATCCGCCGTTTGGCCATTCCGGCGAGGATGCTATTCGCTGCTGGTTCCAGCAGGCCGCAGGGCGCGGATGGCTCGACGATATGAGCGACGCGCAACGCGCGGACTTTCTCAACTTCGAAGGCAACGCACAGGGATTTCGAGTGCTTACGCAACTCGAATACCACCAGTTCGACGGTGGAACGCGACTGACCTACGCCACCCTCGGCACGTATCTCAAGTACCCCTGGACTTCACGCCATGCAGAGGCGCTGGGGTACAAGAAGCACAAGTTCGGGTGCTATCAGAATGAGCAACCGCTGCTCGAGCAAATTGCACAGAAGCTGAACCTGCCCAACGTCGCAGAGCAACGCTGGGCCCGCCATCCTCTGGTCTACCTCATGGAGGCAGCAGACGACATCTGTTACGGCCTGATCGACCTGGAAGACGGCCTCGAGATGGAGCTGCTGGAATATTCGGAAGTCGAAGCGCTGTTACTGGCTCTGGTGGGCGATGACATTCCGGAAACCTATCGTCAGCTGGGCCCGAGGGATTCAAGGCGGCGCAAACTGGCCATTCTGCGCGGCAAGGCGATCGAACACCTGACCAATGCGGCCGCTGGTGCCTTCGTCGAGCAGCAGAGCAACCTGCTTCGTGGCGAGTTGCACGGTGACCTGGTCGAACATATGCATGGGCCGGCCAAAGAGTGCGTATTGCAGGCAAAGGCGATGGCGCGGCAGAAGATTTTTCAGGACAAGCGCAAACCCTGCAACGAGATAGGCGCCTATACCACGCTGGAAATACTGCTCAATGCATTTTGCGGCGCAGCACTGGAACAACATCGCGGCGGTACCCCCTCGTTCAAGAATCAGCGGATCCTCGACCTGCTCGGACGCAGCGCGCCCTCGCCCGAGCTACCGCTCTATCAGTCGTTCCTGCGCATGATCGACTTCATCGCAGGCATGACCGATAGCTACGCCACGGAGATGGCCGGCGAGATGACCGGCCGCTCCAGCCCGGTTTGACCCACATGAAGCGCCTGCTGCGGCAAAGCATCCACTGGCACCCCGTGCACCCCGCCTGGGGCGCTGCCATGGTGGCCGGCTTTGGTTGCGCCTTGCCGTTGCTGCTGGGGCTGTTCAGTGGCCATCCCGGCTTCCTCTGGGCAACGGTCGGCGCCTTTCAGGCGGCCAAGGCCAACCCACTTCATCGCTTCGGCATGCTGCGCATGCTGTTACTCATCGCGCTGGGCGCCGGGAGTGCCGGACTGGGCTTCTGGTCGGCGACTCATCCACTGATCAGTCTCGGCCTGTTCGCCTTCTACGGCCTGCTGCTGGCTTGGTTGCAGCGCTACGGCAGCGAAGCGGGAAAGCTCGGTATCGGTCTGGCCATCTGCCTCTGCCTTGGCCAAGGGCAGCACGGCATCGGTGAGTTCAACAACCCGTACGCGATAGCCTTTCTTTTCGCGCTCGGGGGACTCTGGGTTACCTTGCTCGCCTTCGGCCTGCGGGGGATGCATGGGCTGCGCATGTGGCCATATATGCCGCGGCTGATGAGCATCCTGCGGGTGCTGCGCAGGCATGCTCGCCGAACGCCGATCCGGCAATGGCGTGTGCACGCCCTGACCTACATCCTGGCCGGAGCATTGGGCGGGGTGATCGTGAATATGGCTGAACTGCCCAGAGGCTACTGGCTGACGCTGGCGGTGTTCACCACGCTGCAGATGGATTTGGAGCGGAGTCTGGTGCGGGCGCTACAGGCCAGCCTTGGAATATTGGCGGCCGCGACCATACTGATCTACATCGGCCACGGCCTGGCTGACCCGCCTCTGATGGTGATGATCCTGCTGCCGCTTATCGTGCTGGGCAGAGCGTTTCAGGCGAATCACTATGGGCTATTCGTCCTGCAGACCACGCTGCTGTTCCTGCTGCTGGCGGAGACGCTGGCCCAAGACTGGAACCTGCCGCAGATACGCCTCATCAATGCTGCCATCGGTGTAGCTGTGGCGCTGCTCATCGCAACGCTGATGCACGTCTTGCAGATGCTGCTGGCCAGGCGCTCGCGCAGGAAAGCCCAGCGGGCAGCATCGCAACGATCAGACGAAAAGACTACTTCTCAGCCCTGATCGGGTTTTCCGGGTACCACACATCCATCAGCGGACTGACACTGTACTCAGCCAGTTCGCTGCGGCCTTTCAGCCAGGCGTCGACTTTCGCACGCTGCTCTTCGCTGACCGAGCCGCGACGGCCGAGGCAGACAAAACCGTAGTCTTCGCCACCGATATAGCCGAGTTCATTGGCTTCCATCGCTTCGCTGATAAACGCTTCGAGGAAGTCGTCCACAGCCTTGCTTTCGATACCTTCGCGGTAGGTGAGATTGACCTCGAAGCCGAGCTCCTGGAACTCATCGACACAGAGTTTCTTACGCAGGCGGCGCGAACGATTGGTAGCCATTTGGGGGCGATCCTTTTTCTACTTGATGACGGCGCGCACTCTAACAGCAACCCCGCGCCAAGGCGATGACCGACAGCAGCGCTCGGCTCATCGCAGCCTAGTGCACATCTGTCTTTGCAGTAACCCATGCACCGCAGCTACGCTTATCGGATAGAGGCACGACGCCTCTACAGCACGGGCATAATGGCCCGCATTCGTTCCCTAAGAGCAGTGGGAAACACATGCCAAATCAAACCGCCAGCAGCCCCCTGTGTTTGCCCAGAGGCGCTCGTACGATGAGCTCCATCCTCCGCGGCATCACCTTAGCCATCCTCGCCCTGCCCTTGACCCTGCCAGCCCAGGCCGCCGGGGTGAACCAGACACTGCCACCGCGCGTCGAACAGGCACTGAAAGCCAACAAGATCAGCAGCGACGCACTGTCCGTAGTCATGCTGCCACTGACCGGTGACGCCGCACCGACGTTCGTCAACGCCGACGTATCGGTCAACCCCGCCTCCACCATGAAGCTGGTTACCACCTACGCCGCCCTCGAACTGCTCGGCCCCAACCACCAGTGGAAGACCGAGTTCTATGCCGACGGCCCGCTGGTGGACGGCACCCTCAACGGCAATCTCTACCTCAAGGGCGGCGGCGACCCGAAACTGAACATGGAGAAGCTCTGGCTGCTGCTGCGAGATTTGCGTGCCAACGGAGTCACCAAGGTCACTGGCGACCTGGTGCTCGATCGCAGCCATTTCGTCCAGCCCGACCTGCCCGTCTTCGATGACGACGGCAATGACAAGAACAAGCCCTTTCTAGTTGGTCCCGACTCACTACTGGTCAACCTCAAGGCGCTGCGCTTCATCGTCCGCAACGATGGCGGAAAGGTGAACATCGCAGTCGAGCCGCCGATCGCCAGCATTCGAATAGACAACCGGGTCAAAGCGCTGCCCGCAGGCAAATGCCCAGGCTGGCCGGACGTGCTCTACAACCCGGTTGCGGATGGGGATGGCGTGACCGTCGTGGTCACCGGCAAACTCGCCGACGGCTGCAGCGCACAGACCTACCTTTCACTGCTCGATCACCAGCGCTATGCCGCCGGCGCGGTGCGTGCTATCTGGGCCGAGCTCGGCGGCAGCATTCTCGGCATCGACCGTGTGGCCCAGGTGCCTGACAAAGCAAGACTGTTGGCGAGGGCCTATTCGCCGGATCTCACCGAGATCATTCGAGACATCAACAAGTACAGCAACAACACCATGGCCAAGCAGCTGTTTCTGAGCCTCGGCGCCGAACTCCGTAACGAAGCGGATGCCGATGACGCCAAAGCGGCACAGCGGGTCATCCGCCAGTGGCTGGCCAAGAAGGGGCTCATCTCGCCGCATCTGGTGATCGAGAACGGCTCCGGGCTTTCCCGCGCCGAACGCGTCAGCGCACGCGAGCTGGGGAGCTTGCTGCAGGCCGCCTGGCGCAGCCCTTACTCGGCCGAGTTTATTTCGTCGATGCCATTGGCCGCCGTGGACGGCACCATGCGCAAGCGCCTGCGCAATACACCTGTCGCCGGCAAGGCGCACCTCAAGACGGGAACCCTGAACACCGTGCGCGCCATCGCAGGTTACAGCCGTGACGGCGACGGCAATGTCTGGGCAGTCGTGGCGATCCTGAACCATCCCCGCCCATGGGGCGCAGCCTCGATTCTCGATCAGGTGCTGGTCAGCCTCTACGGTCAGCACAACCAGAACACCGCACAACGCTGATGGTGACTCAGGCAGGCCGAACGGCCCGCCTATATCACCGGATGATCACCGCGCCTGG
>NZ_JXXD01000301.1 GCF_000935215.1 Stutzerimonas stutzeri
GGCGCTGACCGACGCGCCCGGCAGTGCGGCGGGCGAGGTCGCTGCGCTGGTCGGGCAGCCGGGTTTCGCCGTGTACCGCAATACGCTGGCCAAGGGCTGTGTCGATGCGCTGCGCGCCAATTTCCCTGCCGTCGAACGATTGGTGGGGGAGGAATGGTTTGCCGCCGCCGCGACGCTGTACGCTCGCGAGATGCCGCCGCGCAGTGGCCCGTTGCTTGAGTACGGCGAGAATTTTCCGGCCTTCCTGCAGGATTTCGAACCGGCGCTCGCGCTTCCCTATCTGTCTGGTGTCGCGCAGCTGGACCGGCTCTGGTTAGAGGTATTCAGCGCCGTGGAACAACCCGTTGTGGCCCTCGCTGCCTTGGCGACCCAAACCCCGGAGCAGTTGGCCCGGCAGACGCTCGTTCCGCGCGCTGCGCTGCGTTGGCGGTGGTTCACCGAGCTGCCGGTTTTCAGCATCTGGAGTTGCACCCGTGAAGGACGTGTGGTGCCGGCAGAGCTGGTCTGGCAAGGCGAAGGGGTACTGCTGAGCCGAAGCGCCGGCCGCATCGGCTGGCAGCCACTCGAACGCGCCGGCTGTGCATTTCTCGACGCCTGTGCCGCTGGCCGCTCGCTGGAGCAGGCCTCGGAACAGGCGCTGGCGGCTCAACCGCAACTCGACTTCAACGACCTGCTAGGCCGGCTGCTGGCGGCAGGCGCGTTCGCCGCGCTGGTGCCGACGACGCCATCCACATGAGGAATCGTCATGAACGCCATGCACAACCTGCCGCTGCGTCTGCGTCAGCAATGGAACGCGGTCGCGCAGCGGTTGCAGCAACTGCTCGGCGATTCGCTGCTGAATCTGCTGCCACGCTTGGCCATCGCGGCGATCTTCCTGCTCTCCGGGCGCACCAAAGTGAACGGGGTGCTGGACATCACCCCGGGCACGTTCGAGCTGTTTCGCAGCGAATACGCATTGCCTTTGCTGCCACCGCATATCGCGGCGCACCTGGCGACCTATGCCGAGCATCTTTTCCCGCTGCTGCTGGTGCTCGGCCTGTTCACGCGGCTGTCGGCGTTGGCGCTGCTGCTGATGACGCTGGTGATCCAGCTGTTCGTCTACCCGGACGCCTGGTCGACTCACCTGAACTGGGCGGCGCTGCTACTACTGCTGATCGGCCGTGGCGCCGGCCGACTCTCGCTCGATCACCTGCTGGGGATTCGCTAGCGCCAGCCTGGAACCGCCACCTCAGGCGGGCACGACGTCTTCATCCTCGGGAATCTCATCGGTGACGAACACGCGAGCGTGATCGCTCTGCGCGTCTTCGATGCGCAGACCAAAGTAAAGGGCATCATTGGCGTCCCAGAACGCCTCGACCTGCTCAAGCGAGGCCCGCTCGAGCAGAACCTGGCCGGTGTGTTCGAGGATGATGGAATAGCGGCGATTGGCGGACATGAAAGTGACTCTGATCATCGGAAAGGCTGCACCCGCAGCTGTGATGTCATTTTGTCACTTCACACGGCTTAATCCCTGCCCGTTCATCGGCCGCCAGCCTTTGGCTGCCGAACGGTTGTCTCGTCTCGTCGGCTGGTTCTCAACCGCGTGGATATTGGCTTACTGAAAAAGACGTATGCTAGATCTGGATGCATATGTAGATCCGTTAGAGCGCTGGCTACGGGAAGTTTCTTATAAAGACCTAGCTATGAGAGTGGGCCGATTTTGAAGTATTTTCCCGCTGCTGCCAGGCCTAAGCTGACCCATATGCAGGCAAGGCTAAAGCTGGAAAAATACAACCAAAGCGAGATAGCCTTATTAACTTTTGGGCGTTTTATCCAAAATGAATATAGAAAGCTGTATTTGTGGAGCCGATAAAAGCTCTCAAATGGGCTATTGGATTCCCAGTTAGGATCATGTTTTTTTGAAAAATAACGATCTAACCTATGTATCGCAAAAAAAGATACGTACAGGTTGTTAACGGTGCCGAGTGCCAATATGGAAAATAATGCATATAGCATTATTGCTTTGAGGGAGATTGCAGTGGGCATTTATTGCACCCCTTCGTAAATTACTTCGCCTAGCATTTCGCCGAGTTCGCCTCCTTCACTCCCACCATAATAGGCGCCAAGACCGGCACCAGCTAACCCCACTACGAGTAAAACTGGTGCTCCTACAGTTACGCCGAGAGCTAATGCAATGCCACCAACAATG
The DNA here is from genome assembly GCF_000935215.1 of Stutzerimonas stutzeri. Classification (GTDB taxonomy): domain Bacteria; phylum Pseudomonadota; class Gammaproteobacteria; order Pseudomonadales; family Pseudomonadaceae; genus Stutzerimonas. The sequence goes on from NZ_JXXD01000301.1 coordinate 2,189, forward strand.
GCTGTGGCTGCTTGTGCAGTTAGAAAGCCGCCTATCCCTCCGACACTTGCGCTACCAACGAACCCGCCGATTTGTTTAAAGCTGACTTGCTTGCAGCTGCCGCTATCCTCTAACGAACAGGCGTCGTGGATTCTGTTCAACCGAACGCCGCCGTCGATGGCGATGCCCAAATAGCCTAAGCGGCTAGCACCCTTCGCCCAATTTGAAACCGTATTGATCCGGTGCCCAAGCTGCGGCACCTCGCCTCTTTCAGTAATCGCAGAAGCGTTATGCAGGATCGATTTTGTAGATAGGCCGAGCGTGGTCTTGATGCTGTCGTAATTACGGATATTGACAGTTGAGAGGGTCAGACGGCCAAGGGAATGATTCAGCTGGCCGAACAGTTGCTGACGCTTCGCATAGAACTCCGGCGAAAATCGGTTGGGGTTTCCGGTGCGGCGCAGCTCCTCGACATACGCGACGTTGATCTTCTCCAGCATGCTCCTGACGTCCCCTAGCTGGCGTCCGGCTGCGGCACTCAGTACACCCAGCGCGGTGCTCTGGTGGGATGCAACGGTTTCCAGCGAGACGTAGTCCAGAACTTCCAGGTGTCGCTTGACCGTCATGGCTTCGGCGGGTGTCAGCTGTTGGATGCCTTCACTTGCAAGCCGCGCCTGTTCCCTGAGGGCTTCCAGGCGTTGTCGGTCGGCGTCGGTGCGCGGCATGTTGGAGATGATCACGATCTCGCCAGGCAGTACCGTCTCGTTGAGATGCTCGTTGTTACGCTGGAACAACGAGCGGTGGAGGAAGTGCATTTCACGTCCGTAGATCGCCTCATAGATCGCTTGGCGGCTCTGCACCTCTTCGTTCCAGTAGAAGGCGACGTCGAATGCAGCCCCGCTACATTGGCTGTCCTGCATGATCTGTCCCGCGGTGCAGCCGGGGCGTGCCGGGCTGCTCGTTGCAGGCATGCGTAACATCTGGCCAGCCTGGATCTGGTTGGGGTCTTCAATCTGCGGGTTCAGGCGTAGCAGGCTGCTGACGGTGGTGCTGTGATCGCTGGCGATCCGGGTCAGGGTGTCGCCCCTCTGTATCGTGTATTCCATTCGCTTTATCCATGCAGTCCAAGCAGGCAGGCTTCGATACGAGCCAGCCGGTGCTCGGCAGGTTCTTCCTTGTTGGTCAGCCCCGTTCGAACCTCGGGGCTGTCGATGGCATCGGGAAACTGCAGCGCCAACTCAACGTAGGCGAACAGGTGCTGTTCGGCCTCGATACCGAATGCCTCGGCTTCGTGCACGCGCTGCTTGACGACCGCTTCCAGGTCCGGGGCGGACTTTTCATGAAAGTCATCCGCAGAAAAGTGGTTGATCAGGCGCTGGATGAAGCGCTGTCGTTCCTGTTGTTGCCAATGAACGAGGTGCTCGGGATGGATCGAAAACCAGCCCTCGTCGTCAGCAGTTCTGCCGGGAGAAATCTGGTTTGTGGTGAAACCTCGCCATTCGCTCTGCTCGGTGGTCAGCAAGATGCCGCTGACAGGGCCGAGCCAAGCGCTCAGCTCCTCTTGCGTGAGGCTGTCGAAGAAGCGTTCGCTCAAGGCCGGGTCGTAGAATCGGCAGAACGCCAGTTCACCGGAGGGCAGTCTGACGCTCAGCAGGCTGCGCAAATGGCTCGCCAGATCATCGATGCTCGCCGCGCTTTCCAACAACAGCCCTGCCGCTTGCCAGCGCTCCCGGTTCTGCCACATCAGATGCTGCCCCGCGAGGCTGTACAGCACGGGGCTGCATTCCAGCATGGACTCATGGCGCGTGCCTCGGTACAGCAGCTCCAAGTGGGGTTCGTCGTCGTGCTGGTAGATGATCTGCAGAGCCGGTAATGCGGCACTATCGAGCAGCAGGTAGAGGTCGTCTCGCTCGATGTCCGGTTCTTCTACAGCCTGCATCAGGCCGTGCTCGCGTTCTTGCCGCATGGGCAAACCTCCAAGTGGCATAAGCCATCGGCTTGCATTCCGCACTGCTTGACCAACAGCAGTTTGGCGGCCGCGGCCTGTTTGAGTTGCCGCGACATGTTGATCAGCGCAGGCAAGGTGAGGCTGCCGGCAATGGCGCTGGTTGCCAGCCATGGCATTACCGGCGCCAGAATCTTCAGCCCAGAGCCCTTTCCGGCGGCACCACCCGAATTCATCCGGATCGTCGCACCGCTCAGCGTCACGCCGCTGGGGTCGAGTTTGAGGAAGCTGCCTCCGCCGGAGGCGGTGAGTTCCATGCCGGCGTCGATGACGACCTTGCTGCCGGCGTAGTAGTGGATTTCATTGCCCGCCTCGATGAATTGCCCAGTGCCGATCTTCAGGTGTTGGCTGTTACCCACGGTGAGGTGATCGTTGGCGCGGATTTCTGTCTTGCGGTCGGCTTGGGTGGTGCGGTGTTCTTCGGCGCGGAATTCGCTGTAGCTGTTGGCCTCCACGGTGTCGTGGCGTTCGTGACCGACGCGGATCTTCTGGTCGTGCTCGATGTTCTCGTCCCAGTCGC
>NZ_JXXD01000302.1 GCF_000935215.1 Stutzerimonas stutzeri
AGCAGGGTGCTGCCCAGCCAGCGCGCCGGACCGGCGATCGCCCAGGGTCCGAGCAGCTCCTCGAGCGCGCGCAACAGTCCGTCATGCGCCAGCGCGAAGCCCAACCGCGCACCGGCCAGGCCGAAGAACTTGCCGAACGAGCGCAGCACGACGAGCCCCGGCAGATGGCTGTGCGCGGCCAGGCTGTGCTGCGGCGTGCAGTCCATGAACGCCTCGTCGACCAGCAGCCAGCCACCGGAAGCAGCCAGCC
>NZ_JXXD01000303.1 GCF_000935215.1 Stutzerimonas stutzeri
AGCCCGTGACCAGGAGGTTGTCACATGAACGTCGACGAGCGAATCCGCCAGCGCGCCTATGAGATCTGGCAAGCCGAAGGCCAGCCGGAAGGCAAGGAAAGCGAGCATTGGCAACAGGCCCGCGAGGAAATCGAACCCTTCTACAAGGAAGGCGACGCCGAGGCCGGCAGTGTGGAAAGCAGTGTGGCGATACCCATGCCGAAATCGGACAACATGCATTAACCACGCAGGCAGGGCGGCGAAGGCGCAGCAGGCGTCGTCCCGCCCGAATCTGCTGCCACGTTCTCACCCTTCCCATCCTCTGCCCCGGCGCGCTGGAGCCTGCCGCTGCGCGCTGCTAGAGTGCCGCCGCTTGCCAACCATCGGCTGACAGGACGTCTGCCCAGCCACCGCACAGGATGCCTCCATGAAAAAGCTCGCACTCGCCGTTGCCGTACCTCTGGCCCTCTTCGGCGCCGCCACCTTCTACACCAGCACCCAGGTCGAATCGACCGCCCGTGATGCCGTCGACCAGGCCAACCTCAAGCTGCGCGAGATGGGCGTCGGCGCCGGCGCCGAGGTCGGCCTCACCCTGCTCAGCTTCGAACGCGGCCTGCTCTCCAGCACCGCGCGTTACCAGATCGACATCGAAGTGGCGGACGACGAAGGCAACACCGAACACTACGCCCTGCTGCTGCAGGATCGCCTCGAGCACGGCCCCTTCCCCGTCTCCCGTCTGAGCCGCGGTCAGCTGATGCCGGTCGCCGCGCAGAGCCATTTCGAACTCGAACGCACGCCGCTGACGCAGAAGCTGTTCGATGCCGCCTCCGGCGAAGTGCCGCTGGTTGGTGACGTGACCATCGGCTACGACGGCGGCCAGGCCGGCGATCTGCGCACCGCCGCGCTGAACATCGAGGACGAAGACGGCAGCGTGCGCATCGCACCGGCCAACCTCAACTTCGAGGCGAACAAGGCCGGCAGCGACGTACGCATGGACGGTGAACTGGCGGAAGTCGACATCGACCTGCAGCGCAGCGACAGCGGCCAGCCGGTACAGGTGAGCCTGCGCGGCATCGGCCTGAGCGCCGACAAGCAGGATTATGACGCGGGCTTCGGCTTCGGCCCGTCCGCCATCACCCTGGAACGCATGGAAATCAAGGCCGGCGACGAACCTGCCGTGGTCATCCAGCAGGCCTCCGTCGAGGAGTCGCTGAGCCGCGGCAGCCGTGGCCTCGACCAGACCATCGCCTACCGCATCGGCGAGGTCAGCGCCAAAGGCCAGACCTTGCGCAACCTCGCCCTCGCCTTCAGCCTGCGCAACCTCGAGGAAAGCAGCCTCAAGGCGCTGGTCGCGAGCTACAAGGAAATTCTCGACAGCAGCGCCACCCCGCAGGAATCCTTCGCCGGCATCACCGCCGCCCAGCAGCAGGAACTGCAGGCGCACGGCCTGCAGTTGCTGGAACACAAACCCACCCTGGCCCTCGACGAGTTCGGCTTCGAGACCGCCCACGGTTCGGCCCGCCTGTCCGTCGTGCTCGACCTGCAATCGCCGAGCACAGAAGCCTTCACCCCGGATGCGATGATCACCAGCATGCTCGCCTCGCTCAAGGCCGAAGCCGGTATCGACAAGGACCTGGTGCGCGACATCGCCGGGCTGGTCGCGCAGAACAACCAGCCTGACGGCCAGCTCGATAAGGCGGCACTGCAGCAGGAAACCGACGCCGCCACCGAGCTGTTCAGCGGCATGGCGCTGGACACCGGCTGGTCGCGCCTGGAAGGCGAACGCCTGGTCAGCTCGCTGCATTACGCTGACAACCGGGTGACCTTCAACGGCCGCGAAATGAGCGTGCAGGAATTCATCGGCTTCGCCTTCGGTTCGGCGCAGAACGCCGGTCTGCTCGGCCAGTAAGCGCCAGCCTGCGGATGCGTCCGCAGTGACAGAAAACTCCGCGGCCCTGTTCAGCACCTCGCTGGGCAGGGCCGTGTCGCTTTAGGGCATTTGCGGCGTTCCGATCACGCCCACCCCCTGAAACCGC
>NZ_JXXD01000304.1 GCF_000935215.1 Stutzerimonas stutzeri
TTCTTGCCCTTGTTCTGCCCACCACGGGCAATCTCGAAGTGGATGCGCACCAGTTGCAGCGGCTCGAACTTGGCGCCGGCTGCGAAGATTTCGTCGGCTACTTCGTCCGCTGCTGCCATGCCGATGATCGACAGGCCGTGTTCGGTCTTGCCGTCCGGTTCATCGCCGTAGAAGACCTTGATGTACTTCTGGCCCGCTTCACCGTCGAAGCGTTGAGTGCCGAGAAATGCAACTTCCATAGTCGAACGTGCCATTTGTGTTTCCTCTCTCTAGTTGCGCTT
>NZ_JXXD01000305.1 GCF_000935215.1 Stutzerimonas stutzeri
AACTGAGTGCAACACCTGACCTTTCCGGTACGGTGCTGCCCCTATGTCTTATACCGAACTCAGCGTTGAAGAGCGCGCCACCATTCAAATCGGTCGTACCCAAGGCTTCAGCCTGCGCAGGATTGCCTGCTTGATCAACCGATCCCCTTCGACCATCAGCCGTGAGCTGCGCCGTAACCGAGGTGCTTGCGGTGGCTACTCGGCCCGTCAGGCCCAGCAGCAAATGCAGACCCGCCGCCAGGTTTGTCGACCGATGCGAAAACTGTTGCCGGGTAGCGAGCGCTTCGAACTGGTGACCCATATGCTGCGTGAGCGTTTGTCTCCCGAGCAGATTGCCGGCAAGCTGCGCAGCATGAACAT
>NZ_JXXD01000032.1 GCF_000935215.1 Stutzerimonas stutzeri
ACCCCAGCCCTCTCCCCATAGGGGAGAGGGGGCCAGTCCGTGGTGAGCCGGGACATTGGTAATTGACTCCTCCAACACCTGTGGCTGCTTACCTTCATGCAGCACCTCGGCCAGCAGCCAGAGCTGGTTCCAGTCGCTGCGCGGGTGTTCGCCAAGCGGGAGGAAGTGCCCGCTCGCCAGTTGCGGCTGGTCGCTTTCGCCTTCGGCCAGTTCGTAATCATGGCGGTGGCGCTCCAGGGCGCGTTGTGACAGGTGCTTGCCGCGGGCGCGCTCAGTGAAGCGGCCGGGGTAGTCGTAGTCCTCGAGATGCGGCTGGAACTCGCTGTGGAACGCGGCCTCCATGGTCAGGCGTGGCTTCTCGAAATCGTAATCGCGGCGCGTGACCCGGCTGGTACGGGTTTCCAGACGCAGGCCGAAGCGCTTGATCACCGGTTGGTCGGCGACCAGACCGCTGTCCTGTTGATAGGCGGTAGCCGCGAGCCTGGGGAAGACGGTCTGGTCATCGCCGAAGACCAGCACATGACCACTCGCACCGTGCTGGAAGTGATAGTGGATGCCCTCTTCCTCGCACAGGCGCTGGATGAAGTGCAGGTCGGTTTCGTCGTACTGCACGCAGTACTCGCGCGGCGGGTAGACCACCGGGCCGAGCCCGAAGCGGTAGGCATCGGCTTGGATACCATGTTCCTCGAGCACCTGGGCGATGATCTGCGGCACCGTCAGGTGCTGGAAGACGCGCTGGTTGGTGCGATGGGCGAGGTAGGCCAGCTGTGGCACGAGCGTGAGGCGATAGCGGGTCAGGCGCTTGCCGGATTCACCCTGGGCGGCCTGATGCACCAGCCCATGAACACCACTGCCATCCGGCGCGAAGGCAAGAAAAGCCGGGCGATGCAACAGGCTTTCCAGATCCAGGTCGGGGCGCTCGCTGACCAGTTCCAGGTCGAAGCGATAGGGCTGGCTGATGGCTTCACGGCCCCGGAATTCGAGCATCTTGAAGTCGTTCTCGACGCCTTCGAGGGAAAGCGTGAAGTGGGCCTGGTTGGCTGGGTTGAACATGGCGTCTTTCCTTCCTTAGAGATCGGCCGGGCTGATATTCAGCCGTTCCATGCGATACAGCAGCGTTCGCCGCGGCAGGCCGAGTTCGCGGGCGGCCTGGCTCTGGTTGCCGCCGTTCTTGCGCAGGCAATCCATGAGCAGGCTGCGTTCGACCCGCTCCATGCGTTCGCGCAGGTTCAGGCTGCTGTCCAGGCTTGCTTCCACATGCAGATTGAAGTGTTCCGGCAGCAGCTCACCGCCCTCGCAGAGCAGCACGGCGCGCTCCACCAGACCCTTCAACTCCCGCACGTTGCCGGGGAAGGCATAGCCTGCCAGACGCTCGAGCGCGGCGTCGGACCAGCGACACAGATCGCGCTGGAGAAACGCGCAGGCCTTGTCGGCGAAATGCCGGGCCAGGCGCAGGATGTCCTCTTCACGCTCGCGCAGCGGCGGCAGTTCGATGGGGAAGTGCGAGAGGCGGTAGAACAGATCCTCGCGAAACAGGCCGTTCTCCACCTGGCTGCGCAGGTCACGGTGGGTGGCGGCGACGATGCGCACGTCGACCTTGTGGGTTTCGGTGGAGCCCAGCGGGCGCACTTCGCCTTCCTGCAGCACGCGCAACAGCTTGGCCTGCAGCAGCAATGGCATGTCACCGATCTCGTCGAGGAACAGCGTGCCGCCGTTCGCCGCATCGAGCAGGCCGCTGCGGTCGCGGTCGGCACCGGTGAAGGCGCCCTTGCGGTAGCCGAACAGCTCACTTTCCAAGAGTTGCTCAGGCAGCGAAGCGCAGTTCTGCACGATGAAGGGTTTGCTGCGGCGAAACCCGCAATCGTGAATGGCGCGCGCCACCAGTTCCTTGCCGGTACCGGTTTCTCCCGTGAGCAGCACGTTGACCGGGCTGTGCAGCACCTTGCCGATCAATTGGTAGACCGCACGCATGCGTGGGCTGTCGCCGATGAGGCCGTAACCGCTGGCGCAGGGGCTGACCGGTGCGGCGGGCGACGCGGTGCTGCCGGGTGCACGCAGGCGCTGGAGCAGATGCAGCTGGGCGAGGCCGAAGGCGCCGAGCTGGGCCAGCGAGCCGCTGAAGCCGTGCAGCTCGCGCGATTCGGTACTGGCCGTCAGCAGCAGGCCGGCGACGCGCTGCTGCTCGTCCTGCAGCGGCAGGCAAAGCAGGCTCCGCCACGGCTTTGGGCTATCCGGCAGGAAACCCGAAGCATGCAGGCTGCTGTCCAGTTCGCTGAGGCAGAGCGTCTGGTTCTGGCACAGGCAGTATTGCAGCAGCTGCTCGCCGTCGTAATCACTCGGCAGGCTGGTGGCTTCGCGTGGCTGTAGCAGGCCGTTGTGCCATTCAGCGCAGAGCGTCAGGCGAGTGTGGGTGGCGTCCAGCAAATAGAGCTGGCTGAGTTGGCAGTTGCTCAGCTGCGCCGCGGTTTCCACCAGTCCACCGAGCAGGCTGTCGGCGTTCGCCGCGCGCGCCAGCCCGGCGAAACGGCCCAGCAGGGCCTCGGCATAGCGCAGCGGCTGTGGCACCTGATTGAACATCGCAGACATCTCAGGCGAACTCACAGACCAGCGCACCGTTGCCATCCAGCGTGGCATGTACCCGCTGCAGCGGCTCGCCACTGGCCATGGCATCGAGCAGGCGGTCCACCACCAGCGGTTGCAGGTGCTGCTCGATCAGGTGGTCGATCAGGCGCGCACCGCTGTCGCTGTCGCCGCAGCGCTCGGCGAGGTGCGTGACCAGCGCCGGGCAGTGGCTGAACTGCAGCTGGCGACGCTGCAACCGCTCACCGAAGCGTGCCAGCTTGAGCGCGACCAGCTCGTCGAGCACTTCGCCGATGATCGGGTAGTAGGGCACCACACGCATGCGCCCGAGGAGGGCCGGCTTGAAGTGCTGCGACAGCTGCGGACGGATGGCCAGTTCCAGATCCTCGGCCGCCGGTCGCTGTCCGACGGTGCAGAAACTGGCGATGCGCTCGCTGGCGAGATTGCTGGTCATCAGGATCAGGGTGTTGCGGAAGTTGATCTCGCGGCCTTCGCCGTCATTCGCGACGCCCTTGTCGAAGATTTGATAGAAGACATTCATCACATCGGGATCGGCCTTCTCCACCTCGTCGAGCAGGATCACCGAGTAGGGTTTCTGCCGCACCGCTTCGGTGAGCATGCCGCCTTCGCCGTAGCCGACATAGCCTGGAGGCGCGCCGATCAGGCGGGAAACGCTGTGTTTCTCCTGGAACTCGGACATGTTGATCACGGTGAGGAAGCGCTCGCCGCCATACAGCAGGTCGGCCAGGGCAAGGGCGGTCTCGGTCTTGCCGACACCGCTGGGGCCGACCAGCAGGAACACGCCCACCGGAGCGTCGGGCTTGTTCAACCCGGCCGCTGCCGCGCGCATGGCACGATCCAGCGCTTCCACGGCCTGTTCCTGACCGCGCACCCGGGCGCGCAGATCGGCGGCGAAGTTGGCGACCTGGGCGTTGTGCTCCCGAGCCAGCTGCGTCAGCGGCACACCGGTCCAGTGGCTGATCACCTCGGCCACCAGGCGCGGGCAGACCTCATGGCTGACCAGTCGCTGCTCGGCCTGGGCTACGGCGAGTTCGGCCTGTACGGCGCGTAGCTCGGACTCGAGCTCATCGAGCGATGGGGTCTCGCCGTCCTCGTTCGCATCGCTGCGGGCTTCGGCGGTGCGTTTGCGCAGGTCGAGCAGGTGCTCGGCGAGTTGGCGCTGTTTGGACCAGCGGGATTCGAGCAGCTCGATCTCGTCCCCCGCCGCGATCAGGCGTTGCTCCAGCCGCTCCAGGGCAGCCGTGTCGACCGGCAGGCCGGCGGCCAGATCGCGGCGCATGGCTTCACGCTGACGCTCGCCTTCGGCGACCTCGCCACGCAGGCGTTCCAGTGCCTCGGGTGCGGCGGCGAGGCTGATGCGCACCCGCGCGCAGGCGGTATCCAGCACGTCGACGGCCTTGTCGGGCAGCTGCCGGCCGGCCAGGTAGCGTGCCGACAGTTCGGCGGCGGCGGCGACCGCATCGTCGCGCAGGTAGATGCCGTGACTCTTTTCGTAGACCGGCGCCAGCCCGCGCAGGATGGTGACGGCTTCCAGAACGCTCGGCTCGTGCAGTTGCACCGGCTGGAAGCGCCGGGCCAGCGCCGGGTCCTTCTCGAAATATTTCTTGTACTCGCTCCAGGTCGTCGCCGCGATGGTGCGCAGCTCGCCGCGCGCCAGGGCCGGCTTGAGCAGGTTGGCCGCATCGCCGCTGCCTGCCTGGCCGCCGGCCCCGATCAAGGTGTGCGCCTCGTCGATGAACAGGATGATCGGCTTGGGTGAGCCTTTCACTTCGTCGATCACGCCCTGCAGACGGCGTTCGAATTCGCCCTTCACGCTGGCGCCGGCCTGCAGCAGACCGAGGTCCAGGCAGAGCAGCTCGACGCCCTTCAGTGCCACAGGCACTTCGCCAGCGGCGATGCGCAGCGCCAGGCCCTCGACGATGGCGGTCTTGCCGACCCCAGCTTCGCCGACCACGATTGGATTGTTCTTTCGCCGCCGGGCGAGGATGTCGATCATCTGGCGGATCGCCGAGTCGCGGCAGAGCACCGGATCGAGCTTGCCGTCACGGGCCTGTTGGGTGAAGTTTTGGGTAAAGCGCGCCAGGTTCGACTCGCCACCGGCAGCAGGTTTGCCAGTGCTGCCTTGAGGCTGCTGGCTTAGGGCGAAGTCGCGCAGGCGCTCGGCATCCAGCCGGGCCAGCAATGGCTGGTAATGACTGCCTGCATAGCGCAGCGGATTGCGCAGCAGCGCGAGAATCAGCGCGGCCTGGTCGATCTGGCTCTGGCCGAGTTCCAAGCTGGCCACCAGCAGGGCATCCTGCAGCCATTGCACCAGCTCGGTGGAAAACACCGGGTTGCGCGATTCGCTGCGCTCGCCTCGCGGTTGCAGCGCCTGCGCCAGTGCGCCGGTATCGACTTCGGCATCCAGCAAGGCTCGCTTGAGCAGTCCGTCGGGACGCTCGAGCAGGCCGAGCAGCAGGTCCTCGACGAGAACCTTGCTGCCGCCACGTACCACGCAGCGTTCGGCTGCGCCTTCCAGATCCTGTTTACTGGGGGTATCCAGGGCTTGCACCAGTTGCTGTAAGTCGACGTTGATCATTTTCATCTTCCTTAATGAGTCTTGCTGCCCAGGGTGACCAGGCCGTCGGCGCGGTCGCGTCCGAGCCAGCTGGTCCAGCCGAGGCGGCAGTTGTTATCGGCGCCGATGCGCAGCTCACGGATCTCGTCCGGGCGAAGCTCCAGGCGCAGGTCGTAATCCAGCGGATCGCGCAGGGTGAAGCGCACCAGCGCACAGAGCGGCTGGTAGCCGCTGCCGATGGGCAGGAATTCGTGGAAGCGATTCCAGTCCAGCTGGCGGATATGGATGCGGAACTTGCCGCCGCGGTCGCGGACCCGCTCGCCGAGCACCAGGCTTTCGCCCAGCTGACTGTTGGCCAGCCCGAGGCGGTTGCGTTGCTCGCCGAGGATTTCCACCCGGCGCTCCAGGCATTGCTCGATGTTCAACTCGGCGTGCTTGAAGTAGTAGCGCAGCACCGATTCGATCAGTGCCGCCGAATGCGCGCGCAGGCTGAGCAGGCCGAGATAGGGCAGCAGGCGCTTCCAGTTCAGCTCCGGCGCGCTGCGGATGGCCTCGCCGCTGAGTCCGACCAGGGCGAACAGCTGCTCCGAGAAGGGGTCATGGGCGCCGCTGGTGAAGCGGGCGCGGTATCGGTACTTCTGCCAGATGGGCAGCAGCAGGCGCTGCAGGCGGTTGTTGAACAGGTCGAGGAAGTCGCGGGTCGGGTTGCCGTCTTCGCTGTCGCCAAGCGCTTGTTCGCCGTAGAAGGCCGGCAGCGGCGAGCCAGCGCCGAACAGGCTGACCAGGTTGATGCGCAGGCGGGCACGCCACTCGCCGTGCTCCTGGAAGAACTGCACCTGCTCGATATCACTGCCGGGAAAGCCCAGGCTCGGGTTGGCCTGGAATTCCAGACGCTCGTAGAGCGCCTCGTCATCCAGACCGGGATTGAGCTGGCGCAGGCGATCGAGCACCAGCAGCACACCCTGGAACAGGCTGTACTCGCGGATGCCGCGGTTGAGCGGTTTCAGAGCAGCGGTTGCTGACCCATGCGCGGCGTCCATTGGTACACCTCTCCCTGTGTGCTCTGCACGCGCAGCTCGTGATACGAGTTGAGGCTGGCGTAGAGGGCGAAGAATTCGTTGAGCACCGAGGCGAAGAGGAACAGATCGCCCTCACCAATGAAGCCGTCCTGGTTCATGGTCAGTTCGGTACGTACGCCACGCACCGGCAGCCCGCGATGCAGGCGATCGACGTGCTGGTGGGCGATGTGAGCCAGGCCGCCGAGGCGCCGCCGGCTGACGTTCTCGGCGTGCTTGTCGTAATAGCGTGGTAGGTCGTAGGTCTCGAGGATCACCTTGAGCGCCTCGACGTTGGCCAGCGACAGGTAGTTCAGCGACATGTTGCTGATCAGCTTCCACAGATAGTCGCGCTGCAGCGGCGGCGCGTAGCTCGGGGTGACCGCCGAGATATTGCGGAAGCTGAGAAATTCCGGGGTGTCTTCGCAGGGCTTGCAGATGTCGCCGAGCTTCAGCTGGCGCGGCAGGTTCTGGTTGGTGCAGGTCAGCTCGATGGACAGCGTCTCGTGCTGGTCAAGGTTGCGCAGACCGAAGCTGAGCCAGGTTTCCTGGCCTTCGCCCAGCAGCGAAGGTTGCTGGCGCACGCTGTAGTGCGGGCGCGCCACCGGCACATCGAAACTGGGGTCATGCTCGAAGGATTCGAACGGCACGTACTCTTCGTAGCCCATGCCGCCGGGTTTCCAGCCGGTGACCCGATCCACCGAAAACACGCCGCATTGCTGCGCATCGTACTCGGCCGGCAGCAGCAGGTACTGGTCCTGCTTGCCGTCCAGGCGGATCGGGATGGCATCGTGCGGGAACAGGTTGACCACCGGCGTGCAGTACAGGCGCACGTTGTCCAGCGTCGGGCGGATGCGCTGCACGCCGGCCTTGTGAATGTCGAAGCGCAGCTCCAGGCCGCGGGCCTGCTTGAGCAAATCCTCGGGGATGCGTTGAATGATCTCCAGGCCCTTAAGGTCGACGAAGAGAAACTTGTCCGGGAAGGCGAAATATTCCTGCAGGTAGCGATAGCCGCGGAATGTATTGAGCGGGTAGGGGATCAGCGCCTCATCCTCGGCGAATCCCACCGGTTCGACCTGCTTGGCGTTGAGCTGCAAGGGCGTCAGCGGTCGGCCATCCGGACCGGTCAGCGGATGACCCTGCGCGTCCAGCGGCACCAGCTCGATGCCGCCCAGATGCCGCAACAGGCTCAGGTAGAGCAGCTGGCTGATATAGGGCTCGCCTGCCAGGTGCAGGCGCAGATGGTTGAGACCGATCTCGCCGAGATGGCCATCGGCGCTCATCTGCAAGCGCAGGCTGAGCAGCGCCCCGGTGCCCTTGACCGAATACTCCAGCGCCTGCAACGCCAGCGGCAGCACCTCGGTGGCGTAGGCGGTACGAAAGCAGCAGCTCACGCCCTGCACCGGATTGGATTCCACCGGCGTATTGCGCGGCACCGTCAGCGCCGGGCCGGGTCGCTTCAGCGGATCGAACTGCAGCATGCTGAAGGCCGGCAGCGGGCGCATGTAGTTCGGCCACAACAGATGCATCAGCGAGTGGGTCAGCTCCGGCAGCTCGTCATCGAGCTTCTGCCGCAGCCGCCCGGTGAGAAAGGCGAAACCTTCGAGCAGCCGCTCGACATCCGGATCGCGCCCGGCCTGCCCGAGGAATGGCGCCAGTGCCGGACTGCGCTCAGCGAAGCGCTTGCCCAGCTGGCGCAGGGCGGTGAGCTCGCTCTGGTAGTAGTGGTTGAAAGACATGTCTAACGATTCATCCTTGTCGTTTCGTGTCCGACGCGCTTGCGCGGCGGGACTCTCCTAGAGTCGGCGGTAGCATCCCGTGATGGTGTCCATGTCCACGAGCAGGCAGTTACCGCTTGGCACAAGTCTCATCCCGTCTAAAAAGGCCCTCGGCCCGCGTTCGCGCAACTCGATCTGCCCGTCCACCATTGCCCAGCGCCCTCGACCCTGGATGTCGAGGCTGCCGTAGTAAAGCACCGCCTCGAACGTGCCTTGCTCATGGAGCAGCAGCTGCGAGCCCATTTCCACCACGCCGACCAGTTCGTAGCGCCCGGCCAGTTCGCGCGGCGACGGGGAAGTGCTGGTGCAGGCGGCCAATGTCAGCGCGAGGGCGGCGAGTGCCAGGCGGGTGTAGGGCGAGGAGGATCTACCATGACCCATAGGGCACCCCGTGTTGCTCGATATAGGCCTTGGCTTTGTCGGAAAGCGGACGATGTTCTCCGTTGGATTTCCCGCCGTACGGCCCGACCTTGCTGATGGCCGCTTCGAAGCGACCTATTTCGATGGATTGCAGGCAGGGTCCGCCTACCCAGGCCTTGGCGATGCCTCCAGGGGCCACGCCGATGGTTATAACCCTGCGATACATCCCTTCGACGACTCTTTTCTCGCCACGGCAGTAAGGAGCCTGAGGCTTGAGCATCTCCTCACGCACCCATTCGGGAACATTGATGCGCACGTTATAGGTCTGCGGTTCGACCAGTGATTGCCAGCGCACAAAAATGATCTCCGGTAGGTCGATGCCACGTAGGCCCTTCCCGGCGGTTCCGGCCGGATGCGATGGCCATCCGGTTACGACGCTTGCATAGGATGGCACGCCGCCACCGACTCTTTCGTAAGCCAGCCCACGGCGGTCGATTACATCCACGCTCTCCACCCAGACTTCCATATTGTCGGGCGCGATAACGCCTGCATACCAAGTGTCAAACGGCAGTCTGGGTTGGGCTTGGCTGCTCGCGCATCCACTGAGCAGGACGAATGCGCAGGCGAGAAAGAGACTCTTCATTCGGGATAGCCTTGCTGTGGCTGGTTGTTGTAGATCAGACGGACGTTGGGTGCTGGTTTGCTGATAAGCAGACCGCTAGAGGGCTTCCAGTTCGCTGACAGGTGGATGTAGTTTCTCCGAAGCAAGCGTTCTTCATTTTTATCCAGGCCGTAACGGCCTCCTTTGGAAAAAGCCATCAGCTTATCGGCAATTTTCTGAAGCTCCTCGGGCAGTGCGGTTGCTCTTTCCCTTTCATCGATGAAGTCGAAAGGAACTCCTTGCTGCACTGCTAGTTCCCGCATCACACGCAAATACACCAGCGCCAACTCGCCGCGTATCTGACGGTCAATAGTTACCAGGCCTAATACCCAGTCCTCCGGCGGATGGTTGACGCCGCGGGGGTTGAGTTTGCGGATGCGGCGAACCTCTTTTTTAAGCTGATCTTCCGGTAGCCCGAGAGCCATCCACTTCTCGTATTGACGGCTGGTTTCACGCCAGGCGTGCGTGTTTTCAATAGACGTCCCAGCGGGCACCGTGGAGCTGACAGGACGACTCAAGATCAGCTTTTCCCGGGCAATCGGAAGATAGCCACCACCGATATCCGAGTGCGCGCCGGGAAGGGCTATCTCCTGGTGATGCGGAGCCACGCTATTGAGCGCGAAGTTCCAGCGCATCTCATCACGAGCCGTGAGCTGGACTACCTTGCGTGCGCAACCCGGAGGCAGGTACAGGTTGACGCCTGGATTTAGGTGGTCCGCAGGGCTGAAGTCCCACCTCATTGGGTCGGCCACGGCTGCTACCGTATCGAACAGCCCGATAAAGTTGATGCAGGCGTGGCCGCTCCATTCGAAGTCTTCTGACAGCCCGAACTGGCCTGGGCGCAGGAGGCCAGCCAGCACCCCACCGTTGGCTTTGAGCAATTCATTGGCGAAATGGCGAGCTGCTGCTGCGCCGCGGCTGAATCCGAAGATATCGAATTCCAACGCGTCGACCTGCACTTCGGGATTGCTTTCCGTAAATAGGCCCAGCTGTAGGCTGATCGTGTTGGGGCTCTGCATCACCCGGGCTACTACGCCGGTATCGCCCATCCCAGTAGCTTGCCCGTATACCGAATCTTCCTCGCCGCTGCTGGTGCCGATGCCTTCGAGATACGCCTTGATGCTGGCGCTACGCTCGTCCTTAGCCAGGCTCCGGGTCGCATCGTCCTGGTACAGGTCGAACAACCGCGCTACGTTGCTCGGCGCGTTGCCGTAGCTGTTGTCCGGTGTCTCGGTAAAGAAGCCGTTGCCTTCGCTACCGCCGAAACCATGCGCCCTACAATACTCGACGACTTCGCCGAGAGTGCGCTCGTCCAGCAGGGTCAGGTCGTCCTGGCGACACCTTTCGGTCACGGCAGCATTAGCCAGGTTGTTGCCGGTGCCATCGAAGAACACGCCGATTCGCAGGGTGATGCCCTGGCGCGCCTGTTGCTGCGGCTGCTCGACCAGCTCCTCTTCCTCGTCTTCTTCTTCCAGGCCCAAAGGCGCTAGGTCCCCCGGCTCTTCCTGCCAGGCTCGGGCCAGCGGTGAGGTCGGGAGTAGGGACGTTACTGCGTTGGTTGCCGCAGCAATCGCAGCGGACGCAATGCCGAGCACTTCTGGCGTGAGGAAGGGCGCCGGGCTGTGACCAGTGCCGATGACCACCGTACCCGAACCGGCGGTGACGACATTGCCGTGGTTACCCACACTGCCCACCACCGCCGCCGGCTTGCCGTCGATCAGCACATTGGGAATCACTGCGCTGGCCATTGCGCCGCCGCAGGCGGAAGCGTCGCCCATGCGTGCGGCCGGCAGGCCGTCGAACAGCACGTCGGGTGAGCCGACGGCGATGGGGTTGGTGCCGTGGCCCGTCTTCGGGCAGGCGGTAGGATCGCCGAGGCGGGCTGCGGGTTTGCCGGACATCCGTTGTCTCCTTACTGGACCTTGACCTGTCCGCTGCCATCCAGGCTGGCGGAAAAGCTGACCTGGCGCTTGAGGCCATCCACTTCCAGCAGGCCTTCGATGGTGAAGGCGAGGGTCAGTGGATCGTGGGTGCGCGGCAGCGACAGCACGCGCACCTGGGTCAACCTGGGTTCGTACGCTTCGATGAAACGTTCGATGGCGATACGCGCCTGCTGCAGCGAGTCGTGCAGCGACAGGCGCATATCGTTGAGATCGGGCAACCCGTAGTCGGGCAGCGTCTGCACGCTGCCCGCTCGGGTGCTGAGCATCTTGGCCAGATGGGCAGCCACCGAGGCCATCGCCGCGACTTCGCGGCTCCAGCCAGAGCGCCGTGCGGCGTCACCGCCGAGGCGTTCGAAGAGGCTGCCGTATCCGTTCAAGTGCTTATTCCTTGTCCAGCTTGCCGACCAGCGACAGGGTGAAATCCGCGCCCATGTACTTGAAGTGCGGACGCACGCTGAGGCTGACGCGATACCAGCCCGGCTCGCCCTCGACATCGCTGACGTTGACCTGAGCTGCACGCAGCGGACGGCGGCTGCGTACTTCGGCGCTCGGATTCTCCTGATCGGCGACGAACTGGCGAATCCACTTGTTCAGTTCCAGTTCGAGGTCGGTGCGCTCCTTCCAGGCGCCGATCTGCTCGCGCTGCAGCACCTTCAGGTAGTGAGCCAGGCGGTTGACGATGAACAGGTAGGGCAGCTGAGTGCCGAGCTTGTAGTTCAGCTCGGCGGTCTTGCCTTCTTCGCTATTACCGAAGAACTTGGGCTTCTGCGCCGAGTTGGCGGAGAAGAACGCGGCGTTGTCGCTGCCCTTGCGCATGGTCAGGGCGATAAAGCCTTCCTCGGCCAGCTCGTACTCGCGACGATCGGAAACCAGCACTTCGGTCGGGATCTTGGTTTCGATCTCGCCCATGCTTTCGAAATGGTGCAGCGGCAGGTCTTCCACTGCTCCGCCGCTCTGCGGGCCGATGATGTTCGGGCACCAGCGGAACTTGGCGAAGCTGTCGGTCAGGCGGCTGGCGAAGGCGTAGGCGGTGTTGCCCCACAGGTAGTGTTCGTGGCTGCCGGCGACGTTTTCCTTGTAGACGAAGCTCTTCACCGGGTTGTCTTCCGGATCGTAGGGGTTGCGCAGCAGGAAGCGCGGGACGGTCAGGCCGACGTAGCGGGCATCTTCCTGTTCGCGGAAGCTCTGCCACTTGGTGAACTGCGGGCCCTCGAAGTGATCCTTCAGGTCCTTCAGGTCCGGCAGGCCGGTGAAGCTTTCCAGACCGAAGAACTTCGGGCCGGCAGCGGCAATGAATGGCGCGTGGGACATGCTCGCGACGCTGGCAACGTACTGCATGGTCTTCACGTCTGGTGCGCTGGGGTCGAAGAAGTAGTTGGCGATCAGCGCACCGACCGGCTGGCCGCCGAACTGGCCGTATTCGGCGGTGTAGATGTGCTTGTACAGGCCGGACTGAACGATCTCCGGGCTGTCCTCGAAGTCGTCGAGCAGGTCCTGCTTGGAGGCGTTGAGCAGCTCGAGCTTGATGTTCTCGCGAAAGTTGGTGCGATCGACCAGCAGCTTCAGACCGCGCCAGGAGGATTCCAGGGCCTGGAACTGCGGGTGGTGAAGGATTTCGTCCATCTGCTGGCTGAGCTTGGCGTCGATCTCCGCGATCATGCGGTCGACCATGGCCTTCTTCACCGGCTCGTTTTCGTTCTGCGGCTTGAGCAGTTCTTCGATGAAGGCCGAGACGCCGCGCTTGGCGATGTCGTAGGCCTCGTCGTCCGGGGTCAGGCGGGTTTCGGCGATGATGCGGTCGAGGATGCCGCCTTCGGCGAGGTGGTTGCCGTGCTCGACGGCGGCTGCGCTAGTGGTCATGTAGATGTGCTTCCTTGTCGGTGATATCAGGCGTCCAGCTTCTCTTTGGCCGCCAGGCCCAGTTCGCCGAGTACGCGGTCACGCGAATCGTCGTCGGCGAGTACGCTTTCGATGGCCTTGCGGAAGGCCGGGGCGTTGCCCAGCGGGCCTTTCAGGGCGACCAGGGCGTCGCGCAGTTCCATTAGTTTCTTCAGCTCCGGGACCTGCTCGACCAGATTGGCCGGGTTGAAGTCCTTCATCGAATTGATGCGCAGCTGCACGGCCAGCTCGTCATCGGTCTGCTCGTCCTGCAGACGGTTCGGCACGCCGAAGGTCAGGTTCAGCTCCTGCTTGGCCAGGACCTCGTCGAAGCTGTTCTTGTCGATGGCGATGGGCTTGCGGTCTTCGATCTTGCGATCGTCGGCGCGCTGGGTGAAATCGCCCAGCACCATCAGCTTGAGGGGCAGCTCGACCTCTTCCTGAGCATTGCCGGTGGCCGGCTTGAACGTGACGTTGATGCGTTCCTTGGGTGCAACCGAGCCTTCTTTGGCCATGGTGTTCTCCTTTGCGGTTAATCCAGCACCACTTCGAGATCGAGGTGGCACAGCCTGCGGTAAATCTCATCCTTGCTTTCACGCACGGCGTGGTTCTGCGGCAGCAGCTCGCAACAGCTGTGCAGCAGGCGCAGTACCTCGAGGGCGAGATCGGGTTCCCAGCTGCCCAGGCCACTGGCTTCGAGCTGCTGGTCGAGTGCTTCGAGCTGGGTTTTGGCCAGCTCGTATTTCTTGGCCTGGTAGCACAGGCGGGCGAGGCTCAGCTGCCAGAAGAA
>NZ_JXXD01000306.1 GCF_000935215.1 Stutzerimonas stutzeri
TGTATCGAAAAATACTGAAGGCCTCGGCACGCTTCCCGTTGCACGTTCACGCTCTCGAGCAAGGCTTTGGTAGCGACCCGGCCACTCCGCAGGGTCACCCCACCGCTAGCCTCGTCCTAGAAGTGCACGCCCGATCAGAATCAACTGCTGCACTGACGATCACCTAAGAGAACGCCCAGAAGTTCAGGCAGCCACTCAGGCTTGAATAGGGATGCGGCCTGGTCTTGCATTTCGTTCAAGCTCCACCACTTCCATTTCTGAATGGTGCTCTTTTCTTCTTCGGTCCATTCTGCCGCGAACACGCTCGTGTCCGCTGGGCATTCCACGAGGAAGTACTTCTCCAGCCAGCGCGCCGGTGTCGAGCGTGCTACGGCATATACCTCATCTCTTTCCTTCAGCAGCTTCCCGACTCGAAGCGTTAAACCGGTCTCCTCATACAGCTCCCTTGCTGCTGCATCGGCGTAGCTTTCTCCAGGTTGTAGCTCGCCCCCAGAGGTCGCCCAGAAGGGCGCTTCATGCTCGTCTTTGTACAAGAAAAGTAAAAGGCGTCCATCAGCATCCACGATGAACAATCGAGAGGATCTTCTGACCTGCATTCGTACCTCACTGTGGCTCCGAGCGAATGCGCCATAATCGACGCGAAGCGCCAGATTACCGCGGTTGGATCCTCGCGGGGCAGACTGGGTCCAGCACTCAGGTCTCGAAGCTTCGCGGCAGCGGCCTTCGACGAGCCATGCGATGCGGTAAGCGCCCGGTTGGGGCGGTGCCCGTCAATGCTCTATGCTGGTTCAGTCGATCAGCCCCTTATCAAGGAGCCCAAATGCCCAGCCTCGAATATCTGATTACCTGCCTGGTCGTCGTATTGATACCCGGCGCGGGGGTGATCTATACGGTATCGACGGCGCTGATGCACGGCCGTCGCGCCGGCATTCTGGCCGCGACAGCCTGTACGCTAGGGATTCTGCCGCATCTGCTGGCGACCATTCTTGGTGTCGCGGCGATCCTGCATTCCAGTGCACTGGTCTTCGAGACTATGCGCTATGCAGGTGCCGCCTACCTGCTCTATCTCGCCTACGCGACCTGGCGTGACAGCTCTGCGCTGGCGGTGGGTGGCGATAGTGAACCACTCAGGACTCGGTCGCTGGTTGCGAAGGCGCTGCTGGTCAATCTGCTGAACCCGAAACTGACCATTTTTTTCCTGGCCTTCCTGCCGCAATTCATCCGGCCGGGCGCCGGCGATGAGCTTGGGCAGCTGCTCGTTCTCAGCGCGACTTTCATGCTGATGACATTCGCCATCTTTACTGTCTACGGCCTGCTGGCGCACGCCTTTCGCAAGGCGGTTATCGAATCGCAGCGCGTTCAGGCCTGGTTGCGCCGCGGCTTCGCGGCATCATTTGCCGGTCTCGGTGTGAACCTGGCCTTGGCCGACAGATGAGCCCCCAGGCCTTTGACGCGACCAAGCAAACGCCACGGCAACGGTTCTAGCTTCACCGATCAGGCGGACCGTGCCTTTCTGTATGACGTCGGCACTGAGCAGCCTGAAGGAGCCGTTTTACCGCAGTCGATCAGGCGCAATTAGAGCTGGCCTAGCTAAACCCTGCCGCCAGTCCAGCGGGGCGGATTCAGTCATCCATAAATCGCCGGCTCGCGATAATGCCGGGTGCAGGCCTCGCCGTTCTCGCGGAACAGGTGGCACTTGTCAGCCTTGAGCCCGGCGGCGAAGGTTTCGCCTTCGGTGACGCGCAGGTTGCCGTCGACGCAGAGGGTGATGACGTCCTGCAGGCGCTCCAGGGTGAGGTAGAGCAGGTTGTACTGGCCCAGCCGTTCGGCCACGGTGATCTGGCCGTGGAAGGTGAAGTCGGCTTCGTCCGGCATGACGAAGTGTTCGGGGCGGATGCCGAGGGTGAGCGGGTCGCCAGCGCTGACGGCGCTGCCATCCACCGGCAGGGTCAGTGGGTAACCGCTGGGCAGTTCCACGGTGACGGCTTCCGGGCTAGCGGAGACGGCGCGCACCTCGACGAAGTTCATCTGCGGCGAGCCGAGGAAGCCGGCGACGAAACGGTTCTTCGGGTAGTGGTACAGGTGCAGCGGTTGGCCGACCTGGGCGATTTCGCCGGCGTTGAGCACGACGATCTTGTCGGCCAGGGTCATGGCTTCGACCTGGTCGTGAGTCACGTAGATCATGGTGGAGCGGATGCGCTGGTGCAGTCGGGCGATCTCGATGCGCATCTGCACGCGGAGGAAGGCGTCGAGGTTCGACAGGGGTTCGTCGAACAGGAACACCTTCGGCTCGCGGACCATGGTGCGGCCGATGGCGACGCGCTGGCGCTGGCCACCGGAAAGGTCCTTGGGTTTGCGCTCGAGCAGCTTGTCGAGTTGCAGGATTTCCGCGACCGCTTCCACGCGACGGGCGATCTCGCGCTTATCGACGCTGGCAAGCTTGAGACCGAAGGCCATGTTCTCTGCCACGGTCATGTGCGGATAGAGGGCGTAGGACTGGAAGACCATGCCAACCGAACGATCCTTGGGCGGCAGGTCGTTGACCCGCTGGTCACCGATCAGCAGATCGCCTGAGGTGATGTCCTCCAGCCCGGCGATCAGTCGCAGCAGGGTGGATTTGCCGCAGCCGGATGGACCGACGAAGACGACGAACTCACCGTCCTCGATATCCAGGTCGATATGCCGGGTGATCGGCGTACCGTCGTAACTCTTGCAGATGTCGCGCAGCGTGACACTGGCCATCGTTGTTGTTCTCCGTTGGATGCCGCCATGCACTCTCTATTTGCAGCGGCGGGCTGGCCCACCGCTGCCAACTCGCTTAACCCTCGAGCCGCACGTAGCCGAAACCATGGGCCGGCAGCCGTGCCCATTGCCCATCGTATTCGGCGAAGCTCGCCGGCACGTCCACCAGCGGCACCGCCTGGGCCGGCAGCTCGTAGCTGCGCGGCAGATCGCCGAGGTTGAACAGGCACAGCCAGACCTCCCCCCCGAGCCGGCGCTCGAACACCAGCAAGGCGTCGTCATGGTAGACCATGCGGATGTCACCCTCGATCAGCAGACGCTGCTCGCGCCGCCAGCCGAGGAAGCGCCGGTAGCAGTTGAGCATCGAATGTGGATCGGCTTCCTGCGCCGCCACCGACAGCGAGCGGTGCGAGTCATCCACCGGCAACCACGGCTGGCTCCCGGTAAAGCCGGCATGATGCGCCTCGCTCTGCCACGGCATCGGCGTGCGGCAACCGTCACGCCCTTTGAATTCCGGCCAGAAGGTAATGCCGTACGGATCGACCAGATCCTCGTAGCGCAGTTCCGCTTCCGGCAGGCCCAGCTCCTCGCCCTGATAGAGGCAGACACTGCCGCGCAGGGACAACAGCAATGCCATCAGCAGCCGGCCGCGCTCCGGGTCGGGCCGGCCATTGAGGGCCCAGCGCGTCATCACCCGCACCACATCGTGGTTGCCCATGGACCAGCACGACCAGCCGTCCGCCAGTTCGCGCTCGATGCCCTCGACGGTATGCCGGATATAGGCAGGGCTGCACTGTTCGGTGAGCAGGTCGAAGGAGTAGGCCATGTGCAGGGTGTCGCCGCCACTGGTGTAGGCGGCCATGGTGCGCAAGGATTCGTCGCAGCCGATCTCGGCCACCGAGGAGGCGCCGGGATAGCGCTGCAGCAGGGCACGCAGACGGCGAAGGAATTCCAGATTCTCCGGCCGCGTCTTGTCGTAGATGTGGCGCTGGTAGGCGTAGGGGTTGTCGATGCGCACGCCGATGCTGCCCTCGCGGATCTCGGTGTTCGGCGGGTTGTCGCGCAGTTCGGCGTCGTGGAAGTAGAAGTTCGCTGCATCCAGGCGGAAACCGTCCACACCGAGCTTGAGCCAGAACTCCATGTCGTCGAGCACCTGATCCTGCACGGCCGGACAATGGAAGTTCAGGTCCGGTTGGCTGGAGAGGAAGTTGTGCAGGTAGTACTGCCGGCGCCGGCTGTCCCAGCTCCAGGCCGGACCGCCGAACACCGACAGCCAGTTGTTCGGCACGGTGCCGTCCGGCTTGGGATCGGCCCAGACGTACCAGTCGGCCTTGTCGTTGTCGCGGCTGGAACGGCTTTCGACGAACCACTGATGCTGGTCGGAAGAATGGTTGAGCACCTGGTCGATCAGCACGCGCATGCCGCGTTCGTGGCAGGCCTCGACCAACCGGACGAAGTCGTCCAGCGTGCCGAACAGCGGATCGACGCCGCGATAGTCGGCCACGTCGTAGCCGAAATCCTTCATCGGCGAGGTGAAGAAAGGCGATAGCCAGATGGCGTCGACGTTGAGGCTGGCGATGTAGTCCAGCTTGTGCAGCACGCCGGGCAGGTCGCCCACGCCGTCGCCGTTGCTGTCGAAGAAACTACGTGGGTAGACCTGATAGATCACCCCGCCGCGCCACCAATTCTGAAGTTGCTCGGACATGCCACGTTACCTATGAGTGACCAGTGAAGATGGGGCCACTCTAGGTGCGGCTTCCCGTCGCAACATCCTCCGGCGGCGGGCTCTTGCAGGCGTAAGGGCCGGGCGTAGACGGCCCGCTGGCCGAGGGCGTAGACAGCGAGCCGGTCAACGCACCCGCGCCGGGTTGCCGACCACCGTGGCGCTGGCCGGCACGTCACGGGTCACCACACTGCCGGCGCCGATCACCGCATCGTCACCGACCGTCACGCCGGGGAGGATGATCGCTCCGCCGCCAATCCAGACATTCTTGCCAATACGGATCGGCCGGCCGAACTCGACGCCCGAGCGGCGTGCTTCAGGGTCACGCGGGTGATCGGCGGTGTAGAGCTGCACCGCAGGACCGATCTGCGCACCGGCGCCGATATGCACCGCGACCACATCGAGAATCACGCAGTTGAAGTTGAGGAAGGCGCCCTCGCCCAGGTGGATGTTGTAGCCGTAGTCGCAATGGAACGGCGGGCGGATCACCGCGCCGGCACCG
>NZ_JXXD01000307.1 GCF_000935215.1 Stutzerimonas stutzeri
TCAGGGTCTTGGCCTTGAGCTCGCCGCCGTTCTCGAACTGCACGCGATGCAGGCCGTCGTCACCGGCCGGGATCAGCTGGCTGGCGCGTTGCAGGTTGATGATGTCGACGTCGTACTCACGCACATGCTCTTCCAGCGCGCGGGCCAGTTTCGGGCCTTCGGTTTCCTTCACCGAGATGAAGTTCTCGATGGCCATGGTGTCGAGCACCTGGCCGCCGAAGCGCTCGGCGGCGACACCGGTGCGGATGCCCTTGCGCGCCGCGTAGATGGCCGCTGCGGCGCCTGCCGGGCCACCGCCGACCACCAGCACGTCGAAGGCATCCTTGGCCTTGAGCTTCTCGGCGTCACGGGCGCTGGAGCCGGTGTCGAGCTTGGCAAGAATCTCTTCCTCGCTCATGCGGCCCTGGGTAAACAGTTCGCCGTTGAGGTAGATGCTCGGCACCGACATGATCTGACGGGCTTCGACTTCGTCCTGGAACAGCGCGCCGTCGATGGCGACGTGCTTGATGTTCGGGTTGAGCACCGCCATCAGGTTCAGCGCCTGGACCACGTCCGGGCAGTTCTGGCAGGACAGCGAGAAGTAGGTTTCGAAGCTGTAGTCGCCGTCCAGCGCCTTGATCTGCTCGATCACCTCCGGCGCCGTCTTCGACGGGTGGCCGCCGACCTGCAGCAGGGCCAGCACCAGCGAGGTGAATTCGTGGCCCATGGGGATGCCGGCGAAGCGCAGGCTGATGTTGCCGCCGATGCGGTTGAGCGAGAACGACGGCCTGCGTGCATCGTTGCCATCGGTCTTCAGGGTGATCTTGTCGCTGAGGCCGGCGATGTCCTGCAGCAGGCTCAGCATTTCCCGGGATTTCTCGCCGTCATCGAGGGACGCGACGATCTCGAAGGGCTGGGTGACCTTCTCCAGGCAGGCTTTCAACTGGGTCTTGAGATTGGTGTCCAACATGAGCAGCGGTACCCCGTACGGAATTCAGGAAATAAAACGCCCGGACGGTTCGCGTCCAGGCGTTGGGTTGCCAGAGGGCTTTGAAAAGCCCTCCAGCACGCAGGGCAGATAGGCGAAGCCTTAGATCTTGCCGACCAGGTCCAGCGAAGGAGCCAGGGTCTTCTCGCCTTCTTTCCACTTGGCCGGGCAAACTTCACCCGGGTGAGCGGCGGTGTACTGAGCAGCTTTCAGCTTGCGCAGGGTTTCCGACACGTCACGAGCGATCTCGTTGGAGTGGATTTCGACGGTCTTGATCACGCCTTCCGGGTTGATCAGGAAGGTGCCACGCAGGGCCAGACCTTCTTCTTCGATGTGCACACCGAAAGCGCGGGTCAGCTGGTGAGTCGGGTCACCGATCAGCGGGAACTGCGCCTTGCCAACGGCAGGGGAAGTCTCGTGCCAGACCTTGTGCGAGAAGTGGGTGTCGGTGGTGACGATGTAAACTTCGGTACCGGCCTTCTGGAATTCGGCGTAGCTGTTGGCAGCGTCTTCGATTTCAGTCGGGCAGTTGAAGGTGAAGGCAGCCGGCATGAAGATCAGCACGGACCACTTGCCCTTCAGGGATTCTTCGGTGACTTCGATGAACTTGCCATTGTGGAAGGCATTGACTTTGAAGGGTTGAACTTGAGTGTTGATCAGCGACATCTGCTAACTCCTTTAGGGGGTTCAGAAACTTTGACGGGGCCTACGATAACGCAGCCAGCAGCATACCGTTAATTGATTAAGGGAATGACCGCGATTGCTTTAATCTATCGAAGACACATTTATCAGTTTACAGCAGCATCGCCAGTGACCTGCATCAGCGCCAGCCGTTCAATCCGGCCAGAACGCTCGAATCGCAGCGACACCCTGCGCACCTGCCTGGCGTGCCGGGGACAGGTCGGACGCCTGAAGTCCGCCCAGCAGGTAGGCCGGTCGGTCGAAGCCTAGCAGCAAATCCGCGACCTGCGCCCAGCCCAACGGTGAGGCATCCGGATGGCTGGCGGTCGCCAGCACTGGCGACAACGTGACGAAATCTACTCCCAATGCAGCAGCCAGCGCCAGCTCCTCGGCATCGTGACAGGACGCCGCCAACCAGCGGTTCGCCGCGATCGGTCGTTCCCGCCCCGCATGCTCACGCAGCTGCCTGGCGGTCAGATGCCAGCCAGCCTCGGGATAATCGCATGCCCACTGTAGCGGGCCCTTGAGCATCAGCTGAGCCCGCCCCTCGCACAAGGCCAGCGCCCGCTCTGCCAACGCACGGTAGTCGGCAGGCGGTAGCGACGGCACACGCAGCTGGATCAGCCGTATGCCGTCATCCAGCGCTTGCGCGAGTCCATCGAGCAACCGTTGCGGGGCGAGGCCATCCGGCGTTATCAGATAACGGTGCGGCAGCCGCGCAGCCGCCACGATCGGCTGGTTCGCAGCCGGGAAGCTGTAGTTCGTCAGTTGATCCGCCGTCACCCACATCAGCGGCTGGCCCTCCGCACCGTGGGGTTCACCGGTAAACGCGTGCACCTCCCAGACATCGAGCAGTACCTGCTTGTCCGGATAATCGTGGCGCACCTGGATCAGCGGCTGCGCCGCGGTAACGACGACGCCCAGCTCCTCCAGCAACTCGCGCGCCAGCGCCGCCTCGACGCGCTCACCAGCCTCGACCTTGCCGCCGGGAAACTCCCACAACCCACCCTGATGCTTGTCGAGCGGGCGCTTGGCGATCAGTACGCGCCCGTCGGCACCACGAATGACGGCTGCGGCGACATGGATTCGTTTCACTTTCGCACTTCCTGCAGGGCACTCCGATGCCAGCGCTGAAAAGCCGGCCACTGATGGATCGTCTCGACGTAGCTTGCTGCGGCAGCTGGCAAGGCCACCTGATAACTGCGCAGGCGCGAAGCCACCGGCGCATAGAAGGCGTCGGCAATGCTTGGCTGGCCAAACAGATAATCACCACTCCGGCCAAAGCGCTCGCGGCAACCGCTCCAGATGGCGCAGATTCGCTCGATGTCTGCCTGCACTGCATCGGGAAGCTCGGGCAAGGCCTGGCCGCGCGCCATATCCATCGGCAGATGGCTGCGCAGTGCCTGAAAGCCGCTGTGCATCTCCGCGCAGATACTTCGCGCCAATGCGCGCGCATAGCGCTCACGCGGCCACAGGTTTGCATCAGGGAACTGCTCTGCCAGGTATTCGGCGATTGCCAGCGAATCCCACACCGGGCCGTCCTCGGTCAGAAGCACCGGCACCTTGCCGGTGGGCGAGTAAGCCAGCAGCCGGGCTCGGCTGTCCGGCCGATAGAGTGAGACCGGAACCTGTTCGCACGCAGCGCCGGACAGTTCCACTGCCAGCGCGGCGCGAAGCGACCAGGATGAATAGTTCTTGTCGCCGACTACCAGTTGCAGAGCCATGACCGATGCACCTCGAGTTGCCTTCGGAAGAGTCAGCGGACGTTAAAGCGCGGCAAGCGCAAATGGCAATTCCCGTTGCACATGGGGCCATGCACAACGGGAATAGCTAAGGGCAGGATTCGATCAGGTTCGGTATTCGGCGTTGATCTTCACGTACTCGTGGGACAGGTCGGTGGTCCAGATGGTCTCGCTGCAATCTCCACGTCCGAGTTCGATACGGATGGTGATTTCCTCGCGGGCCATTACCGCCGCGCCCTGCTCTTCCGTGTAGCTGGGCGAGCGCCCGCCCTGGCTGGCGATGCAGACCTCGCCGAGGAACACATCGATCTTGCTCACATCCAGGTCTGGCACGCCGGCGTAGCCGACCGCAGCGAGGATGCGGCCCCAGTTCGGGTCGGAGGCGAACAGCGCGGTCTTGATCAGCGGCGAATGCGCGACGGCATAGGCGACGTCCAGGCACTCCTGATGATTGCCGCCACCGTTGACCTGCACCGTGACGAACTTGGTCGCGCCTTCGCCATCGCGAACGATGGCCTGAGCCACTTCCATGAAGACTTCCAGCACCGCCTGCCTGAGCTTGCCGAACAACTCGCCGGAGGCGGAGGTGATCTCCGGCAGAGCCGCCTGGCCGGTGGCGATCAGCATGCAGCAATCGTTGGTGGAGGTATCACCGTCGATGGTGATGCGGTTGAACGACTTGTTCGCCGCATCGCGCACCAGATTCTGCAATACGCTGCCGGCCACCTTGGCATCGGTGGCGATATAGCCAAGCATGGTCGCCATGTTCGGCCGGATCATGCCGGCACCCTTGCTGATGCCGGTGACGGTCACCGTCACGCCATCGTGCTGGAACTGACGGCTGGCGCCCTTGGGCAGCGTATCGGTGGTCATGATGCCGGTCGCGGCCTCGGCCCAGTGGTCCGGCGACAGATCGTCGAGTGCAGCCTGCAATGCCGACTCGATCTTCTGTACCGGCAGCGGCTCACCGATCACGCCAGTCGAGAAAGGCAGCACGGCCGTCTCGTCGATTCCGGTGATGGCCGCGAGGGCCGCACAGGTGTGACGGGCGTCGGCAAGACCTTGCGGGCCGGTTCCGGCATTGGCGTTACCGGTGTTGGTCAGCAGGTAACGCACCGGGCCGTGCATGCGTTCGCGGGTGACGAGCACGGGGGCAGCGCAGAAGGCGTTGGTGGTGGTCACGCCGGCGACACGGGAGCCCTCGGCACAGCGCATGATCACTACGTCCTTACGCCCTGGTCGCTTGATGCCGGCCGAAGCGATGCCGAGTTCGAAACCGGGTACCGGGTGCAGAGTAGGTAAAGGACCAAGACCGACAGCCATGGATGCGCTCCTTCAGAACAATGGATGGCCAACAGGCCGAGAAAGGGGTTGCGACAAAAACGCCGCGAGCGGCAGAAGCCGGTCGCGGCGCGGAATCATCAGGCGAGGTCGGACTTACTGAACCTGCCCGTGGCAATGCTTGTACTTCTTGCCCGATCCGCACGGGCAAGGCTCGTTGCGACCGATCTTCGGTTCGGTACGCACCGGCGCCGCGGCGACGTCGGCCTGACCTTCGACCTCAGGCTCCTCCTCCGGCTGATCCAGCGCGGACACCTCGGCATGCTGGAACTGCATGCGCTTGGCCAGCTCTTCGGCTTCGCGGCGCAGACGGGCTTCTTCTTCGGCCGGATCTTCTCGACGAACCTGCACATGGGACAGCACGCGGATGCTGTCGCGCTTGATCGATTCGAGCAGGTCCTGGAACAGCGTGAAGGACTCGCGCTTGTATTCCTGCTTCGGGTTCTTCTGCGCGTAGCCGCGCAGGTGGATGCCGTGACGCAGGTGGTCCATGGTCGACAGGTGGTCTTTCCACAGATCATCCAGCACACGCAGCACGATCTGCTTCTCGAAGGAACGCAGTGCCTCGACGCCAGCCAGCTCTTCCTTCTCGTTGTAGGCGGCCAACAGCGCTTCGAGAATGCGCTCGCGCAGGGTTTCCTCGTAGAGTTTTTCGTCCTCGTCGAGCCACTGCTGGACCGGCAGACGCGTACCGAAATCGCTGTAGAGCACCGCCTCCAGGCC
This sequence comes from Stutzerimonas stutzeri, assembly GCF_000935215.1. Lineage (GTDB taxonomy): Bacteria > Pseudomonadota > Gammaproteobacteria > Pseudomonadales > Pseudomonadaceae > Stutzerimonas. The sequence continues at coordinate 5,455 of NZ_JXXD01000307.1, forward strand.
CGGGATATCCCACTGTTCAGGCAGCGACTGCGGCGGGATGTGCGCGCTGATCGCCGCATCCAGCGCTTCCTGGCGGAATTCGGCGATGGTCTGGCCGATTTCATCGGCTGCGAGCAGGCTGTTGCGCATGTGGTAGATCACCTTGCGCTGCTCGTTGGCCACGTCGTCGTACTCGAGCAGCTGCTTGCGCATGTCGAAGTTGCGGCCTTCGACCTTGCGCTGCGCCTTTTCAATGGCATTGGTGACCATGCGGTGCTCGATGGCCTCGCCGGACTCCATGCCCAGCGCCTTCATGAAGTTCTTCACCCGATCGGAGGCGAAGATGCGCATCAGGCTGTCTTCCAGCGACAGATAGAAACGGCTCGAACCCGGGTCGCCCTGACGACCGGCACGACCGCGCAACTGGTTGTCGATACGACGGGATTCATGACGCTCGGATGCAATCACGTGCAGGCCGCCCGCTTCGAGGACCTGCTGGTGACGCTTCTGCCAATCCGCCTTGATCTGCGCGACCTGTTCTTCGGTCGGGTTGTCCAGCGCCGCGACTTCCACTTCCCAGTTGCCGCCCAGCAGGATGTCGGTACCACGGCCGGCCATGTTGGTGGCGATGGTCACGGCACCGGGGCGCCCGGCCTGGGCGATGATCTCGGCTTCCTTGTCGTGGTGCTTGGCGTTGAGCACCTTGTGCTCGAAACCTTCGGCCTCCAGCAGGCGCGACACGTATTCGGAGGACTCGATGGTGGCTGTACCGACCAGCACCGGACGGCCCTGCTCCCGGCACTCCTTGATGTCGGAGATGATCGCGGCGAACTTCTCTTCCTGGGTCAGATAGACCAGGTCGTTGAAGTCCTTGCGCGCCAGCGGCCTATTGGTCGGGATGACCACCACCGGCAGGTTGTAGATCTGCTGGAACTCGAACGCTTCGGTGTCGGCGGTACCGGTCATGCCGGCCAGCTTCTTGTACAGGCGGAAGTAGTTCTGGAAGGTGGTCGAAGCCAGGGTCTGGCTCTCCGGCTGAATCTGCAGGCCTTCCTTCGCTTCGATGGCCTGGTGCAGGCCTTCGGAAAGACGACGGCCCGGCATGGTGCGGCCGGTGTGCTCGTCGATCAGCAGCACCTGGTTGTTCTGCACGATGTATTCGACGTTGCGATGGAACAGCTTGTGGGCGCGCAGGCCAGAATACACATGTGTCAGCAAACCGAGGTTATGCGCCGAATAGAGGCTTTCGCCCTCGGCCAGCAGACCGGCTTGGGTCAGCAGCTCCTCGATATACTGGTGACCCTGTTCGTTCAGCTCGACCTGGCGGGTTTTCTCATCGATGGAGAAATGCCCTTCCTGAGTAACGACTCCCTCCTCTTCCTCGATGTGCTGGGTAAGGCGTGGAATGAGCAGGTTGATCTGCTGGTAAAGCTTGGAGCTGTCTTCAGCCTGGCCGGAAATGATCAGCGGTGTGCGCGCTTCGTCGATCAGGATGGAGTCGACTTCGTCGATCACGGCGAAGTTGAGTTCGCGCTGGTTCTTTTCCTGCAGGCTGAACGCCATGTTGTCACGCAGGTAGTCGAAGCCGAACTCGTTGTTGGTGCCATAGGTAATGTCGGCTGCGTAGGCAGCGCGCTTTTCTTCCGGCGGCTGGAACGGGGTGACGATGCCGACCGAGAGGCCAAGGAATTCGTACAGCGGGCGCATCCAGTTGGCATCGCGTCGCGCCAGGTAGTCGTTGACCGTGACTACGTGCACACCTTTGCCGGCCAGCGCATTGAGGTAAACGGCCAGGGTAGCCACCAGGGTCTTGCCTTCACCGGTACGCATCTCGGCGATGCGCCCTTCGTGCAGGGTCATGCCACCGATCAACTGGACATCGAAGTGGCGCATGCCCATGACGCGCTTGCCCGCTTCGCGGCAGACGGCGAATGCTTCGGGGAGGATCTGATCGAGGGTTTCGCCTTTCTCGAGACGGGCCTTGAACTCTTCGGTCTTGCTGCGCAGTTGCTCGTCGGAGAGCGACAGCATCTGCTCTTCGAGGGCATTGACGGACTGCACCGCCTTGAGCATGCGTTTGACCTCACGCTCATTCTTGCTTCCAAAGAGTTTCTTCAATAAAGGCGCAAACATATCGACAAAGACTTCCATGCTGGGGATGGAGGCACGTCCGCGAGGTCACGGCTGCGTGCAAAGGGGCCATTCTACTCGGAAACGGCAGTGAGGAAAGGTGCCTGACTGCGCAGCACCATGACGCAACGGACGCGCTACCGGGTACCTGTATATTCGCAGCTGGCAGGCGATAAACCCTCTAGGCTGGGCATTTGCGCAGCACGCCAACGCCGGAGGCGGCAGGATATTCCCCGAACCGGCTTCTGCTACCATTCACGCTTCTACCAAGCATCTCGGACCATCATGGCCTTTCGCCCGTCGCCGGCTCGTGCTCCTGCCTCATTGTTGCGCGAAGCGAAGCCGCTCAGAGCTTTGTTCGGCGAAGCGCTTCGGCTCGATCGTCTGCAACAGCTGCTGGAGAGCCAGTTGCAGCCCGCAGCACGCGAACACTGCCGCGTGGCATCCTGGCGCGAAGGTTGTCTGCTGCTTATCGTCACCGACGGCCACTGGGCGACACGGCTGCGCTATCAGCAGCGGCGTCTGCAACGTCAACTGGAAGTGCTCGAAGAGTTCGCGGGCCTGACGCGTATCCAGTTCAAGGTACAGCCACCGCCCCCGCCCAGGCACACGCCGGCGCGTACGCAACCGCTTTCGAGCAACGCCGCCGACAGCATTCAGGCGGCAGCTGATGGCATCCGCGACCCTAAGCTTCGCGCTGCACTGGAACGTCTGGCCAGCCGCAGCAAAGTGGACGACTGACATCCTGCGACAAATGCTTGCCACTTCGTTGTTGCCCGGGGTCCGCCGCCACGGGTTAGCATGCCCCCATCGCAACGGAGGACGTTCATGCTGCCCAACCACCTGATCGTCGGTACTCGACCATGCTGATTGGCGCTCTGCTCATCCTGACCTGGCTGGTACTGCTGATCCGCTATCCATTCAGGGCCGTACCCATTTCACTGGGTGCCGTGCTCGGCCTTGCCTTGGTCGCTGGCTGGGTACTCTGGCAGGAGCATCGCGAAGAGCAGTTGCTCGCTCGTATCGAAATTCAGCTGACTCACGACCCTCGTCGCTGCGCCGGCGGGCAGCCGCTGCATGTGCGCCTGCACAATCACACCGACAAGAAGTTGCAGAGCCTGCAGTGGGAAGTCGCCGCCTATGCGCCGGGCTCGCGCACCAACCTGGCGCGACGCGCCTACGATGCACCGGACTACCAGGGGGCAGGTGGCCTGCAGCCCGGCGCAAGCTGGGAATCCTGCCTGCCGCTACCGCTGCTGCGCGCCGGTTACCGCGCCGCCACACTGGAGTTTCGGGCCGAGCGCGTGCAAGGCCGATTCAAGAACTGACGAAACCCCGCTTCCTGCGCAGACTTTCAATCTTCGCCGCAGCCGCTTATGCTGTACAAATAAACAGTATCAATCTGCCAATGACCGAGGTGGTAAATGGCCGTCGAAGTGGTGTACCGCAGCAGCCGGGACCTGGAGCGTTTGTTCATGGATAAAGCCGAAGCCGATCGTCACGACAAGATGCTTGAGCTGGCAGAGGCGCTAGCTGCGGTGCTGCAGCAAGCTTCGCCGTCGCTGAGCGAACAGCAAGCCGAAGACATCGGCATCTACATGGCCAGGCACCGCGAGTTGTTTGCCAAGGCATTCAAGAGCAGCCCCGATGTTCTGACGGAGCTGACTGCGCAGGTATGAAATGAGATGGCAGGTATGCCCGCGACATTTTTGCGGCAGTCAAGCCGTTGCGCCCGGGAAACTTGTCATCGCCTTGCCTGGTCCATTGCTGGCAACCCTCACACAGGTATCCAGGCATGACGAGTCCATTTCAGAAGATCAGTGATGTTTTTCGTCCGCGCTACAACGTCAACTTCAGCATCGAGAAGCCCGATGGCAGCATTCTGCTGACATTGACGGGCTCGAAAGGCGTTGCAGTGAAGCGCTACATCAGTGCCGACCAATGGCGCGATCAACAGCAATTGCAGCGACTCATCACCAGCCTGCAAGTCAGTCTGGCCATCGAGCGCGGCGAGCAGTTACCACAACGGATGTCCCACGGAGGCTTGCAACCCGCACCAGTGTAATGTCATCAACCTGACTGCCTGCAGGTTGCGCCGCTCCGCCCCGAAACTTACCCAATAAAAACAAGAATTCATCTTCGTCTGACAGCCGCCAGGCTTGCAGCGAATCGTCGCGCCTGAACTTTGCTGTTTCAGGCGCGACGATGAATGATCCCTTGGATAACTGCTTGTTCTCAGAGCCAGGCCAGCGCTTTGGCCTTCGCCACCGCCTGGGTACGGCGAGCGACGCCCAGCTTCGTGTTGATCCTGCGCGCATGGGTCTTCACGGTATGTAGGGATATGAACAGCTGTTCGGCAATTTCCTGGTTCGAGCACCCCTGGGCGATCAGCCGCAACACCGTCAGTTCGCGGTTGCTGAGCACCGTTTCATCCGCTGCCGGGAGCGTCACTTCCGGCTCACGCTCGTAGCTCAGCAGCCGCTGCCGAAGCGATTCGCCCTTCGCTGCGGGTAGCACTCGCGCCAGCCATTGCGGCTGCCGATACTGTAGTTCGTACAAGGGCTTGACCAGATGCTGACGCGCGGCCTCGCTGAGCGCCAGACGCAGCTCCAGCTCCGCCTCGGCGACCTGGCCATCGGCCTGTAACGCTTCCGCCAGACTGAAACGACACTCGCATGCCAGCCCCAGACGCTGGGCAAGCAGGTTCTGCTCGATCTGCTCACGCAAGGCTGTGATCGCTCGTGCTGGCTGTCCCTCGAGCACATCGATGACCGCCAGATAGCGCCGCACCCGAGGCAACAGCTCGTAGAATCCGGACGGCGACAGGTAACCCCGTCCTTCATACAGTTCCAGTACCTGATACAGCGCACCACGCGCCTTGCGCAGCTCGCCCTGATGCAGCCAGGCCACACCGTTTATCAGCGGCAGGATGCCGCGGAATCTCGCCTCAGGTACATGTCGCCACTGAGACAGGCGCTCGGCGTCCCGCAGCCAGTGATAGGCGCAGGCAAACTCGTGACTGCGCGCGGCAAGCTCGGCAAGCCCGACATAACCGAAGAAACAGTAGGAATCACCGCAGGTTTCGGTCTCCGCCTTACCGAGCTGATATGCCTCCTGCGCCGGCTCGTCGAGCCCCTGGTAAGCCAGCAGATGCCCCTGCAGCAGTTGCAGCCTGCCGATGAGAGGGCTGCGCCGGACGGAGTCACGCAACGCCTGGAGTGTCTCGTTGAGCACGCCGACCGCACGCTCGAACTCACCGGTGAGTTCAAGCAACTGGATTCGATCGACGCTGAGCATCACTTCGTAGAGCACGCTACCTTTCAGCCGTGCGAGCTTCATGCCTTCGCTGTTGTATTGCTGGGCAAGGTCGAGCTCACCTTCGGCCATCGCTTGCTGCGTAAGCACCTGATAACAAAGCACGCGCTGCGCCCAGGCGTGATCGGACAGTACCTCTAGCGCCTGCAAGCAGTTCTGGCGTGCCTCGGGCTCACCGCGCAGGCGGGCCAGAAACCCCCGAAGGGCCTGCCACTGAGCCAATAACTGGGCTTG
>NZ_JXXD01000308.1 GCF_000935215.1 Stutzerimonas stutzeri
TCCTCGGGGTCGAATACATCGACTTCGCTCGGTTCGCGCGGCAGGAACAGGTTGAGCAGGATGGCGCTGAAGGCGCCGATGGTGATCGGCGAGCCGAAGATGTTCTTCAACACCTCGGGCATCGCGCTCAGCACTTCCGGCACGCCGGCGACACCCAGGCCGAGACCCAGGGAAATCGACACGATGAGCATGTTGCGGCGATGCAGGCCGGCTTCGGCGAGGATCTTGATGCCGGCGATGGCCACGGTGCCGAACATGATCAGTGTGGCGCCGCCGAGCACCGGCTTGGGCATCAGCTGCAGCACACCGCCGACGAAGGGGAACAGACCCAGCAGTACGAGGACCGCGGCGATGTAGTAGCCAACGTAGCGGCTGGCGACGCCGGTGAGCTGGATGACGCCGTT
>NZ_JXXD01000309.1 GCF_000935215.1 Stutzerimonas stutzeri
GCGTGAGGAACTGCCCCGGCTGCGCGGTAAAGCGGGCGCGCTGGGCGGCCGGTACCTGCAGGGTGAACGAGCAGCTGTCGGCGGTTTCGGCCTGGCGTGAGGCAATGCGCAGACGGGTGAATTCACCGGCAACCGGCGTCGGCGACGATGCGAGCGAGGTCGCCACCGCAGTTGCAGCCGGCGCCGCGGCCGAAGCCGAAGCCGAAGGTGCAGTCGAAGCCGGCCCCGACTTGGGCACGCCACGCAGCATCGGCCACACCGACTTGCGGCGGAACAGCAGCACATAGCCGACATGCAGGCCGATCAGCCACAGCCCCAGATTGGCGAAGAACTCGTGCACTTCCTCGGCATCGCCCATCCAGCCGATGAAATCGATGTCGCTGGCGGCGCCGAAGACATCCGGCCCCACGCCCGGCAGGGCGGCCAGCACATCGCCGTTGTCGACCATACCCAGGCCGACCACGCTGGCAATGGCGAAACTGCCCAGCGCGCCGACCGTCAGCCACTTGCCGACGCTCGACAGGCCCGGCTTGCTCCGCTGGCCCTTCGGCGGCAGCAGCTGTGGGAAGCCGCGCAGGCGCAGCGGCACGATCAGCAGGCGCCACACCAACAGCGCCACCAGGCCGTAGCCCAGCCAGATATGCAGCGTCTCGGCGTCGTCACCGCTGAGGTAGGCGCCAAGAAAGAAACCGGCCAGCAGCCAGTGGAACAGACGGAAACGATTGAAAGCAGCCACGACGGCGATCCTCATTGAATGGATGCCGCCTTTGTATTCCTGCGAGCTGAAACGAAACTGAACGCCGCCAGCCGCTGCGGTTCAGCTTGGCGTAAGGCGGCGCGCCTAGGCTGCACTCATTCCCAACCGGAGAGCGCACCATGAAAGCCCGCTGGATCATCCTCCTGTCCTGCTGCCTGAGCCTGCCCGCCCTGGCCGAAACCGAACACCCACTGCTGCCCGGCTACGCCGCCCAGGCGCGTCAGGAGAATCCGAACTTCGCCGGTTTCTCCGCCGAGCGCGGCAAGGCGCTGTACTTCGCCGAGGAGCAGCGCAATGGCAAGACCATGAGCTGCACCACCTGCCACACCGCCGACCCGCGTCAGCCCGGCAAGACGCCGGCGCATCGCAAGGTCGATCCGCTGGCGCCGGCAGCCAACCCCGAGCGCTTCACCGACCTGAAGAAGGTCGAGAAATGGTTCCGCCGCAACTGCGACGACGTCTACGCCCGTGAATGCACCGCGCAGGAAAAAGGTGACTTCATCAGCTGGATCGACAGCATCAAATAAGGAGCCTGCCATGAAGATCGCACCCCTCGCTGCCGTCGCCGGGCTGGGCCTGACCCTGGTACTGGCCGGCCTCAGCTTCGCCGATGACGACGACCATCGAGAGCGCAAGGGCTACAAGCGGCCCAAGCGCCTGACGGTACCCAGCGACGCACCGCTGGTGTGGAAGGAAGAATGCGCGGCCTGCCACATGCTCTATTCTCCCGGCCTGCTGCCTGCCGATGCCTGGCGCGAGCAGATGCGCACCCTGGGCGATCACTACGGCAGCAACGCGTCGCTGGACCCGGTGCAGGAAAAGGAAATCCTCGACTTCCTGGTCCGCGCCTCGGCCGCCAACCGCCTACCGGTGGAGCCGTCACCCACCGCCGGCGAGCCGCCACGCATCAGCCAGACGCGCTGGTTCGAGCACAAACACGACGAGCTCAGCGAAGCCAAGTTCGCCCGCGAGTCGGTCGGCGGCCGCTTCAACTGCGTGGCCTGCCATCGCGACGCGGAAAAAGGCGACTTCGACGAGGACCGGGTGAAGATTCCGCGCTGAGACAAAAATAGCCGGAACATTTCGCCAACCGTTGCGTTATATCCCTGCGGCAACCCGGCCGGCAGCGCACGGGCACCGGTAAAAACCGAGGCGTTGGCAACGCAGCAGGTTTTAGCGGCGCCCTGCGCGGTCAACCCAGACGAGCGCTTAATGAACGACAGCGAACAGGACCTCATCCAGCAGGCCGCGCGTGGTGATCGCCAGGCGTTCGGCACGCTAGTGCGCGTCCATCAGGCGCGGGTCTTCCACTTCCTCCGTCGCCTGCTCGGCAGCGCCGACGAGGCCGCTGACCTGACTCAGGAAACGTTCATCCGCGCCTTCCAGGCGCTGCCCAGATGGCGCCCGGAAGCACGCTTGCAGACCTGGTTGCTGCAGATCGCACGCAATGCCGCGCTGGATACGCTGCGCCAGCGGCAACGCTACGTCGACGTGGCGCCGGAGGAACTGGCCGAGCCGGTCGATCCAGCGCCATCGCCGCTGAGCCGACTGCAGGCCGGTCGCGATCTGGCATTGCTGGAACGCTTGCTAGCCCGCCTGCCCCACGAACAGCGCGAGATCCTGCTGCTGCGCGAGGTGGAGGGGCTGGCCTACGACGAACTGGCCGCCACGCTGCAGCTCGCCGCCGGCACCGTCAAGTCGCGCCTGGCACGCGCCCGCGAGGCGCTGCTGCACGGCTATCGCCAGGCCAACGGAGGCACCCTCGATGACTGAGCATCTGGACATGGCGATCCTGTCCGCCTACCTCGACAACGAACTCGACGCCGCCGCACAGCGCCACGCCGCCGCCCACCTGGCGGGTTGTCCGCAGTGTCGC
>NZ_JXXD01000310.1 GCF_000935215.1 Stutzerimonas stutzeri
GCATAGATCGCGTTGTAGATCGTCTCGCGACAGACGTAGGCATCTCTAAGACTGGGTATGTTCATACTGCGCAGCTTGCCGGCAATCTGCTCGGGAGACAAACGCTGGCGCAGCATATGGATCACCAGTTCAAAGCGCTCACTACCTGGCAGCAGCTTTCGCATGGGCCGACAAGCCTGGCGGCGGACCTTCATCCGCTGCTGAGCCACGCGGGCCGAGTAGCTGCCAGCTGCATCTCGATTGCGGCGCATCTCTCGGCTGACCGTCGAAGGGGATCGGTTGATCAAGCAGGCAATCCTGCGCAAGCTGAGGCCTTGGGCATGACTAACTTGAATGGTGGCACGCTCTTCAACGCTGAGTTCGGAATAAGACATAGGGCAGCACCGTACCGGAAAGGTCAGGTGTTGCACTCAGTTTTTGC
>NZ_JXXD01000311.1 GCF_000935215.1 Stutzerimonas stutzeri
CTGCGCGATCAGGCGCAGGCCGCCGACCTCACCCGGCCCATCGAGCTGGAACTGGTGCACCAGCAGCTCAGCGCCGCGCTGCAGCAGGGCGGCGGCGCCTCGGGCTTTCTCACCGGCGCGGTGACCTTCTGCACCATGGTGCCGATGCGCAGCTTGCCGTTCCGCGTGGTCTGCCTGCTTGGGCTGGACGATGGGGCCTTTCCCCGGCGTACGCCGCCGTCGGGTTTCGATCTGATCGGTCGCCATCCACGCCGCGGCGACCGTGCCCGGCGGCTGGATGATCGCTACCTGCTGCTGGAAACCCTGCTTTCGGCGCGCGAAGCGTTGTACCTGTCCTATGTCGGCTGCGACCCGCGCGACAACGCCGTGCTGCCGCCTTCGGTGCTGCTCAGCGAAGTGCTGGAGGCAGTGGACATGACCGCCGAACTGCCCGTTGCGCAGGCTTCCGAGCATACAGGCGAGTCCGCACCCAAGACCGCCAGCCAGAAAATTCTCGTCGCCCACCCGCTGCAGCCGTTCTCGCCGCGCAATTTCGGCGACGGGCTCTGCGCCGGTTTCTCCTCGCCCTGGTTTCGCGCCGCCGGGCGTCTGGCCGAGCCACCGCAGACTCAGCCGCAGCCGTTTGCCAGCTTGCTCGCGGAACCCGACGAGGCCTGGCTGACCATCGAGCCGTCGCAGCTGTTGCAGTGCTTCCGCCATCCCGCACGCTTTCTGCTCGAGCAGCGCCTGGGTCTGCGTCTGGCCGACGACCAGGAGTCGCTCGCCAGTGATGAGCCGTTCGATCTGGAGATGCCAGCCTGGAACGGCCTGCGGCGCCTGTCGCTGCAGGCCATGGAACACGGCTGGAGCGATGAAGACGAACGGCGCATGGCCTGTGCCGCTGGTTGGCTCCCCACCGGCGAGCTGGGCCAGGCGCTGTGGGGCAAGCTGCGCGGGCCGGTGCGTGCCTTCGCGCCGCGCCTGTTCGAACTGCGCCCGGACGCCGTGCCCGAGCCGCTGCCGGTGGATATCACCCTGGCCGGCGTGCGCGTGCATGGCTGGCTCGACGGCGTGACCCCGGCCGGGCTGTTCGGCTGGAAGCTCGGCCGCCTCGGCGAATGGGACCTGCCGCCGTTCTGGCTGCGTCATCTGCTGCTCAACCTGTCCGCCACGCCCGATATCGAGCGCCACAGCCTGATGCTATCGCCCTCCGGTGACTGGCAGCTGGGGCCGCTGGCCAATGCCGCGCAGCTGCTCGAACCCTGGCTGGCGGCCTATCGCTGCGCCATCCGCGAACCGCTGCCGTTGCTGCCGCGTAGCAGCCATGCCTTCGCCAAGGGCTATCGCAAGCCGGCCCGCGGCAGTGAACCGCTCGACTGCGCCCGCAAGCGCGCCCGCGAAGCCTGGCTGGGTGCCGAGTTCAGCCCCATCGCCGCCGAGGCCGAAGACCCCTGGAACGCCTTGGCCTTCCGCGACCGCGATCCGCTGGACCAGCGTTTCGAAACGCTGGCTCAGGAATTGATCGGCCCTGCGCTGGATGCCTTGGCGCAAGACGAGGAGGAAGCATGAAACTCGACCTGCTCGATTCGCCCTTCGACGGCCGCTCGCTGATCGAGGCCAGCGCCGGCACCGGCAAGACCTGGACGCTCACCGCGCTCTACGCCCGCCTGCTGCTGGAGCGGCAGCTGTCGGTGGGGCAGATCCTGGTGGTCACCTACACCACCGCCGCCACCGCCGAGCTGCGCGAGCGTATCCGGGCGCGGCTGGCCGACCTGCTGGCCGTCTATGAAGGCACGCCGAGCAGCGACGATTTCCTCAAACGCCTACACGCCCGCTATCCCGACGAAGCCTCGCGGCGGCGCCTGTTGCTGGCCGTGCACGGTTTTGACGAGGCGGCGATCTTCACCATTCACGGCTTCTGCCAGCGCGCCTTGCAGGACGCCGCCTTCGAGGCCGGGGGCGATTTCGACAGCGAGCTGACCGCCGATGACCGCGAGATGATCGATGCGCTGCTCGCCGATGCCTGGCGCAGCGAGCTGGCCGATGCCGACCCGGCCTGGGCGCGCTTCCTGGCCAAGAGCCGCATCACACCGGTGTGGCTGCGCCAGCGGCTGCGCAGTCATCTGGGCAAGCCTTACTTGCGCGTGGAACCGCAGGGTGCGCCGGTTGCCGCCGACCTGCGTCCGGTCGAGGCCGCCTGGCAACGCGCCGCCGATCTGTGGAGAGAAGCGGGTACCGCCTGGATCGCCGAGCTTCAGGCCCACGGTGGGCTCAGCCAAAGCACCCACAAAGGCATTAAGTTCGAGCCCTGGCGGAGCGAGCTCGACGCCTATTTTGCCGACCCGGCCGTGATGTTCGATCTACCCGATGGCGCGGCCAAGTTCGGCGTGCGCGCCTTGAGCAAGGCCTGCAAGAAGGGCTTCGACGCGCCGGTGTGCGAGTTGGCCCATGCGCTGGACGAGCTGGCCGATCAGGTGGCCGAGGCATTGCCAGCGGGCAAGCAACGGCTGATCGCCCTGCAGGTCGCGCTGCTGGAACGGCTCAACCGCGAGCTGCCGGAGCGCAAGGCGGCGCAGCGGCTGTTGGCCTTCGATGATCTGCTCAATCGCCTGGATCTGGCACTGAAAGGCCCGGTCGGCGAAGACCTGGCGGCCTCGCTGCGCGCCACCTATCCGCTGGCGCTGATCGACGAATTCCAGGACACCGACCCGATCCAGTACGCCATCTTCAACCGCATCTATGCCAAGGCGGGCGAGGCGTCGCTGTGTTTTGTCGGCGACCCCAAGCAAGCGATCTACGCCTTCCGCGGGGCGGACCTTGCAACCTATATGACGGCCAAGCAGCAGGCCGATCGCGAGCCCTTCAACCTGCCGACCAATTACCGCTCGACGCCGGCGCTGATCGCCGCGCTGAACCAGCTGTTCGATCATCCACAGCCGTTCGCCCAACCTGATCTGCGCTATCCAGCAGTAGGCGCGACCGACAAGCCGCGTGCGAGCTTGCGGCTGGTGGAGGAGGGCGAGGCGGCGCCGCTGTCGCTCGTCTGGCTGGGCGACGATCCGCTCGGCAAGGGCGAAGCCGCGCAGCTGGCGGCGAGCGACACTGCCCGGCGTATCGCCCTGCAACTGGCAGGCGCCGCGGAAGGGCGCGCCGGTTTCGACAAGGAAGGTGTGTTTACTCCGCTGAAAGGTGGCGATATCGCCGTGCTGGTGGCCAACCACCGCCAGGCCGGGATGATCGCCGACGAGCTGGCGGCGCGCGGTGTGCCCAGCGTGCGCCGCGGGCGTGACAGCGTCTGGC
>NZ_JXXD01000312.1 GCF_000935215.1 Stutzerimonas stutzeri
ACAGCCGTGGCAAGCCTTGCTGGCTTCTGCGCTGCGTCCAGTCCAGTGAGGAACCCTGCGGGTCGGCATCCAGCAGCACGACGTGCTGGCCGCGCATCGCCAGCTCGCCGGCGATGTGCGTGGCGAGCGTGGTCTTGCCTACGCCGCCTTTCTGATTGAGAAGCGCGACGATCATGGCGCGGCCCTCCCTGCCGGAAAGCCGGCCTGGCCGTGCCGCTGGGTGGTTTTCCACCGAAACGGCGCGCTTCTACTAAAAGTTATGTATTTCTTGTTAGGTAAGTTAGAGGGGGCGCAAACCCGCGCCGTTATTGGCTTTACGGCGTTTTCGTACTCCTGATAGCACGATAGGCGTACTCCTGATAGCACGATACCCGGTACTCCTGATAGCACGAGGCCGTCCACAAGTTTTCCCCGAGTTATCCCCGTGCCGTATGCAGCACTGGCCGGAAGGTCAGCAGTTCCGTTCCATCGTCCGGCATCCGCTCGATGTCCAGGACGTAGCCGGGCAGCGACTGCCGCGCCACCAGGGCGCGCAAGTCGTAGGCAAAATCGGAGAAGCGCGCCGCGCTGCCCGATTTGCGGTAGAGGTGCCGGAAATCGAATTGCCAGCCGTGTTCCTGCCGTCCGCCGTGCTTGCGCACCAGGCGATACAGCCAGCGTTCGATGCCGCCCTTCAAGCGGAAATAGGCCGGGTCGATGGTCAGCACCAAGGCGGCATCGAGCACGCCCGCATAGAACCAATCGGGCAAGATCAGCTCGATGCCCAGCGGCACGCCGCTGGCGTCGGCCAGTTCCTTCCACTCGTTGATCCACGAGAAGCGATGCAAGCGCCTTCCCGTGGTTTCGCGGATGGACGTGGCCACCGTGGTCGATTGCAAGCGATCCAGCGCGGCTTTCAGGCGCTGGTAGTCGTTGAGCGATGTGCCGCGCCCGATGAAGCGCAGGATTTCGTAGGGCGTGGCGCGTATCCAGCGCGACGGGCGGATGCCCGCGTCGCGCGCCTCCGCGATCTGCGAAGCGGCCCATATCAGCACGTCGGCATCCCATATCGTTGCGATGCCGTGCTCCTGCGTGCCCTCCACGCGGATGGTGATGCCGCCTGCGCGAAAGTCGATCGGCGCGGTGCGCCGCGACTTCGCCAGCGAGAAGAACGGAAAGGCCATCAAGTCCTGGCTGTCGCGTGGTGCCATGTCGCCCGGCAGCGCCCGGAACAGGTCGAGCTGTTCGCGCTGCTGCAAGGCTTGCCCTGGCGGGCTGGACATGGCAAAGGCCACCCACGCACCGGCGTTCAGCGGCCATCACGGTAGTCACCCGCGTGGCGTTGGGCATATTCCGGGTCGGAAGTCGCCTCGTAGCTGCGCTGGTCGGCCCAGGCATCGAGGTCGCTTACCGCGTACATGACGCGGCGGCCGAACTTGCGGAACTTCGGCCCTCCGCCGATCACGCGCTGTTTCTCCAGCGTGCGCGGCGACAGCCGCAGGTATTCGGCGGCTTCGTCGTTGGTCAGGTAGCGTTGGGGCTGCGCGGGCGCAGCGACAGCAGCGGCGGCAGGCCGCAAGGGAGCGGGTCGCATGGGGTGTACCTCCATCAAGCCCGGCCACACCACGCGGCCGGATAGAGGCACTTTCAAGAAAGCAAGGCTTCTTGCTAAGGGACGTTCTTCAAGGGACGC
>NZ_JXXD01000313.1 GCF_000935215.1 Stutzerimonas stutzeri
CCACCATCGGCACCGTGCTCTACATCGCCTCGATGTGGGTCAACGGTATCGCCCAGGGCCTGATGTGGCGCGCGATCAATGACGACGGCACGCTGACCTACTCCTTCGTCGAAGCACTGGAAGCCAGCCACCCCGGTTTCGTGGTGCGCATGATCGGTGGTGCGATCTTCTTCGCCGGCATGCTGGTGATGGCCTACAACACCTGGCGCACCGTGCAGGCTGCCAAGCCCGCCGAGTACGACGCTGCCGCGCAGATCGCCTGAGGAGCCTAGGTAAATGAAATCGCACGAGAAACTAGAAAAGAACGTCGGGCTGTTGACCCTGTTCATGATCCTGGCGGTGAGCATCGGCGGTCTGACCCAGATCGTCCCGCTGTTCTTCCAAGACGCCGTCAACGAGCCGGTCGAAGGCATGAAGCCTTACACCGCGCTGCAACTGGAAGGCCGCGATCTGTACATCCGCGAAGGCTGTGTCGGCTGCCACTCGCAGATGATCCGTCCGTTCCGCGCCGAAACCGAGCGTTACGGCCACTACTCGGTCGCTGGCGAAAGCGTCTATGACCATCCGTTCCTGTGGGGCTCCAAGCGTACCGGTCCGGACCTGGCCCGTGTCGGTGGCCGCTACTCCGATGACTGGCACCGCGCGCACCTGTACAACCCGCGCAACGTAGTGCCCGAATCGAAGATGCCGTCCTACCCGTGGCTGGTCGAGAACACCCTCGACGGCAAGGACACCGCCAAGAAGATGTCGGCACTGCGCACCCTCGGTGTGCCGTACACCGAAGAGGACATCGCCGGCGCTCGCGACTCCGTCAATGGCAAGACCGAGATGGACGCCATGGTGGCCTACCTGCAAGTACTCGGCACGGCTCTGACCAACAAGCGCTAATCGCACAGCCAAGAAAAATGACGGCTGGCTTCGCAGCCGTCAGGGACTTCAATCGCGGACAGCCAGAGTTGCTCGGGCTGTCCAGGAGTAGCACATGAGCACTTTCTGGAGTGGATACATCGCCCTGCTGACGCTGGGCACCATCGTCGCTCTGTTCTGGCTGATCTTCGCCACCCGCAAGGGCGAGTCGGCCGGCACCACGGACCAAACGATGGGTCATGCCTTCGACGGCATCGAGGAATACGACAACCCGCTGCCGCGCTGGTGGTTCCTGCTGTTCATCGGCACCCTGGTGTTCGGCATCCTTTACCTCGTGCTCTATCCGGGCCTGGGTAACTGGAAAGGCGTACTGCCCGGCTACGAGGGTGGCTGGACTCAGGAAAAGCAGTGGGAGCGCGAGGTCGCTCAGGCCGATGAAAAATACGGTCCGATCTTCGCCAAGTACGCTGCCATGTCGGTGGCAGAAGTCGCTCAGGACGAGCAAGCCGTGAAGATGGGTGCTCGCCTGTTCGCCAACTACTGCGCCATCTGCCATGGTTCCGATGCCAAGGGCTCCCTGGGCTTCCCGAACCTGGCTGACCATGACTGGCGCTGGGGTGGTGATGCAGCCTCGATCAAGACCAGCATCCTCAACGGCCGTATCGCAGCAATGCCGGCCTGGGGTCAGGCTATCGGCGAGGAAGGCGTGAAGAACGTGGCAGCCTTCGTCCGTAAGGAACTCGCTGGCCTGGCGCTGCCGGAAGGCACCGACGCTGATCTGGGCAAAGGCAAAGAGGTCTATGCACAGACCTGCTCCGTCTGCCACGGCCAGGGTGGAGAAGGTATGGCGGCACTGGGTGCGCCGAATCTCCAGCATGCCTCCGGCTGGATCTACGGCTCGAGCCTCGCCCAGCTGCAGCAGACCATCCGCCACGGCCGCAACGGCCAGATGCCTGCCCAGCAGCAGTACCTGGGCGACGACAAGGTTCACCTGCTCGCCGCCTACGTCTACAGCTTGTCGCAGAAACCGGAACAACTCGCCAAGCAGTAAGTCGTAAAAGGGCGGTAAACTCGTACCGCCCTTCTCGCCTTGTCTTCAGGCAACTCTCGTCGCGCTGCGACCATCTGTCGCATCATCAGCCGACCGAAGACCTTCCCCGCCCGCCCACGCACTTCTAAGCTTTGCTTCCGACTCGCCGCACCACCTAGAAGCATAAGGCGAACTCGGTATTTCTAGCGCACCGGCCTGGTGCGAAACATCCCTGCGCAGCGCATGGAAAACGCTTTAAATCAGGGTTTTGGCCAGCAAAGAGAGCCCGGGCGTCGTTTGCATTGCCCCCATGCTTTCTCCATACTTGCCGCCGTTTTTGCCTTCGAAAATGCCATTAGCGTGGAAGCCTTGCATGAGCACAGCAATAAGTGAGACTGCTTATAACTATAAGGTGGTTCGCCAATTCGCCATCATGACGGTGGTATGGGGAATCATCGGGATGGGCCTGGGTGTTTTGATCGCCGCGCAGTTGGTGTGGCCCTCGCTCAACTTCGACCTGCCGTGGACGAGCTTCGGCCGTCTACGACCATTGCACACAAACGCGGTTATCTTCGCATTCGGTGGTTGCGCACTGTTTGCCACGTCCTATTACGTGGTTCAGCGCACTTGCCAGGCGCGTCTGTTCTCCGACGGACTCGCGGCCTTCACCTTCTGGGGTTGGCAGGCTGTGATCGTGCTTGCAGTCATCACGCTTCCACAGGGCTTCACCAGCTCCAAGGAATACGCGGAACTGGAGTGGCCGATCGACATCCTGCTCACGCTGGTGTGGGTGTCGTACATCGGCGTGTTCTTCGGCACGATCATGAAGCGCAAGGCCAAGCACATCTATGTGGGTAACTGGTTCTTCGGCGCGTTCATCCTGGTTACGGCGATGCTGCACATCGTCAACAACCTGGAAATCCCGGTGTCCTGGTTCAAGTCCTACTCGATCTATTCGGGTGCGACCGACGCGATGGTGCAATGGTGGTACGGCCACAACGCCGTGGGCTTCTTCCTGACCACCGGCTTCCTGGGCATGATGTATTACTTCGTGCCGAAGCAGGCCGAGCGCCCGGTGTATTCCTATCGCCTGTCGATCGTTCACTTCTGGGCGCTGATCACCCTTTATATCTGGGCCGGTCCGCACCACCTGCACTACACCGCCCTGCCGGACTGGGCACAAAGCCTGGGCATGGTGATGTCGATCATCCTGCTGGCTCCGAGCTGGGGCGGCATGATCAACGGCATGATGACCC
>NZ_JXXD01000033.1 GCF_000935215.1 Stutzerimonas stutzeri
GGCCCTCACTCGGTCGACCCCCTCTCCCCTTTGGGGAGAGGGTTGGGGTGAGGGGCTGTCGCACTCGCCCTTCCAACCTCACTCAAAACGCAAAATCCGTCTCCGGCAGCGCCATCAAACATTCGGCCCCACCCTGAATCGCTTCCCGATGCGCACTGGCCCGCGGCAGTACACGACGCAGATAGAAGTCCGCACTGGCTAGCTTGGCCTGATAGAACGCCTCTTCACCCGTACCCTGCTCCAACGCATCCTGCGCGCGCGCCGCGGACTGCAGCCACAGCCCGGCCAACAAGACATAGGCAGAGTACTGGAGGAAGTCCACCGACACCGCGCCGATCTCCTGTGGGTCGCGCCCGGTCGCCGCAATGATCTCGGCACTCAGCTCGCGCCATTCGCCGATACGTGCCTGCACCTTGCTGGCCAGAGCGTGCAGCGCCGGGCGATCGATCTGCCGGTCGCAAATCTCGCTGAATTCCGCCTGCAGCGCCGACAGTTCCGCGCCGCCGTCGCCGAGCAGCTTGCGGCGGATGTAATCCAGCGCCTGAATGCCGTTGGTGCCTTCATAGAGCTGGGTGATGCGGCTGTCGCGCATCAGCTGTTCCATGCCCCATTCGCGGATATAGCCGTGGCCGCCGTAGACCTGCACGCCGAGGCTCGCCACCTCCTGACCCATGTCGGTGAAGAACGCCTTGACGATGGGGATCAGCAGCGCAGCGCGCTTGCTCGCCGCCTTGCGGTAGCTCGGCTCGGGATGGCCATGCTCGAGGTCCAGCTGCCGGGCGCAGTAGGCCGCCAGCATGCGGCTGCCTTCGACCAGCGTCTTTTGCGTCAGCAGCATGCGGCGCACGTCGGGGTGCACGATGATCGGGTCGGCTGGCTTGTCCGGATGCTGCGCGCCTGCCAGCCCACGAGACTGCAGGCGCTCGCGGGCATAGGCCAGCGAGCCCTGATAAGCCTGTTCGGCAATGCCAAGCCCCTGCAGCCCGACCTGGAACCGTGCGTCGTTCATCATGGTGAACATGCATGCCAGGCCCTGGTTGGGCTCGCCAACGATCCAACCGGTGGCGTCATCGAAGTTCATCACGCAGGTAGCGGCGCCCTTGATGCCCATCTTGTGCTCGATGGCACCGCAGGACAGCGCGTTACGCTCGCCCGGCGTACCGTCAGCGCTGGCGATGAACTTGGGCACAAGCAACAGGCTGATGCCCTTCACGCCGGCCGGCGCATCCGGCAGGCGCGCCAGCACCAGGTGCACGATGTTCTCGCTCATGTCGTGCTCACCACCGGAGATGAAGATCTTGCTGCCGCTGACCTTGTAGCTGCCGTCCGCCTGGGGTTCGGCGCGGGTGCGCAACAGCGCCAGATCGGTGCCGGCCTGCGGTTCGGTCAGGCACATGGTGCCGCTCCAGCTGCCGCTGACCAGCTTCTCCAGATAGGCATCTTTCAACTCGTCGCTGCCGTGCTTGTACAGCGCGAGCACCGCACCTTCGGTCAGGCCGGAATAGATGCGGAAGGACAGTGAAGCGCCCATCAGCATCTCGTGGAAGTTGCAGGCCACCAGCTGTGGGAAGCCCTGGCCACCGTATTCGGTCGGCCCGGTCATGCTCGCCCAGCCGTTGTCGACGTACTGTCGATACGCCTCGACGAAGCCCTGTGGCGTGCGGACTTCGCCGTTTTCCAGGGTCACGCCCTCTTCGTCGCTGTTGCGATTGAGCGGCGCGATTTCGCCGCCGGTGTAGCGGGCGGCCTCTTCCAGTACGCCGTCGATCAGCTCGCGGTCCAGGCCGTTGCCCAGCAATTCACAATGGCCGGTGGCATCGAACAGTTCGTGCAACACGAAGCGCATGTCACGCAGCGGGGCCTTGTATTCCATGCTCAAGCCTCCTTCTTGTAATCGACGAAGCGGCCGCCGAGCGTCGCCAGGAAAGCCGTAACCGTAGAGGTAGACGGTGTCGATATCGGCGCTGGACTCGGCCATGCCTTCCTCGAGGATCTTCGCGCCTTCGTTGACGAGTGCCAGCAGGCAGCGCTCGAGGATTTCCTCACTGCCAATCTCACGACGCTCATAGCCGAGCCGCTCGGACTCGCGCTGCACCAGGGCATCCACTTCCGGATCGTGCTCGGCCTGACGGCTGCCCTCGGCGTAGCGGTAGTAGCCCATGCGCGATTTCTGCCCGAAGCGGCCCAGCTCGCAGAGACGATTGTCGACCTGCACCTCAGGTTCGTTCTGGCCCTTGCCGGCCAGTTCGCGGGCGCGCCACTCCAGGTCGATGCCGACCACGTCGTACATGCGGAACGGGCCCATGGCGAAACCGAAGCCCTGCAGCGCGGCGTCCACCTGATGCGGGTAGGCGCCTTCGAGCAGCATCATCCGCGCCTCCCGCACGTAGGTGGCGAGCATGCGGTTGCCGATGAAGCCCGGGCAGTTGCCGGCGACCACACTGACCTTGCCCATGCGCTTGCCGAGCGCGGTGGATGCTTCGAGCACCGCTTTCGAAGTCTTCGCGCCGCGGACGATCTCCAGCAGTTTCATGATGTGCGCCGGGCTAAAGAAGTGCAGACCCACAACCTGCTCGGGGCGGCCAGTGACTGCGGCGATGGCGTCGATATCCAGCGCGGAGGTATTGCTGGCAAGGATGCCGCTCGGCTTCACGATGCCGTCCAGCTCGCGGAAGATGTTCTGCTTGAGCTCGAGGTTTTCGTAGACCGCTTCGATCACCAGATCCACATCGGCCAGCGCCTGGTAATCGGCCGCCTTGCTGATGCAGGCCCGGCGCGCCTGCGCCTGAGTCTCGTCGATCCGGCCCTGGCGCACATTGTGCGCGTAGGTGTCAGCCACCACGCTCAGCGCCTGTTCCAGCATCTCGGGATTGTTGTCCAGCCAGCGCACCTGCACGCCAGCGTTGGCCAGGCTCATGACGATGCCGCGGCCCATGGTGCCCGCGCCGATCACGGCTGCGGTCTGGATATCGAATTGGGTTTGGCTCATTGCAGCTGTCCTCGTTGCAAGGCTGGAAAAACTGGAGACCAACCATAGACGAAGACGCTACTATTTTTGAAATTTAGTCTTGTGATGCTTCGGATTCACCAAATGAATATCTACAACTTCGACCTCAACCTGCTCCGTGTGCTCGACGCCCTGCTGCGCGAGCGCAACGTCTCGCGGGCGGCGGAGCGGCTTTCGCTCAGCCAGCCGGCGGTCAGCAATGCCCTGGCCCGCCTGCGCGAACTGCTAGACGACCCGCTGCTGGTGCGTGCCGGCCGAGCCATGCAGCCGACACCAAGGGCGCTGGCACTGGAAGCACCGATCCGTCATGCGCTGCAGCAGATCGAGCACAGCCTGATTGCCGGCGAAGCCTTCGATCCGGCGCGCAGCCACCAGCGTTTCCGCATCGCCGTGACCGACTATGTGGAGCTGATCTGCATGCCCGCGCTGATGCGGCGCCTGGCCGAGCACGCACCCGGCATCCAGCTGGCGATCCAGCACCTGACGCCGACGCTGCCGGTCGAAGCGCTGGACAACGGCGAGGTCGACCTGGTGCTCGGGCGCTTTCTCGAGGTGCCGTCACGCTTTCACGTACGTCGCTGGGCCAGCGAGACGCTGCAGGTGGCGGTGCGGCGCGACCACCCGCTGCTGACGGCGGGGCTGGATCTGGATGCCTTTCTGCGCCTGCGTCACCTGTGGGTGCATGGTGGCCAGACCCGCGGCATGGTCGACCAGTGGCTGGAAGCCCAAGGGCTTGAACGCAAGGTTGTCTACACCACGCCGAACTACCTGCAGGCCGCGCATATCGTCGCCAGCAGCGACCTCGCTGCCGTACTGCCGACCCAGTTGGCGCGCTATTTCGCCACGCTGCTACCCCTGCAAACCTTCGATCTGCCGTTCGATCTCGGCACCTTCGCGCTGGATATCGTCAGCGTCGCACAGCGACAGAACGACTCGGCGCTGCAATGGCTGATCGAGCAGATCGACGCCGTGGCGCCTGGCTGAGGCGCGAATCGAGCGCAACGAATCTCGCGCCTGGCTAATATCCATTTGCTAGTATCTCCCAGCGTTTCCGTCGGGAATTTCCCGAAAGCAGGCGACTGCGGCCGGCTGCGCGGAACATCGCAGCAAGGTGGATATCTACTCTTGCTAATGCGCCATGGTGAACATGGACGATCAAATCAAATCCGGAGCTAGACCTATGGCGGCCCTGCTGCAACGTACCACCGACACCATCACTCGCAATCAGGCCGAACTGCTCAGCAGCTGGAAGTCCGACCTGCAGAATCTGGGCGGCTATCACAACGTCAAGCCCGAAGAACTGGCCCAGCAGACCGTCGACTTCATCCGTCAGCTGATCAGCGGAACGGCAGACGGCTCGGCCGATATCAACGGTCCGGCCTGGGACGGCATGCGTCTGTATCTGGAAAAACTCTCGCGCAGCCGCGCACTGCTTGGCATGGATTCGCAACAGACCGCCGGCTTCATCTTCGCCATCAAGCGTCCGCTGATGACCCTGCTGCAGAGCGAATACGCCAACGAACCGGCAGTATTCGCCGAGCAGCTGTGGGCGGTATCCGAGCTGATCGACAGCCTCGGGCTGTACACCGTGCGCACCTTCCAGAAGTCCCGCGAAGAAGTGATCAAGCGTCAGCAGGAAGAGTTGCTGGAGCTGTCGACCCCGGTGGTCAAGCTGTGGGACGGCGTGCTCGCCCTGCCGATGATCGGCACCCTCGACTCGCAGCGCACCCAGGTGGTGATGGAGTCGCTGCTGCAGCGCATCGTCGATACCGGTTCGGAAATCGCCATCATCGATATCACCGGTGTGCCGACGGTCGACACCCTGGTCGCCCAACATCTGCTGAAGACGGTCACCGCGATTCGCCTGATGGGTGCCGACTGCATCATCAGCGGCGTGCGTCCACAGATCGCGCAGACCATCGTGCACCTGGGCCTGGACCTGCAAGGCATCGTCACCAAGGCCAGCCTGGCCGACGCCCTGGCCCTGGCCCTGCGCCGTTCCGGCCTCACCGTGACGAAGCCCGTCTAATGGATTGCATACCCATTCTGCGGATGGGCGAGTTTCTGCTCGTCACCATCCAGGTCGACATGCACGACCAACTGGCGATGACCCTGCAGGACGACCTGGCCGAACGCATCAGCGCGACGTCGGCAAAGGCCGTGCTGATCGATATCTCCGCACTGGACATGGTCGACTCCTTCATCGGCCGCATGATCGGCACCATCTCCGGCCTGTCACGGATCATGGACGCCGAGACCGTAGTGGTCGGCATGCAGCCGGCCGTGGCCATCACCCTGGTCGAACTCGGTCTCGAACTGCCCGGCGTCAGCACCGCGCTGAACGTCGAGCGCGGCATGCAGCTGCTGCGCGCCCGCGTGGCCGCGCAATGATCGTGCGCAGCAGCGGCAGCCAGCCGGTGCGCCTCGAACAGGATGTCGTGCTGGCGCGGCAGACCGTGCGCAAGCTGACCCAGGAATGCGCCATGCGCCTGATCGACCAGACCAAGCTGGTCACGGCGGTCAGCGAGCTGGCGCGCAACACCGTGGTCTACGGCGGCGGTGGCGACATGGATTGGCAGCTGATCGAGGATGGCACGCGGGTCGGCGTGCGCCTGACCTTCCGCGACGAAGGCCCGGGCATCGCCGACATCAAGCTGGCCATGACCGACGGCTGGACATCCGGTAGCGGCCTCGGCCTGGGGCTGACCGGCGCCAAGCGGCTGGTTGACGAGTTCGAACTCGACAGCACGGTCGGCGCGGGCACCCGAATCACCATTACGCGGTGGACATGAACGTTCAGGGAAGCGTCACCCAGGTCCTGCTGATCGAAGACAACAGCCAGATCGGCCACGCCCGCCGGGTCGCCCAGCGGCTGGCCGAACAGCACGACTTCGACACCACCGATGCCGGGCGCGCCGCCCTGCTCGCCACCGAGCTGGGCAGTAACCTGCTCAAGCACGCCGGGCGCGGCGAACTGCACCTTCGCGTAATTCCTGGACGAGAGGGGTGCGGCGTCGAAATCATCGCGGTCGACCGCGGACCGGGCTTCGACCTCGATCAATGCCTGACCGACGGCTTTTCCACCCGCGGCACCCAGGGCATCGGGCTCGGCGCGCTGGCGCGTCAGGCCCAGGTGTTCGACGCCTACTCCGATGCCCGCGGCTCGGTGGTGCTGGCGCAGCTGTTTCCTCGCGGCGTGCAGCCGCCGCCGTGGCGCTATGGCGTCAGCCAGCATCCCTATCCAGGCGAAACAGCCTGTGGCGACGCCTGGCAGCTGGCCTTCGATGGGCAGCGCTGCAGCGCCCTGGTCATCGATGGCATCGGCCATGGCGAGCTTGCCCAACAGGCCGCACTGGCAGGTGCGGTGGCGTTTGCAGAATCCCCACTGGATTCCCCCTTCGCCCTGTTCAGCAATATGCACCAGGCGATGAACGGCACTCGTGGCGGCGCCGCAGCCATCGCGCACTTCGACGGCCAGCGTCAGACGCTGGATTTCGCCGGCATCGGCAATATCGGCGCCAGCCTGATCGCTAGCGAGGGCTCGCGTGGCCTGGCCTCGCATCCTGGCATCGTCGGCGTGCGCTTTCGCAAGGCGCATGTCTTCGACTACCCGCTGGGCGAGGCGCGGCTCCTGGTGCTCTACAGCGATGGCCTGCAAACACGCTGGAATCTGCGCGACTACCCCGGTCTCGTTCACCGTCACCCGGCCATCATCGCCGCACTGTTGCATCGCGACTTCTGCCGCGGTCGCGACGACGTGACCGTGCTGGCACTCAACCTGGAGGCTCCTCGTGGCTGATCCGACGTCCCCCGAGTCCGGCGACGCCGGCCTGCTCGAGCAGCTGCGCCGCGATAACGAGTCGCTGCGCGCCGAACTGGAAGAAACCAATCAGGGTGTCTTGGCGCTGTATGCCGAGCTGGACACCCAGGCCGAGCAGCTGCGCCAGGCCTCGGACCTGAAGAGTCGCTTTCTGTCGTACATGAGCCACGAGTTCCGTACGCCGCTGGGCTCGATCCTCAGCATCACCCGCCTGCTCAGCGACGAACTGGACGGCCCGTTGAGCCCGGAACAGCACACGCAGGTGCGTTTCGTCAGCTCGGCCGCCAGCGAGCTGAGCGAAATGGTCGATGATCTGCTCGACCTGGCCAAGATCGAAGCCGGCCGCGTCAGCATTTCCCCGGCCTGGTTCGACATGCTCGACTTGTTCTCGGCGTTGCGCGGCATGTTCCGCCCCATCGTCGAGGGCTCGCCGATCGACCTCATCTTCGAAGAGCCCGAAGGCATTCCGCGGCTCTATACCGATGACAAGAAGCTGGCGCAGATCCTGCGCAACTTCATCTCCAACGCGGTGAAGTTCACGCCCCAGGGGGTGGTGCGCGTGTCGGCACGGATGGAAAACCCGCAGCAGGTCCGCTTCGCCGTCAGCGACACCGGTATCGGCATTGCCCCCGAGCTGCACGACCGGCTTTTCGAAGATTTCGCCCAGGTCGACTCGCCGCTGCAGAAGCGCCTGCGCGGCACCGGCCTCGGCCTGGCGTTGTGCAAGCGTTTCGCCGAACT
This sequence comes from Stutzerimonas stutzeri, assembly GCF_000935215.1. GTDB lineage: Bacteria > Pseudomonadota > Gammaproteobacteria > Pseudomonadales > Pseudomonadaceae > Stutzerimonas. The sequence goes on from NZ_JXXD01000033.1 coordinate 7,569, forward strand.
GCTCGGCGGCCGTGTCGGTGTGGAAAGCGAACCAGGCAAGGGCTCGGAGTTCTATGTAGTTCTGCCTCTGGCGATTGATACGGAGCCTTCCGATGGAGCGTGACAGCCGTCTGTTGATCGTCGACGACAACGCGCCGACGCGCTATGCGATGCGCCGGGTACTGGAACGCCATGGCTATCAGGTGCTGGAAGCCGGCACTGGCAGCGAAGGCCTGGAACTGGTGGCCAACGCCGCGCCGGATGCGCTGATCCTCGACGTCAACCTGCCGGACATGAGCGGCTTCGACATCGCCCGCCAGCTGCGCGCCGATGCGAACACCGCCCTGCTGCCGCTGATTCACGTGTCCGCCGCCTCCATCGAGACCAACGACATCATCACCGGCCTCGATGCCGGCGGCGATGCCTACCTGATCCACCCGGTCGATCCCGACGTGCTGCTGGCGACGCTGCGCACCCTGCTGCGGGTGCGCGATACCGAGCGCGCACTGCGTGACAGCGAGGCGCGCTTCCGGGAAATCTTCTTCCATGTCGCCGCGCCCATCGCGGTGCTCGACGCTGAGTTGCAGCTGCACGAGTGCAATCACGCGTTCGAACTGCTGATTGGCGGTGCCAGCCCGGCTTCGCCCCTGTCGCAAAGCGTTGCCGCCGGGCAGGAGACGATTCTCGCCGAGCTGAGCGCACATCTTCAGGCCGGCGAGCGCTGGCATACGCCGCTGCAAATGCAGGTCAACGGCGATACCCGCGAGACCGAGTGGCAGATTTCCCCGTACCGCGCACAGGGCCTGGGCCTGGTGTTCGTTGAGGACGTAACCGAACAGCGTCTGCGTGAACGCGCACAGCGCCAGGAAATCGCGACTACCACCAGTCAGCTCGCCCACGAGGTAGCCGAGCGAGCGCGCACCGAAGAGCAGCTGCTGCAGGCGCAGAAGATGGACGCCCTGGGCAAACTCACTGGCGGTATCGCCCACGACTTCAACAACCTGCTCACCGGCATCATCACCGGCATCGAGCTGATGAAGCAGCGCATCATCGAAGGCCGCGCCGACAGCGTGCTGCGCTTTGCCGATGCCTCGCTCAGCTCGGCGCGCAGTGCAGCGTCGCTGACCAATCGCCTGCTGGCATTCGCTCGCAAACAGCCGCTGGATGCGCGGGCGCTGGATATCAACGAACGCATTCGCTCGCTGCAAGACCTGCTGCGGCGCACCATCGGCGAACGCATCACGCTGACCTTCGACTTCACCGCCGAGCCCGCGGTGGCGCGCGTGGACGTCAGCCAGTTCGAGAGCGCCCTGCTCAATCTGGTGATCAACGCCCGCGATGCGTTGCCCGAAGGCGGGCATATCCGCATCAGTACGTTCCCTTCGGATGGCGGCCAGAAGGCGGAACTCGCGCCAGGGCGCTACATCGGGCTGTGCGTGAGCGATGACGGAACGGGTATCGATCCCGGCGTGCTGGACAAGGTCTTCGATCCCTTTTTTACCACCAAGCCGCAGGGCCGCGGCACAGGGCTGGGGCTATCGAGCATCTACGGGTTTGCCCTGCAGTCGGGTGGCGATGCGAGCATTCGCAGCACGCTCGGCGCCGGAACCGAAGTCACCCTCCTGCTGCCCGCCGCCAACGGCGAACAGGCAGCGACGCCCGCCGCAGCGCCGGATAGTTCGATGCGGCTGGTCGGCCACGAGCACGTGCTGGTGGTGGAAGACATGCCCAGCGTGCGCATGCTGATCGCCGAGACGCTGATCGAAGCCGGCTACCGCTGCAGCCAGGCGGGAGACGTGGAAACCGCCCAGTCTCTGCTCGAGGCCGACCCGTCAATTGACCTGCTGCTGACCGATGTCGGGCTACCCCGTCTTTCCGGTCGCCAGCTGGCCGAATGGGCACGCCGCGAGCGCCCGACATTGCCGGTGGTGCTGATGACCGGCTATGCGGAGAGCGCATCCAGTCGCGAGGGCTTTGTCGATGAGCGCATGGAGCTGGTGCTCAAGCCGTTCGAAGGTGCAGACCTGCTGATCAAGATCCGCGGCCTCCTCGACGAAGCCTGATGTTGCCGACCGACTATCCACCGCCGCTTAAAAATCACCGATCTGCGCTTGATGCGCATGGCGCGGGCAACAAAAAAGTGCCGGTGTCAAGTCTTTCGCGCAAATCACGCAGGGCTTGAAACCGTATATGGGACAGTAGGTTAGCTCTTTTCGGGGCCGCTTTGCAGAACCGCGGCTTCGTCGGCTAGGAGCCACATAAGAGCGTCGGGAGAGAAAGCCGCATCGCACCGTGTCGTGCTGGATTGCCGAGGAACGGCGGGCCTGTCGCGTCATCATAGCCCAAGAGGCTTGGCGGCATCCAGAATGAAGAACGCGCAGCCGGTGGCTGCGCGTTCGATGGATGCCGTTGGTATGTGACGCCATCATGTCGGCTTCGATGGCGCGCTCCGGGTCGCCGTGCCCTTCCTGAATCCCCGATCCCCCGCCATGAACGCCTCCAGCATGTGCGGGATCAATTTCTCTGCATCGACCGCCTCGCCATACGCCTGCGCGTGCAGCGAGGCGTAGCGGTCGAGGTCGGCTTTCAGGCTTGCCGGGCAGGCAAAGGTCAGCTTGACGCTCTCGGTCTTGGGCAGCGGCCCGAGCCGCAACTTCTTGGTCATGCTCATTGCGAAGCACCCCGGTTGAAGAACAGCGGCTGGTACGGCCGCAGCACCAGATCCCGGTTAACGATGATGCGAACCGGCAGGCCCGGCCGGCTGGTCAGCGTCGGCTGGATGTTCATGTTGCGCCGGGTGATCTCCTGTCCGACTTGATTGATGCTGTCCTGGGCGCTATCACGCCCGGCGATGACGATGCGGTTGCCGTCCTGGCGGTTCTCCGGCGCGGCCAGTTCGGCGCCCACGCCCAGCAGCGTCGTCAGCACCGCGCCCGAGACGATGCGCTTCCAATGCCAGTCCACGTCGTCCTCCAGGCCGGCGTAGCCCGCTGGATCGGTGCCCACAAGGTTGTCGAGCGTCAGCGATGAGGTATCCGGCAGGATGACCCGGTTCCACACCACCTGCACGCGGCTCTGCCCATAGCTGACCTGGCTGTTGTACTTGCCCAGGATGCGCGACCCCTGCGGGATCAGCAGGAACTTGCCCGTGGCCGTGTCATAGACCGGCTCTGTGACGGTGGCGATCACATCGCCCGGAAGATCGGACTTGATGCCTGTCACCAGCGCCCCGGCGATCACGGTTCCGGCCATCACTTGATACGGCGACGCCGGCAGTGCCAGATGGCCGGAATTGCGGGTTTCCGTAGAACCGGCTTTCAGGAACGCCTCTTTCTGGTCTTGCCGGTTCTGCACGGCGGTCGGATCGGATGGCTGCGCCGCCGTCGAGGCCGGCCCGGGGGCGAGCGGATCGAAGGCCGCGAGCGTGCTTGCAGCGCCAGGCACACCCGGCGCTGCCAATGCCACCGTGGCCGCGGCTTGGCCGCCCGAGCGGAAGAACACCGACGAAGCCGCAGCGGCCTCCGCTTCCTTGCGCAAAGCGTCGTTGGGAT
>NZ_JXXD01000314.1 GCF_000935215.1 Stutzerimonas stutzeri
GTTTTTGGCCGCCGCGAGCACCTCGCAGCAGCCATTTTCCGCATTAGGGGGCATGCCGAGATAAGGCAAAAATTAGGACATTCGTTCTGTAACCTGCTGTATCTAAAGGATTAACTTTGAGAGGCGCTGCTCAGTAGTGGCGGCTAAATATTGATCAATTATCTATGCCGAGATAATTGCAGATAATTCCCGCCGTCCGTACCCAGCGCGAGTTCATAAGATTGGAGAAATGCCGAGTTAGAGGGCCTGCGAACAGCTTTGGTCGAGGCTTTGCGCTTCGACGCATAACGGCTGCTTAGTACTGGGGGCTCTCCCAGAAGCGACAAAGGCGGCCTCAACGAGACCGCCTCAAACCAAGTTTCATCACCGGTACACGCACCCGGGAGAGGAAGCTCTTGGGCAGGTTTCAATAATAACACCGATCAAAGCGTCACTGCCAAAGCCCTCTCGCACTGCCGAGTAGCCTTCAGATAGTGTTCATTCGCTCTCTCTCGAAGCTACGGTGCGGATGGTTCGAGACCATCATGCGCAAACTCGGGGCCAAGATGACATTATCAAATGGCCAATTATCCTGGAGGCAGTTATGGAAAGGCTCCGCGAAAAACTGGATTTGCCGAGAGGCCACTACTATCTGCACGTCGCCGTACTGGCGGGCCTGCCGGTGTCGTTGATCTCCGATTTGGCAAGCGAGTTGGAGCGATCGCCAGCGCAGATCGCGCAGTGGATCACTGCGTCCCCCGGCAGTGCCGTGATGTCTATACAGGCTGGTGAGGTGTTCTGTCGTCTTATCGAGATCCTCGATGCGCTATTGGAGCTGTACGATGGGGATCTAGGAGGTGCGCTCCACTGGCTAACGGCACCGAATGTCGTGCTGTCCAATGAGAGGCCGGTCGAGGGGGTTTGGGGAGCAACGGAACGGAAAGTGCACTTAAGCCCAGCGC
>NZ_JXXD01000315.1 GCF_000935215.1 Stutzerimonas stutzeri
GCATGAACATCGCCACGGTCTTGTGGCCCGTCAGCTTCATGCCCACCTTGGTCGGTACGCCCGAATTGGCAATGTCGGTCGTTGCGCGGTGGCGGATGCCGTGCGTGCCGACGTGCGGCACACCAGCGGCCTTAAGCACGCGCTTCCAGCCGCCATAGTGTTCGCCGTGGGTCATGTGTTTGGCCGGGTCGTTGGGGGACGGCAGGACATAGGGGCAGCCTTCCAGGCGCGGCACCGTCGAAAGCAGCCGATAGGCTTCCTCGCTCATGGGCTTGGAGATACCGCCGGTCTTGCTGTCGGGCCAGACGACGCGGCGCTTCTCCAGATCAACCCAGTCCCATTCGAGCGGGCAGATTTCGGAACGGCGGGCGGCAAACTCGAATTGCAACCGGATCGCCAACGGAATGACGTAGTTCTCCAGTCCTTCCGCCTCCAGATGCTCAAGGTGGCGGAAGATGCGCACCAGTTCATCATCCACGATGAGGCGGGTTTCCTTGCCCGGCGGGTACATCGGGACGTGGCGGCACGGGTTCATGCCGTCAGGACGCAGTCCCCACACCTCGGCCATGTTGAACATCTTGCGCAGCACGCCGAAAGTGCGGTTGGCCTCGGCCGGCTTGTGGGCCAGTTTCTTCATCAGCGCAGCCACGTCGGGGCGCCTAACGTCCTGTACCTTCATACGCCCCATGATGGGGACGATGCAGCGGTCAATAACGCCCTGGTAGCCGCGCTGCGTGCTGGCCTTGTTGCGCTGCTTGGAGTAGTCCTCCATGAAGGTGGTGCAATACTCCTTCATGGTGGGCGCCTTGCGGGCGGCGTTCTTGGCTGCGCTCGGGTCGCCGCCCCGGCGCACCTCGGCCAGCCACTCCTGCGCCATGAAGCGGGCCTGTTCGACGGTCAGCTCGCCAAACTGGCCCAAGGCAGGCTTGCGGCGCTCGCCAGCGTTCGTGCGGTACTGAAGCATGAACACCCGGCGGCCTGCTGGGGTAATCTTGCATAGGAAGCCAGGCACCACGGTATCCCGCAGTTCGACGGCCTGCGCCTGGGGTTGCGCCGATTCCACGGCGGTCTTGGTGAGCTTGATTCTTGCCATGATGACTCCTCGGAAACCTCGGTTTCCAAGAGCCACATGGGAGCCACGCGACCGGAAGCCGGGTCAAGTTTCGGAAAGCACCGGCATATGATGGACGCACCTAAGTCCTTGATAAACCTGCTGTAGCGGGCTTGGGCGTAGTCCAGCGAAATGCCGAGCTGGAGTCATCGTGAAACAAAAAAAGGCCGACATCGATGTCGGCCTTTTTGCTGTGGAGCTTCGCAGACTCTCAGGACTTGGAATCGCACGCCTTGCAAGTCTTGATACCGAGCAGCGTATAGGCTGGGCAGAAACGGAAGATGCCAGTCGCCAGCGGCAACAGACCGATCCAGCCCCAGGCACCGATCACGCCGCCCAGGCTCAGACCGATAAGCACCAAGCCGACAACGATGCGCAGTGCCCGATCAATGGTTCCAACGTTGACTTTCATAAAGACCTCCCGGTCAGCAAGCGCGCCGGCGTTCCAGCGCGGAGAACAACAGCATTCCGCCAAGCATGGCGAGAACGAAAAGCACGACCTGCCAGTGCCCGCCGAGCAGCATGGCGATGGCCGGGCCCGGACAGATGCCAGCGATTCCCCAGCCCACACCGAACAGCAGACTGCCACCGATCAGCCTGCCATCCAGCTCGCGCTTGGTTGGCAGCTGCATCGGCGCATCGAGCAAAGAGCGCTCGTGTTTCCTCGCCCAGGTGAAAGGCACCAGCGCCGTAGCGATGGCACCGACCATCACCAGCGCCAACGAGGGATCCCAGGCGCCCGCCAGATCAAGGAAACCGATGACCTTGGCCGGGTTGGCCATTCCGGAAAGCAGCAGCCCCAGCCCGAATAGCAGACCAGCAGCAAATGAAGTCAACTTGCGCATGCTCAGCCTCCCAACAGATGACGTAGTACATAGACCGTGGCGAAGCCGGCGACCATGAATGCCACGGTCGCCACGATGGAGCGCGGTGACAGTCGCGAGATCCCGCAGACCCCATGCCCACTGGTGCAACCGGAGCCGTAGCGAGTACCGACGCCGACCAACATCCCGGCCACCAGCAAACCGATCCAGCCGGACTGAAACTCCATCGCTGGCAGGGTGGCAAACAGCATCCACAGGAGCGGCGCGAGCAGGATGCCGAGCAGAAACAACAGTTTTTCGCTTCGCCCCTCGCCCCCCGTTTCCAACAGGCTGGCAAGCAGCCCGCTGATCCCGGCGATTCGGCCATTGAGCAGGACGAACAAGCTGGCCGCGGCACCGATGAGGACACCACCAGCCAACGCCGCCCAAGGTGTGAAGTTGATCCAGTCGATGGTCATTGCTTGCCCCCTTCACAGAACAGCTGATAAAGCGTCGTGATCACCGCCAATGCTTCAGCGCTGCTGATCCGGTAGTAGACCTGCTTACCTTCGCGGCGCGTTGCAACAAGCCCCTCCCGGCGCAATACGGCGAGCTGCTGCGACAGCGTCGGCTGCTGAATGCCCAGCAGCTGTTCCAGCTCGGAAACGTTGCGCTCGCCCAGCGACAGCTGGCAAAGCAGCAAAAGGCGGTCAGGGTTGGCCAAAGCCTTCAGCAAAGCCCCCGCGGACGCCGCATTGGCGCGCAGTTGCTCGATATCCAGATCGGCAGTCATAGGTCAGCGATCAAACATTTAAGATGATGACAATATATTTTTTTATATATTGTTTGGCAAGCCCTGACCGAAAGAAGTTGGCCGCCAGCGGCGGCATCGCTAGCATGCCCCTACCCGTATATGAGCCGCGACCCTAATCGGAATCTTCGCAGGCTCTCCATCCAGTCATGTCGAGGTAGCCGCATGAATGACCAGACCCTCCCCGTGAAATCCGCAGAGATGCAGGCCCAGCAGCAGGCCATGCTGAAACGTTTAGCGAGAGTCGAGGGGCAGGTGCGCGGCATCCAGGCAATGATCAAGCGAGGCGAAGATTGCGAAGCCATCGCTCAACAGTTTTCCGCTGCTCGTAGCGCGCTGGACAAAGCCTACCGGCTGATGCTGACCTGCCTGATCGAAGAGGCGCTGCACGACCAGACGCAAGATACAGGCGAGACCCTGGAACGGGTGCGCAGCATCTTCACCAAATACACCTGAGGGGACGCCCACCACCTTGAGCCTCCTCCGGCAGCCCGCCGCGCGATGCAGTAGGCTGGCCTGAGGTAGCGGACGGCGCCAGCGCATGGCAAGCCACGCAGGCGCTGGGCATAAAGATCAGCAAGAGCTGAGATCTGAAAGGGATCGACTGAAACGAAAAAAGCGACCCTGAGGTCGCTTTTTTCTTTCTTCGATCACCTTGAAAAGGTCGCCGAAGAGAATTTGGAGCGGGAAACGAGACTCGAACTCGCGACCCCGACCTTGGCAAGGTCGTGCTCTACCAACTGAGCTATTCCCGCGTTGTCTACAACAAATATGGCGTCCCCTAGGGGACTCGAACCCCTGTTACCGCCGTGAAAGGGCGGTGTCCTAGGCCACTAGACGAAGGGGACGTTGCCCGGAAACCACAAGCTTCATTCCGGCTTGCAGCGCTCTGTTTGGTGCTTCACGCTGCAAGTGGCGCGCATTCTATGGAGGCCCTCGGGAGTCGTCAAGCATAGTTTTAAAAAAAATTTGAAGGCCATATCCGGGCAGCACGCAGAGCTATCGGCCACATCATCAAGCCACTACACTCAAGCGAAAAACCAGCGGCTCGAGAGGTGCAGTCAAGTGTCTCCATTAATGATCACTGCGTTGATCCTGGTCGGTGTGTTCCTGCTGGTCGGCATCGTCTACACCATTCAGATCGTCGAAAAAGGCAATCTGGAAAAGGCCCGTAAACGGGCTGACCTCACTGACCGCTGCCGCCGCTGCGCGGAGCTGTCCGACGGACTCCCGGGACAGATGATGACACCCGCGCTGAAGCTATTGCTGACCCGCCTCGAACTTGCGCTGAGCGAACGCCTGCGGCCGGTGGACAAGGGCAATGACAAACTGAGCGCGCGAATGCAGGCGCTGCAGGCCGAGCTGGCCAAGGGCGAAGCGATCGAGATGCGCAATGCTCCGCGGCAGATCGTGACGGAAGCACAGGCCAAGGAAAGCCGCTTCATGCTCGAGGACCTCCACGCCCAGATCGTTCGCGCCACCAAGGACGGCCTGATCGATCAGGCCGAAGCCAAACGCTGGGTGCAGGACATCCAACGCATGCTGGCTATCCTGCACATCGAATTCTTCACCGGCTTGGGCAAACTTGCGCTGCAACAGAACCAGCCGCAACGCGCACGCCTGGCCTTCGAACGAGGCATTCAGCATATTCGCCGCCAGCCTGCACCGGCGCCTTATCAGAGCCAGCTCAAACAGCTGGAAGCCCTCCTCGCACATGCCGACGCTTTGGTGTTGAAGAACGAGGTGCCCAAGACAGACGAGCCCAACGAGCTCGCCGAAGGCATGAAGGCGTTCGATGACGAAGATCTCTGGAAGAAAAACAACGTCTATTGATCGCTCATCAGCCCTGATCTGCTACGGAGAAATCCCATGACCTTGACCGTGTATGGCGTTCCCCTCTCCCCGTTCGTGCGCAAGGTGCGCCTGTGCCTCAGGCAAAAGGGGCTCGAGTATCAGCTAGAGACGGTCATGCCCTTCACGCCTCCGCAATGGTACCTGGCCATCAATCCGTTGGGACGCATCCCGGCGCTCAAGGACGGCGACTGCACACTCGCCGACTCCAGCGTGATCTGCCAGTACCTCGAGGAGGCCTATCCCGATACGCCGGCCCTTTACGCTGGTAACGCGCAGGAACGCGGGCGGGTCCGCTGGCTGGAAAAGTACGCGGACTACGAGCTGGCGCCACTGACCACCTTTACTGTTTTCCGCAACCGAATTCTCAAGCCGACCGCCGGTCAAGCCTGCAATGAAGAGGCAGTGCAGGCCGCGCTGCAGCAGAAATTGCCTCCGCACTTCGATTACCTAGAGCAGCAACTCGGTCAGCAGGAATTCTTTGCCGGCAACCAACTGTCGATGGCAGACATCGCAGTCGCCTGCCAACTGATCAACATGGCGCACGGTGGCGAACAGCTCGACGCGCAGCGCTGGCCCGACCTCGCAGCACATCATGCACGCATGCTGGCATTGCCATCGGTCGCGGGCATCCTGCCGGACGAGCAGCGCATGAACGCCAAGCTCAAGGAAATGGGCAAGGCCGCTACCGCCTGAGTTCCGATCACGCCCACGGTGAGGTCACGCAGCAGGCCGCCTTGACGCGTTATCTCAGCAGATACGTTCAGCCTCGCGCTTCGAGCAGACGCTTTCCCACCCACTGCCGAGCGTACTGGTAGGCGCAGCGACCGTTGCGGTTGCCGCGCCCGGTTGCCCAACGAATCGCATCCTTCTCCAGGGCTTCGCTCCACTCCCAATCGAGGCTGGCCCGCCGCGCCAACGAATCGATCCAGTGGCGTACCACACTGAGGTAGTGCTGCTGGGTAAAGGGGTAGAACGACAGCCACAAACCGAAGCGGTCGGACAACGCGATCTTGTCTTCCACCGCTTCGTTCGGGTGCAGTTCGCCGTCGACCATCTGCCAGTTCTCGTTGTCACTCTGACGTTCCGGGACCAGGTGCCGGCGATTGGACGTGGCGTACAACAGCACGTTCTCCGGCGCACGCTCCAGCGATCCATCCAGCACACTCTTGAGCACGCGATAGTCGCCCTCTCCCGCCTCGAACGAGAGGTCGTCACAGAACAGGACGAATGCCTGTCGTAACCCGGCCAACAGTTCGACAACGCGTGGCAGGTCCGCCAGATGGTCACGCTCGATTTCGATCAGACGCAGCCCATCCGCGGCGTATTCGGCCAGCAACGCGCGAATCAACGACGACTTGCCGGTGCCACGGGCGCCCCACAACAGCACGTGGTTGGCCGGCAATCCATCGACGAACTGGCGCGTGTTGGCGGACAGCAGATCGCGCTGGCGATCAATGCCGATCAGATCAGCCAGACTCAGATCCAAGCTGACTTCCAGCGGTGCCAGAAAGCCGCTGCGAGCATCACGCTGCCAGCGCGCCGCAAAGGTACGATCCCAATCGATGACCGCTGGCTGGGCAGGTAGCAGCGGCTCGATACGCGCCAGCAGTCCCTCGGCACGCTGCAGGAAGGCTTTCAACTCGACATCCATGATGACTCCAGAGACGAAAAGGCCCGGCTGAACCGGACCCGACAACAGGCAATCAGGCAGGCGAAACGCAACCTCACTTAAGCAGCAGTCAAAGCAATGTCTCGATTTCCGTGGCCATTGCCTCCGGCGTGGTGCGAGAGGAAAAACGCCTCACCGCCCTACCCTGGTCAGAGATGAGAAACTTGGTGAAATTCCACTTGATCGCCTTGCTACCCAGCAGCCCAGGTGCGCGCTTTTTCAATTCAATGAAGAGCGGATGAGCATCCCCACCGTTCACCTCGACTTTGGCAAACAGGGGAAAGGAAACGCCGAAGCGGCGTTCGCAGAATGCTGCGATTTCCTGCTCGCCGTCTGGCTCCTGCTTGCCGAACTGGTTACAGGGAAATCCGAGCACGATCAATCCGCGCTCGCCGTAACGCTGCCACAACGCTTCCAACCCCTTGTATTGCGGGGTAAAACCACACTGGCTGGCCGTATTGACCACCAGCAGCACCTTGGCATCGAAATCCGCGAGCCTCTTCTGCTCGCCCTCGATGGTGACGCAGGGAATGTCCAGCAATGGGTCGTGCATGCGAGGCTCCTTGCAACCGACGATGCTCAGGCTTCGCGCGGTTTCAGGTTGAGAGAGGCGGAATTGATGCAGTAGCGCAACCCGGTCGGCTGCGGGCCATCGGGAAAAACATGACCGAGGTGTGCATCGCAGCGTGCGCACCTGACCTCGATCCGGTGCATACCGTGACTGAAATCATCCAGGCTGGCGATAGCGGTATCACTGACCGGCTGGAAATAGCTGGGCCAGCCACAGCCGGAATCGAACTTAGCATCCGCATCGAACAGTGGCGTGTCGCAGCAGGCGCAATGGTAGATGCCAGGTGTCTTCGTGTCGTTGTACTTACCCGTGAAGGGACGCTCGGTGGCGCCCAGCCGGCAGATCTGGAACTGCTCATCGGAGAGTTCCTCGCGCCAGACGTCGAGCGGTTTTTCCAGCTTGTCCATCGATACACTCCTCAGCTCAAAAAAGGCCGATCTGTACCTTTTCCGGTGGTCGGGGCGCACGTATCATGCGTCCCTCTTCGACGCCTAGTCTGGCAGCGGGGTTTCCGACTGCCAAGGCGCCCGGGTTCATGCCAAGCGCGGCCAGCCATTTCCGGAACTGGCGCGTTTTCACTTCGGGACACTCAGGATCATGCAGGTCAGCAAATCGAACAAGCTTGCCAATGTCTGTTACGACATCCGCGGGCCCGTGCTCAAGCACGCCAAACGCCTGGAAGAGGAAGGCCATCGCATCCTCAAGCTGAACATCGGCAACCCGGCGCCGTTCGGTTTCGAAGCACCGGAGGAAATCCTCCAAGACGTGATCCGCAACCTGCCCACGGCCCAGGGCTACAGCGACTCCAAAGGCCTGTTCAGCGCCCGCAAGGCGATCATGCAGTACTACCAGCAGAAGCAGGTTGAAGGCGTCGGCATCGAAGACATCTACCTCGGCAACGGTGTGTCCGAGCTGATCGTCATGTCCATGCAGGCATTGCTGAACAATGGCGATGAAGTGCTGATCCCTGCCCCGGATTACCCGCTGTGGACCGCTGCGGTGAGCCTGGCCGGCGGCAAGCCGGTGCACTACCTTTGCGACGAGCAGGCCAACTGGTGGCCGGACCTGGCCGATATCAAGGCCAAGATCACGTCTAACACCAAGGCGTTGGTGCTGATCAACCCGAACAACCCCACCGGCGCGGTCTACCCCAAGGAAGTGCTCGAAGGCATGGTCGAGCTGGCGCGCCAGCACAAGCTCGTTCTGTTCTCCGACGAAATCTACGACAAGATCCTCTACGACGACGCCGTACACATCTCCACCGCCTCGCTGGCGCCGGACGTGCTCTGCCTGACCTTCAACGGGCTGTCCAAATCCTACCGGGTTGCCGGCTTCCGTTCGGGCTGGGTGGCGATTTCCGGGCCTAAGCACAAGGCGCAGAGCTACATCGAAGGCTTGGATATCCTCGCCAACATGCGCCTGTGCGCCAACGTACCGTCGCAGCATGCGATTCAGACTGCACTGGGCGGCTACCAGAGCATCAATGACTTGGTATTACCGCCGGGCCGCCTGCTCGAGCAGCGTAACCGTACCTGGGAGTTGCTCAACGACATCCCGGGCATCAGCTGCGTCAAACCCATGGGCGCGCTGTATGCGTTCCCGCGCATTGACCCGAAGATCTGCCCGATCCACAACGACGAGAAGTTCGTGCTTGATCTGCTGCTTTCCGAGAAGCTGCTGATCGTTCAAGGCACTGCATTCAACTGGCCATGGCCGGATCATTTCCGCGTGGTCACCCTGCCCCGCGTCGACGATCTGGAGCAGGCCATTGGCCGCATCGGCAACTTCCTCAAGACCTACCACCAGTAAGCGATGGATTTGCAGATCGACGATTTCTACAAGGATGCGGCGGGCGGCCTGCTGATGCTCTATCAGGCCTTCCCATGCAAGGTCTCGCTGTATGTAGAAGATCTGATCGGCCGGGAAGAGCCGGATGAGTTCGGCCTTCCCTCCAAACGCCACCAGAGCTGCCTGGGTGCCCTGCTCTGGCTCGCCGAGGAGGGCTATCTGCGTTACGAGAGCACCATTCATTTCCAGGCGCTGGACCAGGCGGTGCTTACCGAAAAAGGCTTCGTGCGCCTGTCACGAGCGGTGCCTGGACAGATCGCCGACGACCTCAGCCTCCCTCCCAGCGTGCTGCGCATTCAGGCCAGCCTCGCCCATCAGCTTCGCGAGGCATTGAAGCGCGCGAACAGCGAGCGCATCGCTCAGCTAGCCCGATTGATGTTCGAAAGCCAGTCCGGCGCGCCACTGCATCCCAGCCTCCATGGGCAAGCGACATAGCTTGAAATAGTCGCCCGGTTGAATAGCTCAAGGGCGCACCTTATATAGCCTATCGTTCTTCAATTCCTACCCTGGAGTCTGCCGCAACATGATGCGCATTTTCTTGTTCCTGGCCACCAACCTTGCGGTACTGGTCATCGCCAGCATCACCCTGAAGCTGCTCGGGGTCGATCGCTATACCGGCCAGAACTACGGCAGCCTGCTGGTCTTCTGTGCGGTTTTCGGCTTCGCGGGCTCGCTCATTTCGCTGTTCATCTCCAAATGGATGGCGAAGATGAGTACGCGTACGGAGATCATCAGCCAGCCGCGCACCCGTCACGAGCAGTGGCTGCTGCAGACAGTCGAGCAACTGTCGCGCGACGCCGGCATCAAGATGCCCGAAGTCGGCATTTTCCCGGCCTACGAGGCCAACGCCTTTGCCACCGGCTGGAACCGCAACGACGCACTGGTGGCGGTCAGCCAGGGGCTGCTCGAGCGCTTCTCGCCGGATGAGGTGAAAGCGGTGCTTGCCCACGAGATCGGCCACGTGGCCAATGGCGACATGGTGACACTGGCGCTGATCCAGGGTGTGGTAAACACCTTCGTCATGTTTTTCGCACGTATCTTCGGCAACTTCGTCGACAAGGCGATCCTGAAAAACGAGGACGGCCACGGCATCGGCTACTTCGTCGCGACGATCTTTGCCGAACTGGTACTGGGTCTGCTCGCCAGCATTATCGTCATGTGGTTCTCGCGCAAACGCGAGTACCGTGCCGACGAGGCCGGTGCCCAACTGGCCGGCACCAGTGCCATGATTGGCGCCCTGCAGCGCCTGCGTGCCGAACAGGGCATGCCGGTTCACATGCCCGACACGCTCAAGGCATTCGGCATCAACGGTTCGCTGAAGCATGGCCTTGCCGGGCTGTTCATGACCCACCCGCCGCTGGAAGACCGCATCGAAGCCCTGCGCCAGCGCGGCTAATTGCACTGAACGCAACAGGGGCGACGCAAGTCGCCCTTTTCTTTTGTCTATGCAGACTCAACCCGCATACAAGGAATCGCCATGCGTCGTTTCATATTCGCCTGCTTCGCGCTGCTCGCGCTCGGCGGCTGTCAGAGTGCCTACTATTCAGCGATGGAGAAGGCCGGTATCCATAAGCGCGATATCCTGGTCGATCGTGTGGAGGAGTCGCGTGACGCGCAGCAGGAAGCCAAACAGCAGTTCAAGGATGCTTTGGAGCGCTATCGCAGCGTCGTCGAGGTCAAGGGTGGCGATCTGGAGAAGCGTTACGACGCACTCAACGAAGAGTACGAAGCCAGCGTAGCGAGTGCGCGTGACGTCCGCGCACGCATCGAAGCGGTCGAAGACGTGGCCGACGCGCTGTTCAGGGAATGGGAAAGCGAACTCAAACAATACAGCAACGCCAGCCTGAAAGCCGCCAGCGCCAAAGAACTCAACCGCACCCGCGCCGAATACCGAACGCTGATCCAGCGGATGAAAGCGGCGGAGAAACGCATCGACCCGGTGCTCAGCGTTCTGCGCGATCAGGTGCTGTTTCTCAAGCACAACCTCAATGCTCGCGCGATAAGCGCCTTGCACGGGGAATACCGCACGCTGCAGGGCAACGTCGACCAGCTGATGGCTGACATGCAGCGCGCCATCGACGAAGCCGACACGTTCATCCGCCGCTTACAGGCCGACGGCTGATCGCTGCAGCATTACAAGCGGCGGTTCAGACCCGCCGTTGCAGCCAATGGAAGTGCTCCTCGAGCCGCGTCAGGCCGCGCTCGCGCATCCGCGGATTACGCTCCAGCACTTCCTTGGCTTCCAGCAGTTCCACGCTCCACTCAGCGGCGTACAGGTCGCGCACCTCACTCGTACCCACCGCGAAGGGCGGGCCTTCCATCTCTGCCTGGTCATAATCCAGCGTAACCAGAAGCTGCTGACAGCCGGCCGGGAGGATGCTCGACATCAGTGCCGCGTACCGCTGACGCATCGCGTGCGGCAATGCGATCAAGGCGGCGCGATCATAGACCGCCTGGCACCCGAGGACATCGGCCGTACTGAGCGCGAAGAAGTCGCCGCAACGGATCTCCAGGGTATCGGAGCGATAGACCTTGAACGGCCCTCGCTGGGAAATTTCAGCTTCGAGCTGCTGCTCGGAAAAAAATGCGTCTACAGCCTTCTCACTCAGCTCCACCCCCACGACATTGAACCCTTGCCCGGCCAGCCAGGCCAGATCCAGACTCTTGCCGCACAACGGCACCAGCACCGTCGCACCATCAGGCAACGCCAGTCGCGGCCAGTGGCGACGCATGCCGGGATGAACATCGTCAAGGTGGAAACCAATCTCGTTGCGAGCCCAGCGCTCCTGCCAGAAGTCTTTGTGCACCTGGAAATCTCCATCATGAGGATGGCGGCAGCTTATCAGAGCGAGGTTGAGCGCTCAGCCCGCGTAGAGCGATGCCTCGACATCCATCCCGGCGTCGCGCATCTGCGCCAGCTTGTAACGCAGGGTGCGCGCACTGATGCCCAGGCGATCAGCCGTCTCCTTGCGCCGTCCACGTTCGGCACGCAGGGTATCGATGATCAACTGGAACTCGCGGCGGCGCAGATCATCCCCCAGTCCCGAACAGGCCCCCGCCTCCCCTGCAGCGCCCTCGCACGGTTGTGCCGCGCTGCTGGCGACAGGCAAGCTGGTGACACCGCCCACACCCGCCAGGCACAGATCCTGCGGCTGGATCACGCCGCTCTGCTGAAGAATCAACGCTCGCTGTATCGCGTTGTCCAGTTCGCGCACGTTGCCCGGCCACGCGTGCGCCACCAGGCAGCGCTGCGCCTCGGCCGAAAGCCGCGCAGGCGCCTGGCGCATCTTCCTGGCGTGGCTGACCAACAGGCGTTCGGCCAGCGGCAGAATATCGGCCGGGCGCTGCCTCAGCGGCGACCACGCCAGTGGGAAGACCGAAAGACGGTAATAGAGGTCCTCACGGAAGCGACCCGCCGCTACCTCGCCAGCGAGATCACGGTTGGTGGTGGCGAGCACACGAATATCCAGAGCGATAGGCTTCCGCCCACCGACCCGCTCGACCTCTCGCTCCTGCAGCACACGTAGCAGTTTCGCCTGCAACCCCAACGGCATCTCGGATATCTCGTCGAGCAGTAAAGTACCGCCGTCGGCCTGCTCGAACTTGCCAGGCTGACTGGCAATTGCGCCGGTGAAAGCGCCCTTCTCATGCCCGAACAGGGTTGCCTCGAGCATGTTGTCCGGAATGGCAGCGCAATTGATGGCGATAAATGGCTTGCCGTGCCTCGGTGACTGCTGGTGGATATAGCGCGCCAGCACCTCCTTGCCAGTGCCTGACTCACCGGAGATCAGTACAGTGGAGTCACTTTGCGCCACCCGCCGGGCAAGAGCCAGCAGCTGCTGGCTGGACGGCTCGAGCGCCACCGGCCCTTCTGCCTCGGTAGCGGCGATGCCGTTCACATGACGCCCCAAGAGCTCAAGCAATGTGCCTGGCTCGAACGGCTTGACCAGATAATCGACAGCGCCCTGGCGCATCGCATCCACCGCCCTCGTTACCGCGCCAAAGGCGGTCATCAGCAGCACGGGCACCTGCGGGTAGCGTTGCCGGACCAGCGAGAGCAGTTCGTGGCCGTCCATGCCGGGCATGTTCACGTCACTGATGACCAGGCCGAATGACTCTTCCTGCAGCGCACACAAGGCCGCTTCGGCGCAATCGACGGCACGGTAATCGTAGCCCCCAAGCTGCAGCGTGATGCCTAGGGCTTCGCGCAGGGCGTGATCGTCTTCGACGAGAAGTATCGTGGCGGCCATACAGGTCACTCCGGTTTGTGAGTGGCGGGAATCAGCGGCAGGCTCATCAGCGCACAGGTTCCGCGGCCTGGCCGCGAGCGCAACTGCAGGTCACCTTGATGGGCTCGGGCAACGGCCTTGGCCACTGCCAGACCCAGGCCGGTTCCCGTGGTCCGGGTGGTGAAAAACGGCTCGCCCAACCGGCCCAGTGTTTCGGCGTCGATGCCTTTACCGCAGTCGCTTATGCACACCCGCACCGTTTCGTCGCGGCGATACAGGTGGACCTTCAGACGCGGCGCCCCGACGCTGGCCTGTAACGCATTTTCGATGAGATTGAGCAATGCTCCGACCAACGTATCGCGATTGCACAACACCTCCACCCCCTGCACGTCACACTGCCAGCACACACTGGCGCCCTGCAGACGTGGCTCGCCGGCCGAACGCAGCGCCGACAACAGCGCAGCCGGACTCAGTCGGTCGTTCAGCGGCAGATCACCGCGGGCGAAGATCAGCATGTCACGGACCTGATGCTCCAGTTCGTGCAGACGAGCCTTGAGGCTACCGGCGAAGCGCTGCTGTTGCTGTTCGCTCAGGCCACCCTGCTCGAGGTGACTGGCATATAGCAACGCGGTGGACAGCGGAGTGCGAATCTGGTGGGCAAGCGAAGCCACCATGCGCCCTAGCGACGACAGCCGTTCATGGCGCGCCAGCTGATCCTGGAGTCGGCGGGTCTCGGTAAGGTCGGTGAGCAGCACCAGCTGACCAGGTTCCCCGGCAAGCGAGCGCGTAGCGATCGATAGGCGGCGACCATTGCGTAGCGATATCTCGTGCCCGTCGTCCCGCCGCGGCGCAAAACAGCGGCCAATCACCTCGCGCCAGGGGTGCCCCACGAGTGGCTCGCTCAACAGCTCAAGAGCAACCGGGTTCGCATCGCGCACCACACCCTGCCCATCGATCACGATGACGCCACCTGGCAGCAGGTCGAGAACGCTCTGCAATCGTTGCGCGAGACGCTCTTTCTCCTCCAGCTCCTGTCGTCGAAGCTCGCCGGCCTCGGCAAGTTGCCCCTTGAGCTCGGCGACGCGTACCTGCAATAGCTCCTCGGATTCACCAAGCTGTCCGGATACCTGACGAAAGAGCTCCAGCGATCGAGTCAGCGCCAGCACGTCTGGGGCATCGAATGAACTTTCGGATGGCTTGGTGACGGAATTCACGGGTCGCTTGCGCCTGTCAAAAGAAAGTCGGTTGACGGGGACCAGCAATCTTCGTGCCCGGCACTCAGCACGTCCCGGCGGCCGCCATCGGCACGACCATGCCAAACGAAAAAGCCACCTGATCCAGGTGGCTTTTTGAACGTCTTTTTAGAATCGCCTAGCAGCGTGCTAGTCGCCCATATCGTCGTCGCGACGATTCATGCCGTACTTGCGCATTTTCTCGACAAGCGTGGTTCGACGAATCCTCAACCGCTCGGCAGCCCGAGCCACCACGCCACCAGCATCTTCGAGAGCCTGATGAATAAGTCCCTGCTCAAGATTGCCGAGGTATTCCTTGAGATCCAGACCCTCGATCGGCAGCATCGCCTGAGCTTCTGGTACTACCATTGGCGCACTGATTGCCGCACGCTCCTCCATCTCATCATGCAGGCTGGTCGCGTACTGCTCATCATCGTCGTCGACGTGGCGAAACTTCTTCGGCAGCTCCATTACCCCGATAACGCCATAGGGGTGCATGATCGCCATGCGCTCTACCAGGTTGGCCAGCTCGCGGACATTACCCGGCCAGTCGTGCCGGCATAGCGACATGATTGCAGCCGAGTTGAAACGTATAGAGCCGCGCTTTTCATGCTCCATGCGCGAGATCAGCTCGTTCATCAGCAACGGAATATCCTCGACACGCTCCCGTAGCGGCGCCATCTCGATGGGGAAGACATTCAGACGATAGTAGAGGTCCTCGCGGAAGGTCCCCTCCTCGATCATTTTCTCAAGGTCCTTATGCGTCGCCGCGATGATGCGCACATCGGCATTCTGCGTACGGTTGCTGCCAACACGCTCGAAGGTGCGCTCCTGCAGAACCCGCAGCAGCTTGACCTGCATCGGCAACGGCATGTCGCCTATCTCATCGAGAAACAGTGTGCCGCCCTCGGCAAGCTCGAAACGACCCGCGCGAGCAGTAATCGCACCGGTAAAGGCGCCCTTCTCGTGACCAAACAGTTCGCTTTCCAGCAACTCCGCCGGAATCGCTCCGCAATTGACAGGTACAAAAGGCCCCTGACGCCGCTTCGAGTGATAGTGCAGATTTCGCGCAACCACTTCCTTGCCGGTGCCGGACTCACCAAGAATCAGCACACTGGCTTCGGTGTCGGCGACCTGTTCCATCATCTGCCGGACGTGCTGCACCGCTCGGCTGGTGCCGACCAGGCTGCGGAAAAGATTGGGCTCGCGCTGGCGACCACGGGACTTTGCCTGGTCGTACATCTCGCGATAGACCTGCGCACGGTGCAGGGAGTCGAGCAGCTTGTTATAGCTGGGTGGCATTTCCAGGCTGGTCAGCACTCGGCGTCGCAGATCGTCCGGCCAGTCCGCCGGAGCGGGCTCACCGATCAGCATCAGCGGGACATTTTCATCCCATTTGCCCATCTGCTTGATCAGTTCGACAGCGCCGCCCTTGGAGGACACGTCGCCCAGCATGACACCGTTGACAACACGGCTGGATTCGAGGCCGGCGACCGCCTCCTGCCATTCACTGCTTGAACAAGCCAGATGATCCTCGCTGAGAAAGTTCAGGATGACGGCCAGGTCGCGCCGGCGGTCGTGATCATCGTCTATCAACAAAATCTTGGTTTCACGCCACATCTTGTTTATAGGGCTCTAAAGAAGCTGAAAGAAAGCCTGCGCTCGCATCCATGGAAGAACGGCGATCACACTGATGGCAGATGGAACGTAGATTAATGAAAAAATGAACTGAGTCAAATTTATGGCGTGAATTAGCGACCAAAGAACGAGCCAAAAATCAGTACCTTGAGAGACGCCTCAAGATCGATTTGAAGACTTCGGTGCACGATGACCGCGAAGATAGGTATTTACCAGGCAATAAGCGCCAATTAGCCGCTCGCCAACAAAAGGGTAGCGGCATAATGCCACATACTTTGTAATGATAAATATTGAGGAAGAATTCAGCCCCAGTGATCCTGGGAAGAATTTGAAGCTGTCGGGCCTGAGGCCACGCTTAGGCGAATAGCTGGTAGACCTTGGTACCCTGTTGAGACTGATTCAGCTGACGCAGCTCGCTTGCGACCCGTGCCTGTTCAATCTGGCAGGTCATTACCAGCTCACCATACATATCAAGAAGCTCCTGCAACCGCTGACGAACCACGCCGCTGTCGCGCTCATGTGCCTGCATCGCCTCGTCGACGGCATTACGGCACTCGCGATCCAGCATACTGATTGCGGCCCAGTCCTGCTGCGTCAGCGCATCGCGTAGAGCGGAACCAGTTTCTTCGAGGCGCTTGACGGAAGCATTCATTATCGACTCCGGGGCATGAGCCCGATGGACGGCATAGGCCGAGCCAGCTGGGAACGTTGCAGTGCAACGGTGCTGAACCTTTATCGGCAATAGGCAAGCCGCCTTTAGGCTGAAGCGCAAAAAGTTAGCGCCTGCTGCCGAGGAGTAACATCAATAGCGGTCACGAAGACCCGGCGGAACACTGGGCGGCGCGACCGGCTCCCACGGGCCATCGGGGCGCCCAGCACAGTACCAGTCGCCATCCCACCGGTAATACAGGCGCTCCCGGTAAAAGAGATCACGCCCCTCCACGACATAGACCCCAAGACGATTGTCCCAGTGCGCAGCCACGTGCGGTGGTGGCGCATAACGCGGATGGCTCTTCTGGGTAGTTGGAGCCCTGGGTGCCGGTGGCGCCTTGATAGGAGGGGGTGAGATAACCGGCCCACTGGGCTCGGGCGCACGCGGCACCGGACTTGGAGCAGGCCCCTGAGGCGCGGAACCGTAGGGATTACCTGCGCAAGCGCCGAGCGCCAATGTCAATCCGAGCAGTACGACCCGCGGGCCGAACCGCGCAAGCCTAAGCGGGTGTGCTGACGAATTCGTGTGCATCTCTACCTCATGGGTGTTCAGGGAGCCTCGGCGCGGTCGATCACCAGATCAATGGCGTTATCGCTCGCAGTATCAAGCGCTTCGCTTTGACCCATCCACTCACCTTTTGTTGCGTCGCCGGAACGGGAGACCCGCGCCATTACCGTGACCTGCTCGACGCTGGAGATCTTCATCGAAGGCACCATCGCATCGGCATCGCCAAGCGTGACGGTTGCAGGCAGATCGGCAATCGTCAGGCGTTTTGCTGCCAGCGGAACGGGTGGCCCCGCTACCGCGCGAGCGAATACGAAAACCGTATCCTGCGGCGAAACCGATTCCGCCACCTTCGGGTCCAGCGCAACCTGAATCTGAAGCGTGGCCCCTGCGTTATCAGCCTTCTCGCTTGCCGCTGAGGCCTGTTCGGTGGTGGAGCTGCCCCCCTCGATCTGCTGCCGCGCCCGCTCGATGCCGCCACGGATCGCTTCGCGCGAAGGATCTTCTTCGGGAAGCGCCGCAACCAGTTGCTCCCAGAAGCGCACGGCATCCGGATAACGCGCTTCCTCGAATGCCGCGATGCCAAGCAGGCCGAGACTGGTCACCTCCTGCGGATCGCCCTGCAGCGCTTCGTCAGTAAGGGCTTGAAGCTTATCGGACCACTGACGGTCACCGGCGAAATAGAGCGCCTGCGCCAGCTGACCGAGCAGCTCGGGCTGACGGCCCGCAATTTCCACCACGCGCCCGAAAGCCTTGGCTGCGTCGGCTGGACGCTCCTGGTTCATATAAGTACGACCCAGGAAGTACCAGGCTTCGGCAGAATCCGGCTGCTCCTGTACGGCCTGCTCCAGATGAGCGGTCATTTCCTCGACTGTGCGAGGCTGCTCCGAAAACTGTCGAGCCATCTGAACTTTGTCGCTGGCGCCCCAATACATATAAAGCCCGTAGCCCATCAGGGGCACCAGAACCGCCGCAATCAGCGGAACGCTGCGACCAAGCTTGGCGATTCGCGGCTTGTCGCTATTCTCGGTGTCCTCCAACAGCTCGCGTGCAGCATCTGCTCGCCCAGCCTCCAACTGCTCGGCGGTCAAGGTTCCGGCAGAGTGCTGAGAGGTCAACTCGGCAAGGCGCTCTTCATACAAGGCAACGTTCAGCGCCGTACGATCTTCTTCGGCCTGGGCTCGACGGCCACGCAGGATGGGTAACAACAAAAAGGCCAATGCCACCAGCAGCAAGGCGCCGGCGGCTATCCAGAAATCGATCATGAGTCTTTTTTATCCAGAAGCTGGGCGAGACGTTCGCGCTCGGTCTCGGAAAGGGTTGATGCAGGTGCCTTTTCGACCCGGCGACGACGCACCAGAATCACGGTCAGCACGCCGAAGCCGAGGACCAGCAAACCAACCGGCCCATACCAGAGCAGCATGGTTTTCGCGTTTACCGGCGGCTTGTAACGAACGAAATCGCCGTAGCGATCGACGAGATAGTCGACGATCTGGTCATTGCTTTGGCCCTCTTCCAGCATGCGGAAGATTTCCTGGCGCAGGTCCATGGCGATCGGCGCGTTGGAATCGGCGATGTTCTGGTTCTGGCACTTCGGGCAGCGCAGCTCTTCGGTTAGGGTGCGGTAGCGCTCACGCTCGGCTTCGTCCCTGAATTCATAGGTATCGATTGCTGCCTGGGCGGTCGTGACCAGGAACAGACCAAGCAGCGCACCGCGGATCAGTCGTTTCATTCGTCCACCAGCTCCTGATAGAGCGCTGCCAGCTGTTCTCGCCAGACCCGATCGTCGATCACGCCGACGAACTTGTGGCGGATGATGCCCTGCTTGTCGATGAGGAAGGTTTCAGGAGCGCCATAGACTCCCAAATCCAGCCCAAGACTGCCGCGTTCGTCGCGGATGTTCAGCTGATAAGGATCGTGGAACTCGTTGAGCCACTTCAACGCCGCGGCGTTGTCGTCCTTGTAGTTGACTCCATGAATCACCACACCCTGAGCTGCAAGACGGTTCAGCACTGGGTGCTCGACCTTGCAGGCGACACACCAGGTCGCCCACACGTTGACCAGCGCCGGCTTGCCCTTGAGGTCCTCGGCGGTGATGACGCGCTGCTCGTCTTCCACCGACGGCAGCGAGAACGCCGGTAGTGGCTTGCCGATCAGCGCCGAAGGCAGCTCGGAAGGATCGAGGAACAGGCCGCGATAAAGGAACACTGCAACCACCAGGAAAATCACCAGCGGCAGCAACATCAGCAATCGTTTCACATCAGGCTCCTTGTGCGGCCATGCCCAGCGCTTCGCGCACGCGGGTCTTCACCTTGACTCGATAACGACGATCACTCGCCGCCAGCACACCGCCGAGCCCCATCATCAGCGCTCCGAGCCAGATCCAGCGAACGAAGGGCTTGATGTGAACACGCACGGCCCACGCCCCATCACCCAGCGGCTCACCCAGCGCGACATAAAGGTCGCGGGTGAAGCCCGCATCGATACCCGCCTCGGTCATCGGCATCTGCTGCACGGTGTACAGGCGCTTTTCCGGGTGCAGCGTGGCGATCTGCTTGTCGCCGTCGAGCACGCGAATGGTCGCCTTGTCCGACGTGAAGTTCGGTCCTTCGTGATGCACCGCGCCTTCGAAGACGAACTCATAGCCGCCAAGCGACAGCGACTCCCCAGGAGCCAGGCGCAGATCGCGCTCCGCACTTTGGTGGCTGGTGAGTACCACGCCAATGGCACAGACCGCCAGCCCGAGGTGCGCCAGATGCATGCCCCAGTAGCTTGGCGCGAGGCTGCGCATGCCCTTGAACAAACCCTTGTGGCGCGTCTTGTCCAGCAGATCACGGACGCCAGCGATCACCACCCAGGCCGCCAGCAAGGACACTGCAAGCACCGCCCAGTTGAAGTCACCGAACAGCAACGAGCCCAGACCACCAAGCACTACGCTGGTGATCAGCACTGGCGTGAGCATGCCGAGCAACCACTTCAGCGGAGTGTCCTTCCAGCGCACCAGGATTCCGACACCCAACGTCAGCATCAGCGCGCCAATCAGCGGAACGAACATCGCATTGAAGTACGGTGGGCCGACGGAAAGCTTGGCACCGGACAATGCGTCCAGCAGCAGCGGATAGAGCGTGCCGAGGAGAATCATCGCCGTGGCGACGACCAACAGCAGGTTATTGACTAGCAGCAGAGTCTCGCGCGACCACAGGCCGAACCCGACCTGGCTTTTGACCACAGGCGCGCGCATGGCAAACAGCGTCAGCGAGCCGCCTACCACCATCAGCAGAAAGATCAGAATGAACACGCCACGCTCGGGATCGGTAGCAAACGCGTGCACCGACGTCAGCACGCCGGAACGGACCAGGAAGGTCCCAAGCAGGCTCAGCGAGAACGCCGCGATTGCCAGCAACACGGTCCAGCTCTTGAACACGCCGCGCTTCTCGGTCACTGCCAACGAGTGAATCAGCGCCGTACCGACCAGCCAGGGCATGAAGGAGGCGTTTTCCACCGGATCCCAGAACCACCAGCCGCCCCAGCCGAGCTCGTAATAGGCCCACCAGGAGCCAAGGGCAATGCCCAGGCCGAGGAAGGCCCAGGCGACGAGCGTCCAAGGACGCGACCAGCGTGCCCAGGCCGCGTCAAGGCGACCACCGAGCAACGCGGCGATCGCAAAGGCGAACGCCACCGAGAAACCCACGTACCCCATGTAAAGCATGGGCGGGTGGACGATCAAACCGAAATCCTGCAGCAGTGGATTGAGGTCACGTCCATCCATTGGAACCTGCGGCAGCAGCCGCTCGAAGGGGTTCGAGGTGACGATAAGAAAGAGCAGGAAACCGATGCTGATCAAACCCATGACGCCGAGCACGCGCGCCAGCATGTCTTCCGGTAGCTGGCGGGAGAAGATCGCCACGGCAAAGGTCCAGCCGGCCAGGATGAAGGCCCACAGCAGCAAGGAGCCTTCGTGAGCGCCCCAGACTGCGCTGAACTTGTAGTACCAGGGCAAGGCACTGTTGGAGTTGTGGGCGACGTAGGCAACGGAGAAATCGTCGACCATGAAGGCGTAGGTCAGGCAGGCGAAGGAGAAACCGAGAAAGGCGAACTGACCCCAGGCGGCTGGTTGGGCCAGGCCCATCCACTGTCGGTCACCGCGCCAAGCACCGATCAGCGGCAGCGTGGCCTGGACCACTGCCAGGCACAGCGCCAGAATCATCGCCAGATGGCCGAGCTCGGGAATCATTTCGCGTACTCCTGCTTACCGCCCTCGTAGTGCTTCATCATGCCGCTCTTCTCCAGCGCCTGAGTTACTTCGGGCGGCATGTAGTTTTCGTCATGCTTGGCCAGCACTTCGTCGGCAACCAGAACACCCTCGGAATTGACCCGACCCAGCGCGACGATACCCTGCCCTTCGCGGAACAGGTCCGGGAGAATTCCCTGGTAAGTGATAGTGATCGCCTTGGCGCCATCAGTGACACGGAAGGCGACGCTGAGTGAGTCGTTGGTACGCTTCACCGAACCCTCTTCGACCAGGCCGCCTGCTCGAATCCGGGTGCCCTCAGGAGCCTCCCCCGCTGCGATCTGGGTCGGCGTGTAGAACAGGTTGATGTTCTGCTGCAGAGCGGACAACGCCAGCGCCACGGCGATACCGACACCGGCGAGGATCGCCAGGACGATGAAAAGACGCTTCTTGCGCACCGGATTCACTTCGACTCCTCCCGGCGCAAACGACGCGCCTCATCTTGCAGGTAACGCCGGCGTGCCAAGGCTGGCAGCGCGACGTTGAGAATCAGGACAGCCAGGCTGATGCCATAGGACGTCCAGACGTACACGCCATGATTGCCCATGGCGATGAAATCCGCGAAGGATGAAAAGTTCACGAGTTGTTTCCTACCAGAGCCTTGACCTCATTCTTCACCCAGCTGGCGCGCGATTCGCGACGCAGCACTTCCAGGCGCATGCGCATCAGCAGCACCACTGTGAAGAAGCAGTAGAAGCCGATCACCATCACCAGGAGCGGCAGCCACATTTCAATTGGCATCGCCGGTTTTTCGGTGACGGTGAACGTTGCCGGCTGGTGCAGCGTGTTCCACCACTCCACCGAATACTTGATGATCGGGATGTTCACCACTCCGACGATGGCCAGCACAGCGCACGCCTTGGCCGCGCTGTCACGATTGCTGATCGCCTGTCCGAGCGCAATGATGCCGAAGTACAGAAACAGCAGGATGAGCATTGAGGTCAGCCGTGCGTCCCATACCCACCAGGCACCCCAGGTCGGCTTGCCCCAGACCGCGCCGGTCAACAGGGCGATAAAGGTCATCCAGGCGCCGATGGGGGCGGCCTGCTGCAGAGCCACATCGGCCAGCTTCATCTTCCAGACCAGCCCGACCACCCCCGCCACTGCGAGCATCACGTAGATCGACTGAGCGAGAAACGCAGCCGGCACGTGGATATAGATGATCCGGAAGCTGTTGCCCTGCTGGTAATCCTCAGGCGCGAACGCCAGACCCCAGACCACACCGACGCTGACCAGCAGCACGGCTGCCCAGGCAAGCCAGGGCAGCCAGCGGCCGCTGATCTCGTAGAACCATTTGGGTGAGCCCAGCTTGTGAAACCATGTCCAGTTCATCGGATGACTCGTCGTCCAGCGGGACCTTGCAAATGCAGGCCCCGAGATTCGTTACATCGACCGGGTGTGAGCGCCGGCCATCTGGGTGTGTCGCTATTCGCCAACGCTGATCTTCAGCCCGGCAGCTATCGCAAAGGGTGTAAGGGTCACGGCCAACGCAGTCAGACTGGCCAGCCAAAGCAGGTGACCGACTGCCGGCAGACCTTGCAACGACGCTTGCAGGGCGCCGCTGCCGAGAATCAGTACCGGGATGTAGAGCGGCAGGATGAGCAACGCCAGCAGCAAGCCACCCCGCTTTAATCCTACCGTCAACGCCGCGCCCACCGCACCGAGCAGACTCAGAATCGGCGTCCCCAGCAACAGTGAAACCAGCAGCACCGGAATGGTCCCAAGCGGCAGACCCAACATCAAGCCCAACAGCGGCGCCAGTAGCACCAGCGCCAACCCGGAAAAAGCCCAGTGCGCCAGCACCTTGGCGAGAACCAGGAGCGCGAGCGGGTGCGGCGAAACGACCCACTGCTCGAGCGAGCCATCTTCGAAATCACTGCGAAAAAGACCATCCAGTGACAGCAGAACGGCCAATAGTGCTGCCACCCAGACCAAGCCGGGAGAGATGGTTTGCAGAAGCTGAGTCTCCGGCCCTACCGCAAGCGGGAACAACGCGATAACGATGGCGAAGAACACCAGCGGGTTGGCCAGCTCAGCCGGGCGACGGAACAGCAGACGCGTCTCGCGCGCCAGCAGAAGAGTGAATACGCTGCTCATGCGGCTCGCTGTCCCAGATCGAGCTCACAGTAGCCGGTAGGCTTTTCCGTCAGGCTGTGGTGAGTGGTCAGTACGACCAGTCCGCCCTGCTCGCAATGCGCTGCGAGATGCCTCTCAAGCTGAGCCACGCCATGTTTGTCGAGCGCGGTAAATGGCTCATCGAGAATCCACAGCGGCGGTGGCGAGAGATACAGACGCGCCAACCCCACGCGGCGCTGCTGGCCAGCAGAAAGGGTATGACAGGGCACGTCTTCGAACCCGCGCAGTCCCACTTCGGCAAGTGCATGCCATATCGCCTCGCGGCTGGCCGGCTGGTGCAACGCACAGAGCCAGGTGAGATTCTCCTCAGCTGTCAGCAAGCCCTTGATGCCAGCAGCATGGCCGATCCACAACAGGTTGCGTGCCAGTTCACCACGCTGAGCGCTGAGCGACCGGCCCTTGAGCAGCACCTCGCCTGCGGTTGGTTGCATCAGGCCGCATAGCAGGCGCAGCAGACTGGTTTTGCCGCTGCCATTGGGCCCGGAAATCTGCAGCATTTCCCCACTCTCGAGACGCAGATCCAGCTTGTCGAAAAGCAGCCGCCAATCCCGTTCGCAAGCGAGGGCTACGGCTTCGAGAAAGGGAGTTGACACGGCTGGCGACACCTCAAGATGAAAAAGGCCTGGCCGCTATACTCAGGAAGCAGGGCCAGGCGGGCGGAATTATACATGGCAACCTTTGGTGCCGAGGGCCGCGAACGCGAAAGGTTGTAAGAGCATTTGAGGAAAGATGACCGAGATCAAGAGTACCACTGCCCTGCCCCCAAGCAGCGCGCCGCGCCAGGCGGCAGCGGCGAATGACCTCGCTTTGAAACTGCTGCAACCGATGCAAGGCCTTCTGGCGGCTGGCGAAAACGCCGAAGCGGAGGTAGTCAGCATCAGGGAAGCGGCGCAGGCATTTCGGCTGGTGCTGCGGCTGACCATGGGCAGCGGGCGCCAGGCGACCGTCGAGGTCAGCAGCAACAAGGCGCCGCCACCCGGCACCGCATACGTCATCACCGCCCTGTCCGACACCCGGTTGCTGGCCGCCCCACAGATCGCCGGGCGCCAGCCCGCCTCGATGATCGACCTTCAACAACTGCCGGTCGGCAGCGTCATCCAGGGCCGTGTCGTGGCGACCAGTCAACAGCAGCCGGAGGACGGGCAGAAGATCTTCAAGGCGGTCATCAGCCTGCTCAACAGCTCCGTCGCTGGACAGAAGCTGAATATCGAATCAGCCAACCCGCTGGCACTCGGCAGCCTGCTGACAGCGCAGGTTAAGGGCGACCAATCCCTCGCATTCCTTCCGCTGAGCGGGCGCCTCGATCAGCTGCATCTCGGCGAGCAACTGGGCGCCCAACACAACCGCCAGGCCTCGCTGGAAGGCCTGTTCAAGGCTCTACAGGGTGGTATCGGGGCGCTCCCCGGGGGGCTGCGCGGCGCCGCCGAAAAACTGCTGGGGCTGATACCCGAAATGCAGCAACTGGGCGATGCCAAGGCACTCGCCGCAGCGCTGGCCAGGAGCGGCGTGTTCCTTGAGGCACGCTTGCTGGCCGGGCAAACCGAAGGACTGCAGGGCGACCTCAAGGCTGGGCTGCTGCGCCTACTGGCGCAAATGCCCAATCTTCCAGGTAGCACGCCGCTGGCCAGCGCCCAGGCCAGTGCCGCCATGGGCCAGGCGTTGCCTGCATTTGCGCGGCAAGCGCTGGGCTCCCTGGCGCAAAGCAATGTCCGTCAGCTCGCGCAGGGGTTCCCGCTACCAACCCGGCTGCCGCCTGGTCTGGAAGAAGAAGCCGACCTCGAAATGCTGCTCAAGCTCGCAGCCGCCGCGGTATCCAGGCTGCAGACCCATCAACTGTCCAGTCTCGCGCAGACACAAATCGGCCCGGACGGCGCCCTCCTCACCACCTGGCAGCTGGAGCTGCCAATGCGCGACCAGCGCGATATCGTGCCGCTGCAAATCAAGCTGCAGCGCGAAGAAGAGCCGAGAAAGCAGGAAAAGGAGCGTGGCGAGCCGCTCTGGAAGATCGAACTCGCATTCGATGTCGCACCACTCGGGCCACTGCAAGTTCAAGCACAGTTGACGCGCGGCACCCTCACCAGCCAGCTGTGGGCCGAGCGCAGTGCCACGGCCCAGTTGGTGGCGACCGAACTTACCCATCTGCGTGAGCGCCTACAGGCAGCCGGGCTGAGTGTCGGAGAACTGAGCTGCAGGCAAGGAATGCCACCGCAGGGTCCGAGCACCAATCTGGAGCAACGCTTCGTGGACGAAAAGGCATGACCGACAAGCAGCCACGCCAGGCAATCGCGCTCAGCTTATGACGGTGTCAACGCGCCAAGTCTGAGCGCCAAGGGTGATGACGAGCTGGCCGAGACGATCCTCGCCATCGCTCGGGAACATGAGGTGCCGATCTACGAGAACGCCGATCTGGTGAGATTGTTGGCGAAACTGGAGCTGGGCGACGAGATCCCGGAAGCGTTATACCGCACCATCGCGGAGATCATCGCCTTTGCCTGGTATCTCAAGGGCAAATGCCCACCAGGGTTCCACGAACGGAGCGCAGGCGAACCAGCGCCACCCCTGCCGCAACTCAGTGGGCCTGCGCGTTGAGTACGACGGCTGCACGATCTTCACCAGTGACCTGAGGGAGATCATGCAGCTGCCAGGCGAAATAGCCGGCACGGAAATAGAACACCCGCTGGTAGCCCCAGGCCACGGCCATTCTTGCGGCTTCCGCGCTACGCGGGCAGATTTCGCTGTCGCAGTAAATCACCAGCGGAAGCTCACGCGGCCACTCCGGCCCGGCCAGGCTGACGAAATCACTGGCCAGATCGAAGTGCACGGCGCCTTCCACGTGGCCCCATAACCATTCGCGGTCGGCACGCACATCGATGAAGACGGCGCCCAGTTCATGAAGGCGCTTGGCTTGAAAGACGTTTACGGTCATTGCGCCGTCCACATCGTCTGGCGCCTCGACGGCCTGAGCGCCAAGCGAAACCATGAACAGCAACAGAATGAGAGTAAGCCGCATCATTGCCCTCCTCGCCCCAAGCATGGGACCTGGACAAGCTCAGCAATGCCAAGCTGATACGGATTGGAATGTGCAGGGTGTGGGAGGTTCCGGCGCAAGACCCGGAAGGGACGACCAGTCGACGGAAAAACCGCAATCAGGGTTTCTTGCGAGCCTGATGCAGTTTGCTCATCAGCTCCGCCTCGGATTGCGACAGGCCACAGGACTGCGTCAGGTCGTCGACGCTTGCGCCCATGCCGACCAGTTTGGCCGCCTGGGAGAAGGAGAAGTTGTTGGGGTCGCGCTGTTCCAGCTGGGTGAGCTTGTCCGGCAACGGCGCCAGCGTGCGACTCAGCTCACGCAACTCATCACCCATGCGCAAGCTGCCTTCCAGATAGGCATCCAGGCGGCTGCTCAGCTCCTTGATGCGCTTATCCCTGTTCGCATCGCGTTGCTGCTGTTGTTCGGCCAGAAACCGCTGCCGCCTGAGCAGCCACAGGCAGAAGCCCAGCAGCCCAAGACAGCAGAAGGCCAGCGCAACCAACGATGCGACCAGCGACGCGATCAGCATGTATCAGATGCTCTCAAGCTCGGCCCATTCTTCTTCGCTCATCATCTTGTCGAGTTCGACCAGAATCAGCAGCTCGCCGTTCTTGTTGCAAACGCCCTGGATGAATTTGGCTGACTCATCATTACCGACGTTGGGCGCAGTTTCGATCTCGGATTGGCGAAGATAGACCACCTCGGCAACGCTATCGACCATGATGCCGATGACCTGACGATCCGCCTCGATGATCACGATTCGAGTATTGTCCGATACCGACGCGGTTTCCAGGCCGAAACGCTGACGCGTGTCGATCACCGTCACCACATTGCCGCGCAGGTTGATGATGCCGAGCACATAGCTCGGAGCACCCGGTACCGGCGCAATCTCGGTATAACGCAACACCTCCTGGACCTGCATCACGTTGATACCGTACGTCTCGTTGTCCAGACGGAAGGTCACCCATTGCAGTACAGGATCTTCGGAACCCTGCGCAGACGTCATCTTCATAGCCCCACCTTCTTCAGTTACCGCAATGGCGGTCGATTCTATCGCCGGGCCGCGCAACAGGCGCGACCGTCAATTGTTTGCTTTCAATGCGTCCGCGGCTTCGTCGCGCCCTGCATCTGTTTCACAGCGCCACTGGCGATCAGCTCGGCCAGCGCAGTCACGTCGACCAGCGCGCACATATGCTCGATTACCGTACCGGCCAGCCATGGACGCTGACTGCGCTGCGTACGCCACTTGACCTCACTGGGGTCGAGGCGAATCGAGCGACTGACCTGATGGACCGCCAGCCCCCATTCGTAGCCCTGAACCGAGATCACGTACTGCAACCCCTCGCGGAAGTCGTCACGGTACCGATCAGGCATCACCCAGCGCGCGGTGTCCAGCACCTTCAGATTGCCTGACTGGCTCGGCAGTATGCCAAGAAACCAGTCGGGCTGACCGAACAGCGGCGTCAGCTCCTGCCCGGCCAGCGGATAGATGGAGCCCAGGCACACCAGCGGCACCGCCAGGGTCAACCCTGCCACATCGAACAGCAGACACTCGAAAGGCTCCTCACCCCAACCCGGATGAGCGTCAGGCACGGCTTCGACTGGCTCGCTGGGCAGCTGCGGCGCAACCTCGAGCTCCACGACCGGCTCAAGAGTCAGCACCGACGGCATCGCCAGAGGCGCTTCCACCACGGGCGGCGGCGCCGGCTGGACTATTTCCAGACGCGGCGGTTGGCTCTGCCGTGTATCACGCAGTTGCTCCTCGAGCACGGCCGCCTGGAATTCGTCCTGACTGACCGAGTCGGCCAGTTCGATGGCAGCGTCCTGCAACAGCCCATCGAGATAGGACTGCAGCGCCTGCTGGGATCGGGTTTCGGTTAGGACGGTGCGGCTCATGGAACGAACTCGTTATGAGAATCTGAACAGGCTATCGGCCACTGGCGCGACAAACTTGAGCTGGCAGGCGCCGAGCGGCATGGCACTTCACGCCACCTGCGGAGACACTTGCGACGCCAGCAGATGCTTGAGCAAGGCACGATAGGCAAGAACCGCACGACTGGTCGGATCGAACTGCGAAGGCGTCAGGCCGGCGCGGCTGGCATCGCGCAGCCGCGTATCGACCGGGATGAACGCTGGCCAGAGATGATCGGCATAACCGGCTCGCAGTACCTTGAGCGTATTCATCGAGGCCTGGGTGCGGCGGTCGAACAAGGTCGGCACGATGGTGTAAGGCAGCGCTTGCTTGCGCGAACGGTTGATCATCGACAGCGTGCTGACCATTCGCTCGAGACCCTTCATCGCCAGAAACTCCGTCTGCACCGGAATCACCAGCTGCTGACTGGCAGCCAGCGCGTTGACCATCAGCACGCCGAGCAGCGGCGGGCTGTCGATGATGGCGTAATCGAAGTCCTGCCAAAGCTGCGACAGGCTCTTGGCAATGACCAGCCCGAGGCCGTTCTGCCCGGGCGACTGGCGCTCGAGTGTCGCCAGCACGGTACTGGAAGGCATCAGCGAGATACGCTCGTGACTGGTGGCCAGCAGCAGCTGCCACGGCAGGCCATCCGGCACGGTACCCTGGTGCTGGAAGAGATCGAAGACGCTATGGTCCAGGTTATCGGGATCATGCCCGAAATAGCTGGTCATCGACCCATGCGGATCCAGATCCAGCACGACGACGCGCTTGCCGGAATCGGCCAGCAAGCCCGCCAGTGCGATCGACGTAGTGGTCTTGCCCACCCCACCCTTTTGATTGGCTACAGCCCAGACTCTCATTGATCTTCCACCCGGCGAAGCTGACCGGAACGGCATTGCCTGAAACGGCAAAGCGACGGTGTTTTGACGACTGCGCCCTGAAGCGCTTACATGGACACAGCCGGTGCAGATTGTGTGCCAGCCCGGCGCAACGCATCGTCAGGCCGTACATTGCTGCTGCCCATTCCGGTGACACTCCGGCGCACATCGAGATTGCGCGACACCACCAGAATCACCCGCCGGTTGCGCGCCCGGCCTTCGGCCGTCGCGTTGTCCGCCACGGGCTGAAATTCGCCATAGCCCACCGCTGCCATCCGCGAAGGGTCCACCCCCTGCGCTGCAAGCATCCTCACAACGCTGCCAGCGCGGGCTGCGGACAGCTCCCAGTTGGTAGGGAACTGGCTGGTGCTGATTGGCAGATTGTCGGTAAACCCTTCGACATGGATCGGGTTGTCGAAAGGGGCCAGAATTCCGGCGACCTTGTCGATCAGCAGAAATGCCTGGTCGTTGGGAAGCGCATCGCCGCTGGGGAACAGCAGGCTGGAGTTGAGTTCGATCTCGATCCACAGCTCATTGCCACGGATCGTCAGTTGCTCGTTGGCGATCAGCTCGCCGAACGTCTCGCGCATGCTCTGCGCAATTCGCTCCAGCGGATCGAGGGTCGGCTTCCCCGCCGACGAAGCCGGGCCCGACAGATCCTCGACCTGGGACACATCCGCCTCGGTGGTCCGAGGTCGCTCCTCACCGATGGGGATGGGCTTGACCGAACGATCGACCTGATTGAACACGCCGACCAGCGAATCGGAGAGGATCTTGTACTTGCCCTCGTTGATCGAGGAGATCGAGTACATCACCACGAAGAAGGCAAATAACAGCGTGATGAAGTCGGCGTAGGACACCAGCCATCGCTCGTGATTCTCGTGCTCTTCCGGTGGTCTGCGTCTGGCCATGGCGGTCAGTCCATGAAGCCTTGCAGCTTCATCTCGATGGAACGCGGATTTTCGCCCTCGGCGATGGACAGCACGCCCTCCAGCAGCATCTCGCGATAGGCGGTCTGCCGCTGGACGACGCTCTTCAGCTTGTTGCCGACCGGCAGCACCAGCAGGTTGGCGAAAGCGACGCCATAGATGGTCGCCACGAACGCAACGGCGATGCCGCTGCCCAGCTGGCTGGGATCGGCCAGATTGCCCATCACGTGGATCAACCCCATTACCGCGCCGATGATGCCGATGGTCGGCGAGTAGCCACCCATGCTCTCGTAGACCTTGGCCGCGCGCAGGTCACGCCCCTCCTGGGTATACAGATCGACCTCGAGGATGCTGCGGATCACTTCCGGCTCGGCGCCATCGACCAGCAACTGCAGGCCCTTGCGCGCGTATGGGTCGGGTTCCGTCTCGGCGACCGGCTCAAGGCCGAGCAACCCCTCCTTGCGCGCAGTATTGCTCCAGGTAGTGACCATGAGGATGCCGCGCGCGAGATCGATCCGCGGCGGAAAGAATATCCAGCGACCGATACTCATCGCCCGCATGAACACGGCGATGGGCGTCTGCAGCAGGACGGCACCCAGGGTACCGCCAAGCACGATCAACGCGGCCGGCCCATTGAGCAGCGCCGAGATATGGCCGCCCTCGAGAAAATTGCCCCCAACGATGGCGACGAACGCCAACAGCAGCCCGATCAGGCTGAGCACGTCCATTAGAGGCGGGCCTCCATCAGATGCACGCCTCGGCCAGATTGCGACCGATATCGTCGAGCCCGTAGACCGCATCACTCAGGTTGGCTTTGACCACCGCCATCGGCATGCCATAGATCACGCAGCTGGCTTCATCCTGCGCCCACACCTGGCTGCCGCTCTGCTTGAGCAACCGTGCGCCTTCGCGACCATCGGCACCCATGCCGGTCAGCACCACCGCCAGCACCTTGTCGTGAAACGACTTGGCGGCCGAACCGAAGGTAACGTCGACGCAGGGCTTGTAGTTGAGGCGATCATCGCCCGGCAGGATGCGGACCGCACCGCGGCCATCGATCATCATCTGCTTGCCACCCGGTGCCAGCAGAGCAAGCCCTGGGCGCAGCACGTCGCCGTCCTCGGCCTCCTTGACACGAATGCGGCAAAGCTTGTCCAGACGATCGGCGAAGGCTTTGGTGAACGCGGCCGGCATGTGCTGGATGAGCACGATCGGCGCGGGGAAATTCGCCGGGAGCTGAGTGAGCACACGCTGCAGCGCCACCGGACCGCCAGTAGACGTACCGATGGCCACCAGCTTGTACGCCTTGCGCTTGGGCGCCGGCGAACGAGCTGCCGGCGCCGCGGGCGCTGGCGTTGTAGCGCCGGTCCGGGGGGCTGCAGTAGCCAATGTCGAGGCAGTGCCACGCGCGGATACCGGCGGCGTACTTACGCTCGAGGTACAGAACGTGCTGTAGCGCCGGTTGCTGCGCGAAACGGTATGTACCTTCTCGCACAGCAGCTGCTTGACCTTATCCGGGTTACGCGAAATGTCTTCGAAGTTCTTCGGCAGATAGTCGACGGCGCCGGCATCCAGTGCATCGAGGGTGACCCGAGCGCCTTCGTGCGTCAGCGAGGAAAACATCAACACCGGTGTGGGGCAGCGCTGCATGATCTGCCGCACCGCCGTGATGCCGTCCATCATCGGCATCTCGTAGTCCATGGTGATGACATCCGGCTTCAACGCCAGCACCTGGTCGATCGCCTCGCGTCCGTTGGTGGCGGTGCCGACGACCTGGATATTCGAATCAGAGGAAAGGATTTCCGAGACGCGCCGACGAAAGAAGCCGGAATCGTCGACGACCAGGACCTTGACTGCCATACATCACTCCTAGCGGCAGCGCTCCCATCCGAGGTAAGCGCTGCCTGACTGAATCAAATCCTGCGTGCGTAGCGCTTGAGCATGCTGGGAACATCGAGAATCAGCGCGATGCGGCCATCGCCGGTGATCGTCGCGCCGGACATGCCAGGCGTACCCTGCAGCATCTTGCCAAGCGGCTTGATGACCACTTCTTCCTGGCCCACGAGCTGATCGACGACGAAGCCGATGCTCTGATTGCCGACGCTGAGAATTACTACATGGCCTTCACGCTGCTCTTCCTGAGCCGCATCGTTGACCAGCCAGCGCTTGAGGTAGAACAGCGGCAGCGCCTTGTCGCGGACGATCACCACTTCCTGGCCATCGACGACGTTGGTCCGCGACAGGTCGAGGTGGAAGATCTCGTTGACGTTGACCAGCGGGAAGGCGAAGGCCTGGTTGCCGAGCATGACCATCAGGGTCGGCATGATCGCCAGGGTCAGCGGCACCTTGATCACCACCCGCGAGCCCTGGCCCTTGGTGGAGAACACGTTCACTGTGCCATTGAGCTGGGAAATCTTGGTCTTGACCACGTCCATGCCGACACCGCGGCCGGACACGTCGGAAATCTCGGTCTTGGTCGAGAAGCCCGGCGCGAAGATCAGGTTATAGCACTCCAGGTCGCTCAGGCGATCGGCGGCATCCTTCTCCAGCATGCCTTTCTCGACGGCCTTGGCGCGCAGGACGTTGGCATCCATACCCTTGCCGTCATCACTGATGATCAACAGGATATGGTCGCCTTCCTGCTCGGCGGAAAGCACTACCCGTCCGGTACGTGGCTTGCCGGCGGCTTCGCGCTCCTCGGGCATCTCGATACCGTGGTCGACCGCGTTGCGCACCAGGTGCACCAGCGGATCGGCCAGGGCTTCGACCAGGTTCTTGTCGAGATCGGTTTCTTCACCGACGAGCTCAAGGTTGATCTCTTTCTTCAGGCTGCGAGCCAGGTCGCGGACCAGGCGCGGGA
Organism: Stutzerimonas stutzeri; assembly: GCF_000935215.1. Taxonomy (GTDB): domain Bacteria; phylum Pseudomonadota; class Gammaproteobacteria; order Pseudomonadales; family Pseudomonadaceae; genus Stutzerimonas. The sequence continues at coordinate 33,020 of NZ_JXXD01000315.1, forward strand.
AGCGACCGAAAACCTTCTTGATCGGCTGCATGCGGGTCTTCATCACCGCACTCTGCAGATCGGCCGTCACCACGTCGAGGTTGGAGACGGCCTTGGCCATCGCCTCGTCGCCGCTGTTGGAGCCCAGGCGTACCAGACGGTTACGCACCAGCACCAGCTCGCCGACCATGTTCATGATCTCGTCCAGGCGTGCGGTATCGACGCGCACGGTGGTCTCGGCCTCGGCCGGAGGCTTTTCCGCCGGAGCAGCCGCGGCCGGCTTGCTCACCGCAGCTGCCGGAGCGGCCTTGGCCGGAGCAGCAGCAGGGGCAGGCTTGGGCGCCGGTTTGATCGGCACAGCCGCAGCAGGTTCAGCCGGAGTCTCGACGACCGCAGGCTCGAACTTGCCCTTGCCATGCAGTTGATCGAGCAGTGCTTCGAACTCGTCGTCGGTGATCTCATCAGCCGCACCAGCTGTTCCACCGCCCTTTGCCGGTTCGGCGCTTGCTGGCGCAGCGGGTTCAGACGGGGCCGCTTCGAACTTGCCCTTGCCATGCAGCTGGTCCAGCAAGGCTTCAAATTCGTCATCGGTGATTTCGTCACTGGTCGGCGCAGCAACGAACTCGCTCTCGGCAGGCATCGAGGCACCCGCAGCGGCAGAGAATTGTCCCTTGCCATGCAGCTGGTCGAGCAGCGACTCGAATTCGTCGTCGGTAATCTCGTCGGTGGCAGGGCCAGTCGCTACTTCGGCCGCAGCCGGCTCGCTGGCGGCCGGCTGAATGGCATCGAGCATCTGTTCGAATTCGCTATCGGCGCCCTCGGACCGGGATTCGGCCACGACCTGCGGTTCGACTGCCGGCGCTGGCTCATCAGCCGAGGCTGGCTCCGCCAGACGTGCCAGCGCCGCAAGCAACTCACGCGAGGCTGGCGTCGGCTCGACGCGCTCGCGGACCTGGCTGAACATCGCGTTCACGGCGTCGAGCGCCTGCAGAACGACATCCATCAGTTCGGAATCGACTCGACGCTCACCCTTACGCAGGATGTCGAAGACGTTTTCGGCGATATGGCAGCACTCCACCAGCTCATGCAGCTGGAGGAACCCGGCACCGCCCTTGACCGTATGGAACCCGCGAAAAATCGCATTGAGCAACGCCATGTCATCGGGGCTGCTTTCCAGCTCCACGAGTTGCTCGGACAATAGTTCGAGAATCTCGCCGGCCTCTACCAGGAAGTCCTGGAGGATTTCTTCATCGGCGTCGAAGCTCATATTCACTTCCCCTAAAAGCCCAGGCTTGAAAGCAGATCATCGACATCGTCCTGGCCGGAAACGACGTCTTCACGCATATCGGCATGCATCTGCGGACCTTCACCCTTGGAAGGCTCTTTTTCTTGTTTTTTCTTTTCCTGCTCGGCGCGCATCGCCTCGCGGTCATGCTGGATGCCTGCCACGCGATCGACCTGCCCCGCCATCAGGACAAGATTGAGCAGGTTGCTTTCGAGGTCACTGATGAGGCGGGTCACTCGCTTGATCACCTGGCCCGTCAGGTCCTGGAAGTCCTGCGCCAGCATGATTTCGCTGAGGTTCTGCGACAGCTGGCCGCCGTCGTTCATGCTGCGCTGCAAGTACTGGTCGATGCGCTTGACCAGGTCGCGGAACTGATCGGCGTTCATTTCACGACGCATGAAACGCTGCCAGTCGGCTGTCAGGCTCTGCGCCTCATAGCTCACGTAGTTCACCAGCGGCGCTGATTCTTCGACCAGGTCCATGGTGCGGTTGGCAGCCTTCTCGGTCATCTCCACCACGTAGGACAGGCGATCGGTCGCGTCCGTGATCGGCGACGGATCGCCGCCAGTGGCGCAGGTGTCCATCTCGAGCTTGACGATGGCGTTGTGCAGCTCGCGTGTGAGCTTGCCAACCTCCAGATAGAGCCCGTGGTTGCGCACCTGATTCAGCTCATTGAACATCTGCGTCGCTTCATCGAAGCGGCCCTGCTGCAGACTTTCGATCAACTTGGGTGCATGCGCCTTCAGAGTCGCTTCGAACTCTGCCAGGCTTTGGTCTGCTTGCGTCATAGTGCCCTCGCGGCGTTGCTGCTTCAGCCGTTGACGCGCTCGAAGATCTTCTCGATCTTCTCCTTGAGCACCTGGGCAGTGAAAGGCTTGACCACATAGCCGTTAACCCCAGCCTGGGCGGCTTCGATGATCTGATCGCGTTTCGCTTCGGCCGTCACCATCAGCACCGGCAGGTGCTTGAGGCGCTCATCGGCACGCACGGTGCGCAGCAGATCGATGCCGCTCATTCCCGGCATGTTCCAGTCGGTCACCAGGAAGTCGAAGCTACCGCTCTTGAGCATCGGCAGCGCGGTAGTACCGTCATCCGCTTCGGCGGTGTTGGTGAACCCCAGATCACGCAGGAGGTTCTTGATGATTCGTCTCATCGTCGAGAAGTCATCGACGATGAGGATTTTCATGTTCTTGTCCAAGTCGACCTCCGTAAGTCCCAAAATGCCTCAGCAAACCGAGCACGTCATACCGCAAACAATCGTCAATTGGCGCGCCATTCGCCGAGGCGCGCGCGCAAGCGCGCAGCGCACTGGCTATGCAACTGGCTCACACGCGACTCGCTGACCCCCAGCACCAGACCGATTTCCTTCAAATTCAATTCTTCGTCGTAATACAGCGACAGCACCAGCTTTTCACGCTCGGGCAGGTTGGCGATGGCGTCGGCCAGCGCCTGCTGAAAACGTTCATCCTCGAGATCACGGAACGGCTCCGGGTGGAGACTGGCAGCGTCTTCCTCGAGCTCGCCATGATCGCCTTCCTGCAGCAGATCGTCGAAGCTGAACAGGCGACTCCCCAGCGTATCGCCCAGAATGCCGTAATACTCGTCGAGACTTAGCTTAAGTTCGGCCGCAACCTCGTGATCTTTAGCGTCGCGCCCGGTTTTCGCTTCGATCGCCCGGATCGCCTCGCTGACCATCCGCGAATTGCGATGCACCGAACGCGGCGCCCAGTCACCCTTGCGGACTTCGTCCAGCATGGTGCCGCGAATGCGGATACCGGCGTAGGTTTCAAAGCTGGCACCCTTGCCGGCGTCGTATTTCTTAGCTGCTTCCAGCAGTCCGATCATTCCAGCCTGAATCAGATCGTCCACTTGCACGCTTGCAGGCAGACGCGCCAACAAGTGGTAAGCGATTCGCTTGACCAACGGGGCGTACTGATCGATCAGGCGGTACTGCGCATCCTTTGCCTGAGCCTTGCTGTAATACATAGCGGATCCGGCACCTGTCATTCGTGGCTGGGTGAAGCGGGGCTGATGAGGCGCTCTACGAAGAACTCAAGATGACCCCGCGGCGTCGCCGGCAGCGGCCAGGTATCAACCTTCTGCGCGATCGCCTTGAAGGCTAGTGCACATTTCGAGCGCGGGTACGCTTCATAGACTGCGCGCTGCTTCTGCACGGCCTTGCGCACCGCTTCGTCGTAAGGGACCGCACCGACATACTGCAGCGCCACGTCGAGAAAGCGCTCGGTAACCTTGGTCAGCTTGGCGAACAAATTGCGGCCTTCCTGCGGTGCGTGAGCCATGTTGGCCAACACGCGGAAGCGGCTGATGCCGTAATCGCGGTTCAGCAGCTTGATAAGTGCATAGGCGTCGGTGATGGACGTGGGCTCGTCGGTGACCACCAGCAGCACTTCCTGAGCTGCGCGCACGAAGCTCACCACGGAATCGCCGATGCCAGCCGCGGTGTCGATGATCAGCACGTCGAGCTCGTCGCCAAGCTCGCTGAACGCCTGGATCAACCCGGCGTGCTGCAGGGAAGACAGCTGCACCATGCTCTGCGTGCCGGATGCGGCCGGCACTACGCGGATGCCGCCCGGCCCCTGGATCAGCACGTCGCGCAGATCACATTCGCCGGCGATGACGTCAGCCAGGGTGCGCTTGGTGGTAAGCCCCAGCAGCACGTCGACGTTGGCCAGGCCAAGGTCGGCGTCAAGCAACACCACACGCCGGCCGAGGTCCGCCAGCGCCAGTGCCAGATTGACCGACACGTTGGTCTTGCCGACGCCACCCTTGCCGCCAGTCACCGCAATCACCTGTACGGGATGCATACCCATGTTCACATGCCTATATCTTGCTGGGGCCTTGCGGCCGGCGATGCGTCCGCATGGCACGCATCTGATTCATTCGAGTACCGCTGTCGCAGCATCATCCAGCCCGCCGTGACGAGCCGTTGTACAACCCGGCGAACATGTCGGCCATGGTTTCTTCGCTCGGCTCCTCGCCGGACTGCAGGCTCACCGCCCGACTGACCAGCTGATGGCTGCGCGGCAGATGCAGGTCGTCAGGAATCCGGGGACCATCGGCGAGGTAGGCTATCGGCAAATGCTGGCTGATCGTGAGACCGAGCACATCGCCAAGGCTGCCCGCCTCGTCGAGCTTCGTCAGGATACAACCGGCCAGCCCACAACGACGATAGTTGTGCCATGCGGCCTTGAGCACCTGGCTCTGGCTGGTTGCCGCCAGCACCAGGTAATTCTTCGATTTGACGCCCTTGTCCGACAGCGCTTCGAGCTGCATGCGCAGCGTCGGATCGCTTGCCGGCAAGCCGGCGGTGTCGATCAGGATGATCCGCTTACGCGCCAGCGAGGCCAGCGATTTGCTCAGCGGCTGGCTAGGATCGATCTGCACCACCGGCACGTCGAGGATCCGGCCCAGTGTCTTGAGCTGCTCCTGCGCACCGATCCGATAATTGTCCATGCTGGCCAGCGCAATGCTCTGCGCGCCGTGTTTCAGCACGTAGCGAGCAGCCAGCTTGGCCAGCGTAGTGGTCTTGCCGACGCCTGCTGGGCCGACCAGAGCAATCACACCGCCCTCTTCCAGCGGCTCGTTCTTGGTGACCTTGATTGCCTGCGCCAGATACGCCAGCACCATGCGCCAGGCCTGACGCGGCTCGTTGATACCGGCGACCTTTTCCAGCAGGCTACGCGACAACTCGGCCGGCAGGCCAAGACGCTGCAGGCGGCGCCAGAGGCCGGCCTGCTGCGGACGACGGCTCTGCTCCTGGCCCCAGGCGATCGAGCCGAGCTGCACTTCGATCAGCTCGCGCAGACCGTGCAATTCCGAGTACATCGCTTCGATGGCACGGAAATCGGCCGCAGGGGAAGGCTCGGCGACCGCCTCCGACTGCACCTTGCTGGCGGCTGCGGCGGGCTTCTCGTCAACCAGTTGACGATCCTGCATTTTCGCCCGCGGGGCAGTGCTCAGCTCGGCATGTGCATTGGCCAGGCGCGACTGCGTCTTGCGTAATTCGGCTTCCAGCGCCGGATTGGGCTTGTTGGCCGCCGGTGCGGACTGCATAGGGTAATCGAGCACAGCAGTCAGCTCGACGCCACCGGCCACCCGGCGATTGCCGATGATCACGGCATCGGCGCCCAGCTCGTCGCGGACCATTTTCATGGCGATGCGCATATCGGCGGCGAAGAAACGTTTGACCTGCATGGCCTGCACCCTCGGTTAATTCTGACCCACCGTCGAGACGATGGTGACCTGCTTGTTGTCCGGTATTTCCTGGTAGGCCAAAACATGAATGTTCGGCACCGCCAGACGCGCGAATCTCGAAAGCATCGCCCGTACCGGGCCGGCTACCAGCAACACCGCCGGTTTGCCGAGCATTTCTTGACGCTGTGCTGCTTCTACCAGGGACCTTTGCAACTTCTCGGCCATTCCCGGCTCCAGCAGAATGCCGTCTTCGGAGCCTTGCCCAGCCTTCTGCAGGCTATTGAGCAAAATCTGTTCCAACCGAGGCTCCAGGGTGATCACAGGCAGCTCCGGCTCTAGTCCCACAACGTTTTGCACGATTGCGCGAGACAGTGCGACGCGCACCGCGGCCACCATTGCGGCGGGATCTTGACTCTTGGCGGCGGCATTGGCGATGGCCTCGGCGATGGTACGGATGTCGCGCACCGGCACCTGCTCCTGCAGCAAGGCTTGCAGCACCTTGAGCAGCGTTGACAGCGAAACCATCCCGGGCACCAGCTCCTCGGCCAGCTTGGGCGAGCTCTTGGCCAGCAGCTGCAACAGTTGCTGGACTTCCTCATGGCCAAGCAGCTCATGTGCATGCTTGTGCAATACCTGATTGAGGTGGGTAGCGACCACAGTACTGGCATCCACCACGGTGTAACCCAGCGACTGCGCCTGATCGCGCTGACTCGCCTCGATCCAGACCGCCTCCAGCCCAAACGCCGGGTCTCTGGCGGTAATGCCGTTCAGCGGTCCGAACACCTGGCCCGGATTGATCGCCAGCTCGCGATCCGGATAGACCTCAGCCTCGGCCAGGCTCACACCCATCAGCGTCAAGCGATAGGCGTTGGGCAGCAGATCCAGGTTGTCGCGGATGTGAACCGAGGGCATCAGGAAACCCAGGTCCTGCGAGAGCTTCTTGCGCACCCCCTTGATACGCGCCAGCAGTTGCCCCCCCTGGTTGCGATCCACCAGCGGAATCAGCCGGTAGCCAACTTCCAGCCCCACCATGTCCACCGGCGTCACATCGTCCCAGCCCAGCTCCTTGGTTTCCGCCGCACGCTGGGCCGGGAGCAGATCCTGCTGCTTCTGTACTTCCTGCTCGGCCTTCTTCACGACCTGCTTCTGCCGATGCCAGATCCAGTACGCACCACCTGCAGCCGCGGCGCCAAGGCCGAGGAAGGACATGTGCGGCATGCCGGGAACCAGACCCATGGCAATCATGATTGCCGCGGAAACGGCCAGCGCCTTGGGCGAGGCGAACATCTGCCGCTGCACCTGCTGCCCCATGTCCTCGGAACTGGTAACACGGGTGACCATGATGGCCGCCGCGGTAGACAGCAGCAGCGAAGGAATCTGCGCAACCAGGCCATCACCGATGGTCAGCAGTGCATAGACCTGGCCGGCATCGCTGAAGCTCATACCGTGCTGCGCCATGCCGATACCGACGCCGCCGATCAGGTTGATGAAGAGAATCAGCAGACCGGCGATGGCGTCACCACGGACGAACTTCGACGCACCATCCATGGAACCGTAAAAATCAGCTTCCGATGACACTTCACTACGACGCTTCTTGGCTTCTTCCTGGTCGATCAGGCCGGCGTTGAGGTCGGCGTCGATCGCCATCTGCTTGCCGGGCATGGCATCAAGGGTGAAGCGCGCACTCACTTCCGAGATGCGGCCGGCACCCTTGGTCACCACGACGAAGTTGATGATCATCAGGATCGCGAACACCACGATACCGACGACGTAGTTGCCGCCGATCACCACATTACCGAAGGCCTCGATCACATGGCCGGCAGCGGAGCCGCCTTCATGGCCGTTGATCAACACCACCCGCGTCGACGCCACGTTCAACGCCAGACGCATCAGCGTGGCGACCAGCAGAATCGTCGGGAACACCGCGAAATCCAGCGGGCGCAACGCATAGACGCTGACCAGCAGCACGACGATCGACAACGCAATGTTGAAGGTGAACAGCAGATCCAGCAGGAACGGCGGCACCGACAGCATCATCATGCCCATCATCACGAGCAGCAGCAGCGGCACGCCGAGGTTGCCGCGCCCCGCACCCGTCAGGCCATTGCGAATATTGATGAGTTGCGTGCGATCCAACGTAGCCCCCGGGGATACAGAACGAATTCTTGACGCGACAAGCGTCCTGCCCGGGTTATAGCAAGAAGGGGTCCAACTTCTGCGGCCCGTCGCAGAGCCCGCCGCACGGTCTGTCCCTAGCCAGACCTGCGAGCCGCCGCGCCAGCGAACGCCACCGACAACTGGCAGTCACACTAGCAACCGGCGACAGCCCGTCGCCGTTTGTACAAAGGAGCTTCCAGATGAAACAGTGGATCATCGCCGCGCTGGCCGGCTGCACTGCGGTCGCCGTTCAGGCTGATACATTGAACGTCAAGGTGAACGCCGTGACGGCACAGGGCGTCGGCGAATCGGTCGGCAGCGTCAAGATCGAAAACAGCGAATACGGGCTGGTGTTCCGCCCCGAGCTATCTGGCCTGCAGCCTGGCGCCCACGGCTTTCACGTTCACGCCAAGGGCAGTTGCGAGCCGGCCGAGATCGATGGCAAGCAGACCCCGGCTGGCGCAGCGGGCGGTCACTGGGACCCGAAGAACAGCGGCAAGCATGGCGAGCCATGGGGTGACGGCCATATGGGCGACCTGCCGGCGCTGTACGTCGACAGCGAGGGCAAAGCCAGTCAGCCAGTGCTGGCGCCGCGCCTGAAGAGCTTGGGCGATATCAAAGGCTTGGCGCTGATGGTTCACCAGGGCGGAGACAATCATTCCGACCATCCGCAACCCCTCGGCGGTGGCGGTGCGCGGGTCGCCTGCGGCGTCATCGAATAACGCAGGGACATGCGGCGAGCCGGCAATCGCCGCGTGATGCGCTTCAGTCGTCGCGGCGCAGATTCGGCGGGATGGGCACATCATTCAAGGGGTCCGGCCGCCGCCCCTTGCCCGCGCGGTACTGGCGCAGCTGATAGACGTACGCCAGTACCTGCGCCACTGCCAGGTAAAGGCCGGCGGGAATCTCCTGATCCAGTTCGGTCGAGTAGTACACGGCCCGCGCCAGCGCCGGTGACTCCAGCACCGTCACCTTGTGCTCCTGGGCGATTTCGCGAATCTTCAGCGCGACGAAGTCGCCGCCCTTGGCCACCAGCCGGGGCGCACCGCCCTTGTCGCCGTCGTATTTCAGGGCGACGGCGAAGTGCGTCGGGTTGGTGATCACCACGTCTGCCTCGGGCACAGCCTGCATCATGCGCCGCTGCGCCGCCTCACGCTGCAGCTGGCGGATGCGTGACTTGACCTCCGGCTTGCCCTCGGAATCCTTGTACTCGTCCTTGACCTCCTGCTTGGTCATCATCAGCTTCTGCTTGTTGTCCCAGAGCTGGAACGGCACATCCACCGCCGCGATCAGGATCAAGCCGCAGGCCATCCAAAGGGCGCACCAGCCAACCACCTCGGCACTGTGCATGATGGCCAGGTCCAACGGCTGCTTGGCGATGGACAGCAGATCGTCCTGATAGGCCGAAAGCACCAGCAACGCCACGCCGAGTACCACGAGAAACTTGCCCAGCGCCTTGAGCAGCTCGACCAGCGCCTTGGTGGAGAACATCCGCTTGAGCCCGGCAGCCGGATTCATCCGGCTCATCTTCGGCGCCATCGCCTTGGCCGAGAACAACCAGCCACCCAGCGATACCGGGCCGACGATCGATGCGATCAGCAAGGCGATCAGCAGCGGCATGATCGCCTCCAGCGCAATCATGCCGCTGCCCATCAGCAGTCGTACCATGGAGCCTTCGTCGAGCAGCGTTTCCCGGCTCAGCTCGAAGGTACCCTGCATCATCGCCATCAGGCTCTGCGCCAGACCTGCGCCAGACGCCAGCAGCCCGCCGATACCGCCCAGGGTCACTGCGACCGTGCTGAGCTCGCGGGAACGGGCCAACTGCCCTTTTTCGCGAGATTCGCGCAGGCGTTTCTCTGTGGGTTCCTCACTTTTGTCCGCGCCGCTTTCGCTCTCAGCCATGCGCGACCTCCGACCCTGCCACTCTCATCAGCGCGCTCCCGCCAGTTCACGCAGCATGGCCAGCGCCTCGCTGACAAAAACCTGGTACTGCGCAAAGATGTCCGCCATGCCGATCCAGACGATGATCAGGCCCAGCACCAGGGTCAACGGAAAGCCAATGGAGAAGATGTTCAATTGCGGCGCGGCCCGCGTCATCAGGCCGAACGCCAGGTTCACCACCAGCAGTGCGGTGATCGCAGGCAGCACCAGCAGCAACCCGGCGCCCAAGACCCAACCCAGCTTGCCCGCCACCTCCCAGTAATGATTGGTCGACAGACCACCACCTACCGGCAGCGTCACGAAGCTCTCGGCAAGAATCTCCAGCACCACCAGATGGCCGTTTACCGAGAGGAACAACAGGATCACCAGCATGTTGAAGAACTGACCGAGCACCGGCACCGAGATGCCGTTGGCAGGATCGACCATCGACGCGAAACCCAGGCCCATCTGCATGGCCAGCAACTGGCCGGACACGATGAATACGTGGAAGAAAAGCTGCAGGACGAACCCCAGCATCACACCGATCACCAGCTGCTCGGCGATCAGCAGCAACGAGGCCAGGCTGAGCGACTCGACCACCGGCATGGGCGGCAACGTCGGCACCAGTACCAGGGCGATGGCCAGCGACAGGTAAAGCCGCACCCTCATCGGCACCAGCTGCGTACCAATCAGCGGCATACTCATCAGCAAGGCGGCGATACGGAACAGCGGCAGCAGGAACTGCCCTACCCAGCCGCCGATCTGCGCATTGCTCAGCTCAAGCACGCGCTTACCCGATCAGCAACGGAATGTTCTGGACGAGGTTCTGGGTGTACTCCATCAGCTCGCGCACCAGCCATGGCCCAGCCCAGATCAGCGTCAGCAGCATCACCAGCAGGCGCGGCAGGAAGCTCAGGGTTTGCTCGTTGATCTGCGTCGCGGCCTGGAACATCGCCACCACCAGGCCGACCAGCAGGCTTGGCACCACCAGCACGCCGACGATCATCGCCGTCATCCACAACCCTTCGCGAAACAGGTCCACCGCTACTTCTGGAGTCATATGCGTGGTTCCTAAAGCGTGCCGAAGCTACCGGCCAGCGTGCCGATGATCAGACCCCAGCCGTCCACCAGCACGAACAGCATGATCTTGAACGGCAACGAGATGATCAGCGGCGACAGCATCATCATGCCCATCGCCATGAGCACGCTGGCCACCACCATGTCGATGATCAGGAAGGGAATGAAGATCATGAAGCCGATCTGGAACGCCGTCTTCAGCTCGGAGGTGACGAATGCCGGCACCAGGATGGTCATCGGTGCAGCTTCCGGCGATGCGATATCGGTGCGTCGTGACAGCCTGACGAACAGCTCCAGATCGCTCTCGCGGGTCTGCGCCAGCATGAAGCCCTTGAGCGGCACCTCGGCCCGGGCGATCGCTTCCTGCGCCGGGATCTGCTCGCTGAGATAAGGCTGAAGCGCTTCCTGGTTAATCCGCTCGAACACCGGCGCCATGATGAATAGCGTGAGGAACAGGGTCAGACCGATGAGGATCTGGTTCGACGGTGTCTGCTGCAGGCCAAGCGCCTGACGCAGGATGGAAAACACGATGATGATGCGGGTGAAGCTGGTCATCAGCATGACGAACGCCGGAATGAAGCTCAGCGCCGTCATGATCAGCAGAATCTGCAGGCTGACCGAGTATTCCTGCTGTCCTTCCGCGTCGGTGGTCAGAGTGATCGCCGGAATCGAGAGCGGGTTGTTTCCCTGGGCCAGGATGCCGGAAGGCTCCTGCGCCATGGCGAGCGGGCCGAGCAACATCAGCGTGACCACCAGCAGAATGCGCAACATCAAGGCTTATCCTTGTGGTCCTTGCCGAGCAGCTCCATCAGACGCTGGGCGAATTCAGGGTTGGCCGGCTCGGCGTCCGGCAGGTGCACCGGCTCCTGCATCACGTGCAGTGGCGTGATGCGGCCGCCACTGAGGCCGATCAGGATCTGCTCGCCGCCGACCTGGACCAGCACCAGCCGCTCGCGCGGCCCCAGCGCCTGGGTGGAGATCAGCTTGATCACCTGGGTGCCGCGCGGGTTCAACTGCTGAACCCGACGCAGCAGCCATGCGAGCAGGAAGATCAGTCCGATCACCAGCAACAGGCCGAGCATCAGCTTGCTCAGCTGCGCGCCCATGCCGGCGCTGCTCATGCTGGCTGCCGGCTCTGCGGCGAAGGCTGGCAGCGCGACGAACGCCGTCAGGAATGCGAGCGCGCGCATGTCAGCGCAGCTTCTTGATACGTTCGGTCGGGCTGATCACATCGGTCAGCCGGATGCCAAACTTCTCGTTGACCACCACTACCTCGCCATGGGCGATGAGGGTGCCGTTGACCAACACGTCCAGCGGTTCGCCGGCCAGACGATCAAGCTCCACCACCGAGCCCTGGTTGAGCTGCAGCAGGTTGCGGATGCTGATTTCGGTACTGCCGACCTCCATCGAGATGGAAACCGGGATGTCGAGGATCACATCCAGGTTCGGGCCGTCCAGCCCCAGCTGCACGCCATTGGACTTGGGCGCGCTGGCGAAATCCTCCAGCGGTGCGCGCGGAGCGGCCGGGGCGGCTGCTTCCGGGCCCTGATTCAGCAGCGCATCGATGTCGTCCTGGCTGGCGTCGCCGGCTTCGGCCAGCGCTGCAGCCCATTCATCGGCCAGCGCCTGTTCCTCGGGGGAGGTGTTGTCGTGTTCGTCTGCCATCGCTAATCCTCGATCGGCTCGAATTGAGTAAAGGGCTGGCTCAGCGTGGGCGGACCACGGGCTCCAGCACCTGCAATGCCAGGTTGCCTTTGTGGGCACCCAGCTTGACCTTGAAGGACGGCATGCCATTGGCACGCATGATCATGTCTTCTGGCATTTCCACCGGGATCACGTCGCCCGGCTGCATGTTCAGAATGTCGCGCAATTTCAGTTGCCGCCTGACGACAGTCGCGCCGAGCGGAACGTTGACGTCGAGAATGTCTTCGCGCAGCGCCTTGACCCAACGCTCATCCTGGTCACTGACGTCCGACTGGAAGCCGGCATCCAACATCTCGCGGATCGGCTCGATCATCGAATAGGGCATGGTCACGTGCAGGTCGCCGCCGCCGCTGTCCAGTTCGATGTGGAAGGTGGAAACCACCACCACTTCGCTGGGGCTGACGATGTTGGCCAGGGCCGGATTCACTTCCGAATTGACGTACTCGAAGTTGACGTCCAGCACCGCGTGCCAGGCTTCCTTGAGATCGGTGAAGGCCTGATCAAGCACCATGCGTACGACTCGCAACTCGGTCGGGGTGAACTCGCGCCCCTCGATCTTGGCGTGGCGACCGTCGCCGCCGAAGAAGTTGTCCACCAGCTTGAACACCAGCTTGGCGTCGAGAATGAACAGCGCGGTGCCACGCAGCGGCTTCATCTTCACCAGATTGAGGCTGGTGGGTACGTACAGCGAATGCACGTACTCGCCAAACTTCATCACCTGCACGCCACCCACCGATACATCGGCCGAGCGGCGCAGCAGGTTGAACATGCTGATGCGGGTGTAACGGGCGAAACGCTCGTTGATCATTTCCAGGGTGGGCATGCGCCCGCGAACGATGCGGTCCTGACTGGTCAGGTCATAGCTCTTGATGGATCCCGGCTCGGAATCGCTTTCGGTATCCACCAGACCGTCGTCGACCCCGTGCAGGAGCGCATCGATCTCGTCTTGCGAGAGCAGGTCTTGAACAGCCATCTGCGGCAGCCTTCTATTGCAATACGAAGTTGGTGAAAAGCACTTGCTCGACGGCAAGCTTGCCAATTTCCTTCTGCGCCAGTTCCTGCACGCTGGCAGTCGCCTGCTGACGCAGCATTTCCTTGCCCACGGGCGTTTTCAACGCCTCGAAGTCCTGACTGGAAAACAGCATGACCAGTCGGTTGCGCAACAACGGCATATGCACTTTCAGTGCATCCAGCGCAGCCTGATCACGCGACATCAATGCAATGCTGACCTGCATGTAACGCTGGCGCCCCTTGTTGCTGAAATTGACCACGAAGGCCGGCATCAGGACTTCATAGATCGCCGGCTGCTTGCCGGAGGCAGTGGTCGCGGCCTCTTCGGCCTTTTCGTCACCGAGGTCGCCGCCCTTGTTCATGAAGTAAAGCGTACCGCCGATGGAAAGCCCTACGGCCACCAACATGGCGACCACTATCACCAGGATGAGTTTCAGCTTTCCCTTGCCTGCCGGTTCCGCTTCCGGCCCGGTTGGCGGCACTGTCGGTGGAGCCTGTTTCTTAGCCATGCCAAATATCCGTCATCAACAGCGTTCGATTCTGATTTCAGAAGTTAGGAGCAACAGCTGTGCCAACGTCAATGCACGCCGGTACGGCGCAGCGCCTCGGGCTCCAGGCAGAGCGCTCACAAGGTATCAGGAAAAGGATGGAGATAACGCCTGGATAGGCGGCGCGAAAGCGATTGCAGCGACGGGCGGCAGAAAACCGGCGCGCACCTGAACGGCGGCGCCGCATTATCCCTCAAAGCGGATGGCTCAGGCGTAGTAGTCGACGAGTCCGCGGTCACCGGCGGTACGACTGGAGGCGATTTCCGTCACGCCGAGCTCCAGCTCATCGCCTGCCAGATCGCCCTCACCCGACGCTCCACCCCGCGAGGAGCCACCATCGGCTCCGCCTTGCCAGCCACGCGCCAGCGACTGATCGGATACGTTCACGTCCATCAGGTTCATGCCCTGCTGGGTGAACATTTCCCGTAGTCGCTGCATCTGCCCTTCCAGCGCGTCGCGCACCCCCGCATGCGGGCTGAGGAAGGTCACCTGCGCCTGATCCTTGGTCAGGTCGATACGCACTTCCATACGACCGAGTTCAGCCGGATCGAGTTGGATTTCCGCCGACTTGAGATTCTGGCTGGACAGCCACATCACGCGGTCGACGACCGCCTCGCTCCAGCCGGACTGCTGCATCTGTACCGGTTGACCCGGCACCAGTTGCGGACGCTGCGATTGCTGCACCTGCTGAGCGATGGCCTGGCTCAAGGGGTTGAGGCGTCCCGCAGCCAGTTCGCTGGCGCTGGCACGACTCTCCTTTGGCGCCTCCACGCTTTCCAGCAGGTCCTTGGTCAGCAATTCCACATCGAGCTCTTCGCCCTCACCCGCGTCCTGACTCGCCAGCAACGCGCTGGCAAAGCCATCGTCAGCCGAGACCTTCGCCTGCGCATCGGTCAGCGGGTTCTGCAATTGCTGCTGGGCCGTCTTCTGCATAGCTGCCGGGGTTTCGGTCAGCGTACGCATGCCGGCCAGTGTTGCTTCGTCCGCATCGACGGCCTCATCGCCGGCGATGCCGGCAGCGGCCGTCGGCAGCCCCGGAAGCAGTGAGACAGCATCGACCTCGGTTTCAGGCTGGGCTTCAGACTCCGCCACAAACTGCGTGCCAAGACCAAGCAGCAGCATTGGATCGAGCTCCGCCTCCGGAATTTCCTCAGCCGGCGTTTCGGGAGGCAAGGTATTGCCGCTTTCGGCAACCGCCGGCTTCTCGTCGGTGGTCGCCTCCGCCGTTTCCTGCTCGCGCTTGTCCTCGACCGGCTTGTCGCGGCTGGCCTCGTTGCGCACCGAGCGCTCGGTTGGTTTCGTCTGACGCTCCTTGGCGTAGACATCGGAGAAGCTGGAACTGCCGCTGTCTCGCCCTTCACGCGGCATCTCCGGCGCTTTGGCCGCAGCTTTGGGACGTGCGTCGACGGAAGGGGATCTAAGCAACAGGTCGGGGGAAACAGCCATGAGGTCATTCCGCTACGGATGGATCGTAGCGGAAGCAGAGCAAGTTCCGGGCCAGCAGCATGTTTGCCGGAAAAACACCGGGGATACGCGCTGACATTGCCAGAAATGATGGCCCGACGGGCCGCGGCTCAGCTCTCAGAAGCGCTTGCGCGTCAGAGATTTGGCCACTCAGCCGTGGCGCTGGCGCTCGGCGCGGAACAGGATGCCGATGATGGCGAACTCTCGCTCGATGGATTCGATGAGCGCCGGGGCCTGGGCGAGGTTCTCCTCCCGAGCGGCACTCTCGAGCTCCTGGCAGAGGTCGGCCAGCAGCGTCGCGCCCATGTTGCTGCAGCTGCCTTTGAAGCTGTGCGCAGCACGCCGCAAGGTTTCAGACTGGTCGGCGAGACAGGCCTGGCGGAGCAGCCGAACGCGCTCCTCGGAGTCGGCAAGAAAGGTATCCAGCAGCGCCGGATACTCACTCTCCATCACGTCCTGCAGCGTGGTCAGCACGGCGCTGTCGAGATGAGTGTTGGACACCGGTACACCCCTGAATGAAAGCGGACGATTATGCCTCAGCCTGCCAGATGAACTCCACGCTCAGCCCGCGTCCATCCGACTGCCAGTCGAATCGGTCGCTCAACTGGCGCACCAGATGCAAACCGCGACCGCTGAAGCGATCGCTGCCAAACTGCGCCTGCAACGCGCGTGACACATCGAAGCCCGAACCGCTGTCGCTGATGCCGATGCGCAGCCAACCACCCTGCGGGGCGGTCTTGATGTTCAGCTGCAGGTGCACATGGCCGTCGACCAACGCCTGCAGACGTTGCTGGCGTAAGTCGTAGTAATGCTTGAAACCGTCGGCATCACACTTGAGGCTCGAATCGAGGCCGAGCACGCCATGCTCCAGGGCATTGGAATAGAGCTCGCCCAACACGGTGTAGATCTCACCGACACGCGAGCGCAACTGATTGACCTGCAGCAGGATCTGCAGCAACGAAGGCAATGGATTGCCGCTGCGCAGGCTGTCGGCACGCAGCTCGAGCCGAATCGACCAGTCCATCGGCCGTGAGCGGTGCGCGGTGGCCGGGGCAATCGACGGCATCGTGATCACCTCCGGGCTGACCACGACCTCGACCAGGCTCAGGTCGTCGTGCTGCTGGCCGTGGAAATCCAGCAGCGCCTGCTCGATCTCGCCGAACAGCCGTGCAGGATCGTCGTTGGCGTCCAGAGTGGCTAGCAGGCGCTGTTCGCCGAACAGCTCGTCATTGGCATTGCGGCTCTCGACCACGCCGTCGGACAGCAGCAACAGCCGGTCGCCGGGGGCCAAGGGGTAATGCTCGAACTTGTTGTCCAGCGCCGCCGGGGAGACGACGCCGAGCGGCAGGTGACGGGACACCAGCGCCGTGCGCCGACCATCCGCGCCGATCAGGTAGCCATCCGGCAACCCGCCATTCCACACCCGCAGACTGCCCTGCTTGGGATCGATATCGAGCAGCGTCGCGCAGCAGAACATTTCCACCGGGAGGATCTGTTTGAGCTTGGCATTCATCTCGCGAAGGATGTCGGTGCTCGAATACCCCTTCGCCGCCATCCCGTAAAAGGTTTCCGCCAGCGGCATGGCCCCGATCGCGGCGGGCAGGCCGTGGCCGGTGAAATCGCCGAGCAGGACAAACATCTGCCCCGCCGGAGCCTGCGCCGCCAGCAGCAGGTCGCCGTTGAACAGCGCCTGCGGCGACTGGCGGAAGCGGATGGTCGGCGCGCTCAGGCAACCAGCATGTGCGACTTTGTCGAAGATCGCCTTGGCGGCCCGATGTTCGTCGAGCAGCTGCTGATTGCGCCTGGCGATCAGGTCGCGCTGCTCGAGCACGGTCGCCTGCAGGCGGCGCAGGCGATGCATGGCCTGAATCTTGGCTTCGAGAATGATCGGGTTGTAAGGCTTGGCGATGAAGTCGTCGCCGCCAGCCTCGAGGCAGCTGACCAGCGCTTCGTGCTCGGTCAGCGAGGTGAGAAAGATGATCGGGACCAGCTCATCGCCGGCCAGTTGCTTGATGCGCCGCGCCGCCTCGAAGCCATCCATTACCGGCATCAGCGCGTCCATCAGCACCAGCTGCGGTCGCTCCTCCTGAAACAGCTCGACCGCCTCCTGCCCATCGGCTGCCGTCAGCACCCGGTGGCCCTGCTTGGCAACGATGGTGGAAAGCAGCATCCGATCGACCGGGCTGTCCTCGGCGATCAGGATCGACAGCCGCATGGGCATGTCAGGCGATCACGAACAATTGTTCGAAATTCGATACCGACAGGATCTTGCGCACGTCGCCATTGCAGTTGAGCAGGCGGATGTCCGCCTCGTCGCCACCGGCGTGATCGCGCAACAAGAGCAGCATGCCCAGCGCCGAACTATCCATGTAAGTGGTGCCTTGCAGATTGACCACATAACGCTGCGGATTCACGTCCTGACGCTGGTAAGCATCACGGAAGGCCTGATGCGCATTGAAGTCGAAGCGTCCGCTGATGGATATGGTCAACTCCTGGCCATCCGTCGAAGGCTGCGAGGTAATGGTCATGTGGCACTCCTGATCCGGTACGTCTTGAAAGCGGCTTGCGAGCAGCCGTCGCGATAAGCGAAATGAACAGCCGTGTACCGGCTGAAAGGCGGCCATCCGGTTCTGAGACTTATCCTCGGAAGAACCAGATGGCAGCTGAAACGATCTGTTGGCGGTCGCCGCGCTGAAACGCGGTCAAGATTTATCATCCAAGCAGCGGTACGGCAAGCACGAATCCGGCCTGAGACCGTGGCTGGATCACTGCTCACGCGTTCTCCCGGAAAGCCGCTGGGCGTACTCGTCGAGCAACTTCTGCTCACGCTTGTCCGCCGCGATCCGCGCCTCCTTCTGATAGCTTTCGACCAGCTTGCTCAGGCCTTCGACACGCGCATGGCGCTGGTGCCACTGCTGGCGCAGCTTCTTCAGGTTGTCGCGGTACCAGTTGACGCTGCGCTGCTGCTGCCCGATGGCCGACTCCAGCTGCGACAGGAAGCGCTGGTAATTCATCAGCCACTGCCCTGAGACGCCCTGACTGCCCTGCTGCATCCATTGCTGCTGGTAGTCGCTGAAGTACTGCTCCAGCTCACCGAGCTTGGCCTCGGCCTGATTCAGCTGAGTCTGGCCCTGGCCCAGCAACCGTGCGGCTTCCTGCTCGGCCTTTTCGGCCATCTCGATGACCGGCGCCAGGCGCGCCGCCCGACTAGCCGCCATCGGTTAGCCGCCCTGCCGTGGATTGAACACCGCTGCGAGCTGCGCCGCGCTGCGCGTCAGGTCCTCGCTCTCATCGAGGCCCTGACGCAGGTAACTGACCATCTCGGCCTGGCGCGCGATGGCCATATCCGTTTCCGGATCGCCACCTGGCACATAGGCGCCGACACTGATCAGGTCGCGGCTCTGCTGGTAGCGCGACCAGAGCTGCTTGAAACGCTGCGAC
Source organism: Stutzerimonas stutzeri (assembly GCF_000935215.1). GTDB lineage: Bacteria > Pseudomonadota > Gammaproteobacteria > Pseudomonadales > Pseudomonadaceae > Stutzerimonas. The sequence goes on from NZ_JXXD01000315.1 coordinate 51,821, forward strand.
GCGCGCACATGCTCGGCGCTCACCACTTGCGGCATGACCCGGCTGATGGAGGCTTCGATGTCGATAGCCGGATAGTGGCCTTCTTCGGCCAGACGGCGCGACAGCACGATGTGGCCGTCGAGTACACCGCGAGCGGCATCGGCGATCGGGTCCTGCTGGTCGTCACCTTCGGAGAGCACGGTGTAGAACGCCGTGATCGAGCCGCCGCCCTGCTCGGCATTACCGGCGCGCTCGACCAGACTCGGCAGCTTGGCGAACACCGACGGCGGATAGCCCTTGGTCGCTGGCGGCTCGCCGATGGCCAGGGCGATCTCGCGCTGGGCCTGGGCATAGCGCGTCAGCGAGTCCATCAGCAGCAGCACGTTCTTGCCCTGATCGCGGAAGTACTCCGCAATACGCGTGCAGTACTGCGCGGCGCGTAGGCGCATCAGCGGCGCTTCGTCAGCCGGCGATGCCACCACCACGGAGCGCTTGATGCTTTCCTCGCCGAGGATGTTCTCGATGAATTCCTTGACCTCTCGCCCCCGCTCGCCGATCAGGCCGACGACGATGATGTCGGCCTCGGTGAAGCGGGTCATCATGCCCAGCAGCACCGACTTGCCGACACCGGTGCCGGCAAATAGGCCTAGGCGCTGACCGCGACCGACGGTCAGCAAGCCATTGATACTGCGGATGCCGACATCCAGCGGTTCGCTGATGGGGTGGCGCTTGAGCGGGTTGATAACGGGGCCGTCCATCGGCACCCAATCCTCCGCTCTCATGCCGCCCTTGCCGTCCAGTGCACGCCCTGCGCCATCCAGCACGCGGCCGAGCATGGACATGCCCATGGGCAGCCGTCCGGTATTGACCAGCGGCACGACCCGCGCGCCCGGCGCGATGCCGGCAAGGCTGCCGACAGGCATCAGATACAGCTTGCCGCTGGAAAAGCCCATCACCTCGGCCTCGACCTCAGTGGGGTGATAACTGTCGTCGTTGATCACCAGGCAGCGACTGCCAACGGCTGCGCGCAGCCCTTCAGCCTCCAGCGTCAGACCGACCATGCGCAACAGGCGCCCTTCGAGCATGGGCTGGCTGGGCAGTTTGATCGCTTCGCCATAGGCTTCGAAACGCTTGGCGAAACTGGTTCGCTCAAGGCGCATCGGGCATGTCCAGATCGATGGTCAGATCGGCGGCAGGGGGACGGGTGGCATTCTCGCGCTGCTGTTCGAACAGTTGCTTGATGGCCTGGGTGAGGCGCGTCTCGATGCTCGCATCGATGCGGCTGTGCTCGGTTTCGATATGACAGCCACCAGGCAGTAGGCTGCTGTCCTCGAGAATTCGCCAGCTTTCCTCGTGGCGCTCGCGCAGCGCCTTGATCAGCTCGAAGTCCTGCGGATTGACGTGGATTCGCACATTGCTGGCGCCCATTGGCAGCAACTTCAGCGCCTCACGCAGCACCTGACGGATCTGGCTGGAATCGATCAGCAGATCACGCTGGATCACTTCGCGCGCCATGTGACTGACCAGGGTCGCCATGGCGTGCTCGAGATTGCGATCCTGATCGGCAATCGGCTCGAGCAACTGACCCATCAGCTGCTCAAGGTTTTCCAGCCGCGGCGCCAACGCGGCCTCGGCCTCCTGCCGCGCCTTGAGCTGGCCGGCATGGAAACCATCTTTCTCGCCAGTGGCGAAACCTTCGTTGTATGCCTGCTGGCGGATCGCTTCGAGTTCGTCGAGAGTCAGCGGTTTGACTTCCTCGACCGGGACGTCCTCGCTTCGCGCCAGCTCTTCGGCGGGTTCTTCCACGACCTCTGCCGCAGGCAATTCGTCTTCTTCGCCCTGCGGGTCGAAGCTGGGCAGCGACCATCGATCGAACAGGCTGACGTCTTTCGCACGTATGACGTCGCTGGGGTTGTCCTTGGCCATGGGTGGAATTCGTACCTGGTTAGATCATCTCTTCGCCGCCCTTGGAACCCAGGACGATTTCACCGGCCTCGGCCATGCGGCGAGCAATGGTAAGGATTTCCTTCTGCGCATTCTCGACATCGCTGACACGCACCGGGCCCTTCGCCTCCAGGTCGTCACGCAGCAGCTCGCCGGCGCGCTTGGACATATTCTTGAAGACCTTTTCCTTGATGCCGTCGTCGGCGCCCTTGAGCGCCATCACCAGCACGTCGGAGGATACCTCACGCAGCAGCACCTGGATGCCACGGTCGTCGACGTCGGCCAGGTTGTCGAAGACGAACATCAGGTCCTCGATCTGGCTGGACAGGTCCTCGTCCACGTCGCGGATCGCATCCATCAGCTGGCCTTCGACGGAGCTGTCCAGATAGTTCATGATGTCGGCCGCACGCTTCACGCCGCCCAGGCTGGCGCGGCTGGTGTTGGTGTTCCCGGAGAACTGCTTCTCCAGGATCAGGTTCAGTTCCTTCAGCGCGGCCGGCTGGACGGTATTGAGCGAGGACACGCGCAGGACGATGTCCAGGCGTACCTTGTGGTCGAAATGCGAGAGCACCTCGCCGGCCTGATCAGGGTCGAGATAGGCCACCACGATGGCCTGAATCTGCGGGTGCTCGTAGCGGATCACATCCGCCACGGCGCGCGGCTCCATCCATTTCAGGCTGTCCAGACCGCTGGTGTTGCCGCCCAGCAGGATACGGTCGATCAGGCCGCCGGCCTTGTCCTCGCCGAGGGCCTGGGTGAGCATCTTGCGAATGTAGCCATCGGAGCCCACGCCGAGGCTGGTCTGGTCGCCGACGATCTCGACGAACTCGCTCATCACCTGTTCGATCTGCACCTTCTGCACGTTGCGCATCTGCGCCATGGCAGTACCGACGCGTTGCACCTCTTTCGGACCGAGGTGACGCAGGACCTGCGCCGCGTCGGTTTCACCCAGCGAGAGCAGCAGGATGGCGGCCTTGTCGACCTTGTTGAGCTTGGCTTGAACTCGATTGTCATTCATCGGCGTTGATCCACTCTTTCACCACCTGGGCTACCCGTCCCGGGTCATCGGCCACCAGGTTCTTGATCGCGTTCAGCTGGGCTTCATATCCCTCGCTGGGGCTCGGCAGCAGAATGTTCTGCGGGCCGCTCAGGCTGACCCGGTCGCTGGCCAGGCCGGAATCCAGTCCATCATCGCCGCCCAGCTCGCCCGGACCGCTGGCAACCTGCAGCTCCTTGCCGCTGGACGGATTGGTGAGGCTCTTGAGCACCGGACGCAGCACACCGAACACCAGCACCAGGATGAACAGTACGCCGAGGACCTGCTTGACCACATCCCAGAACCACGGCTGCGAATAGAACGGTATCTCTTCGAAGGTCTCCCCTGCGCTGTCGGCGACGAACGCGGTGTTGATCACGCTGACGCTGTCACCGCGGCTGGCATCGAAACCCACCGCGTCCTGCACCAGGCGGGTGAAGCGCGCCAGATCATCGGCGTTCCACGGTACGCGAACCATCTCGCCGGCCGCATTGAGCGTCATCTGATCGTCGACCACTACCGCCACCGAGAGCCGGCGCAGGCGACCCTGCTGCTGCTTGGTATAGCTGATCGAGCGATCGAGTTCGTAATTGCGCGTAGCCTGCTCACGCTTGTCGGCCGGATAGGGCGCAAGCATCGGCTGACCGGTCACGGGGTCCATGACCTGCTGACCATTGGCATCGAGCAGAGGCTGACCAGGAGCCACGGCACCCGCGGCGGCGGCCTGATTGGCCTGCTCGGGCGCGGTCGCCGGGCCAGGAGGCTGATTGCTCAGGGCGCCCGGCACGCCTTGCGGCGGCAGGCTGCTCTGACGCTGTTCATTGACGCTCTGCTCGCTGCGCAGCGCCGGCTGATCGGGGTTGAAGGTTTCCGAGGTGGATTCGACGGCGCTGAAATCCACGTCCGCGGAGACTTCGGCCTTGTAGCGGCCGCTGCCCAGCACCGGTTGCAGAATGTTGTGCACGCGCTGGGTGTAAAGGCCTTCCATGCGGCGGCTGTAGTCGAACTGCTTGCCGGCCATGCTCAGTTCGGTGAGCTCCTGCTGGTCGGAGAGCAGATTGCCCTTCTGATCCACCACGGTGATCTGCGACTTGTTCAGTTCCGGCACGCTGGTCGCAACCAGGTTGATGATCGCCATCACCTGACTCGGCTCCAGCGCGCGGCCCGGGTAAAGCTCTACCAGTACCGAGGCACTGGGCTTGCGCTCGTCGCGAACGAACACCGAACTCTTCGGGATCGCCAGGTGCACACGGGCGCCCTTGACGTTGTTCAGGCTGGAAATGGTGCGGCCCAGTTCGCCCTCGAGGCCACGACGATAGCGGGTCGCCTCCATGAACTGGCTGGTACCCAGACCCTGTTCCTTGTCGAGGATTTCGAAACCGATGTTGCTGTCCGCCGGCGCGATACCCGCACCGGCGAGCTTGAGACGTGCACGCGCAAGATCATCCGCCTTGACCAGCAGGGCGCCGGAGTTCGGTTCGACGGTATAGGAGATGTCCGCGGCGGCGAGGGTTTCCATCACCTGGTTGGCATCCATCCCCGCCAGGCTGCCGAGCAGCGGGCGGTAATCGGGCTGCTGCGACCAGAGCACCACGGCAAAACCGATCGCCACGCTGGCTGCCAGCCCGACCAGCAGGCCGACCTGCCGCAGCATGGACATATCCGAAAGGTTTTCCAGGAAGGACAGGCCCAGCAAGGGCTTCTTGATACCCTCGGGAGTAACCGGCACCGGAACGTTCACCGCTTCAGCCATGATTCAATCCGCCTCACACCGGCATCTGCATGATGTCTTGATAAGCCTGAACCAGTTTGTTGCGCACCTGGGTCATGGCTTGAAAGGAAACGCTGGCCTTCTGGGAGGCGATCATCACTTCGGTCAGGTCGACACCGCCCTGCCCCATCTCGAAGGCAGACGACAGCTGGCTCGAAACCTGCTGGGTTTCGTGCACTTTATTCACCGCCTGGCCAAGCATGTCGGAAAAGCTCGGAGCGCCGACCTCCTGGGTCTTGACCTCCGGCTTGGCGCGCGCCATTGCATCGGTCTGCATGGCCCGCATTTCCAGCATCAAGCGATTGAATTGAACACCCTGACTCATCTATTCCTCCAACAGCCGCGGTTTTTTTGACGCATCGCGGCAGGCAAAGACTAGATAGCAACAAGGGTGCCAGATCGAATACCAACGGCCTGGCACGGCGATGACCTGCACGCACATCGCCGCGACTGTTACGTGCAATCCGCTGGTGGCTGTACCGCGACGCTACCCGACCACCGCCAATAGGCTTGTACGATAGGCTCGCAGCAGCCGCGCGACGCCATACCTTGCATAAGTAGAAAACAGCAATGAACCAGATCAGCCGCACCGCCCTGCGCCCCCTGAGCGACAGCTCGCCTTCGACCGTCGTCGCCGGCTTCATCGCCATGCTCACCGGCTATACCAGCTCACTGGTGCTGATGTTCCAGGCCGGCCAGGCGGCGGGCCTGAGCGGGCAGCAGATATCCTCCTGGATCTGGGCGCTATCGATCGGCATGGCGATCTGCAGCATCGGCCTGTCGCTGCGCTATCGCACGCCGGTGGTGGTCGCCTGGTCGACGCCGGGCGCGGCCCTGCTGATCACCAGCCTGCCCGGCGTGCCGTATGCCGAGGCGATCGGCGCGTTCATCTTCGCCTCGGCGCTGATCGCCCTGTGCGGCCTGACGGGCAGCTTCGACCGGCTGATGCGCCGGGTGCCGGCCTCGCTGGCCGCCGCCCTGCTGGCCGGCGTGCTGTTCAATATCGGCAGCGAGATTTTCCGTGCCGTCGAGATTCAGCCGCTGCTGGTGCTCGGCATGTTCTTCAGCTACCTGCTGGCCAAGCGCCTGCTGCCGCGCTATGCGGTGCTCGCCGCGCTGCTGGTCGGCTGCCTGATCGCCGGGCTGTCGGGCCTGCTGGATTTCCAGCGCTTCAGCCTGCAGGTCGCGGTGCCGGTGTGGACCACACCGGCGTTTTCCCTCGCAGCGATCTTCAGTATCGGCATCCCGCTGTTCGTCATCGCCATGGCCTCGCAGAACATGCCGGGACTCGCCGTATTGCGCGCCGAAGGCTACCAGGTACCGGCCTCGCCACTGATCTCCACCACCGGCATCGCCTCGGTGCTGCTGGCGCCCTTCGGTTCCCACGGCATCCACCTGGCGGCGATCACCATGGCTATCTGCGCCGGCCCCGAGGCGCACCCCGACCCACACAAGCGCTATACCGCGGCCGTCTGGTGCGGCGTGTTCTACGGCATCGCTGGCATCTTCGGCGCCACCTTGGCAGCGCTGTTCGCAGCCTTCCCGGCGGCGCTGGTGCTGTCCATCGCGGCGCTGGCGCTGCTCGGCTCGATCGGCTCGGGACTGACCCAGGCGATGCAGCAGCCGCACGAGCGCGAGGCGGCGCTGATCACCTTCATGGTCACCGCTTCCGGATTGACGTTGTTCGGTATCGGCGCAGCGCTCTGGGGGCTGATCGCGGGGGCGCTGACGCTGGTGATTCTTAACAAGCGGGTCTGAAGCTGGGTAGACAACCGGACTGGCAAGATTGCGTGTTGCTGTCATCCCAGGGTTGTACCTCGGTGATCAGGGCGCTTAGCGAGTGTGCTGATACTTCTGGTTTCGCCCTGCTGGGCGAGTCCCTTTTTCTTGCTTGGCCAAGAAAAAGGAACCAAAAAGAAGGCCACCCGACATCCGGCCCCGGCTGCGCCGGGGTTCCCTCCTTCCGGTGCCGCTCCGGGGGCCGTCACGAAGGGACGTCCCTGTCCCTTCGTTCCTCGCTCGGCGTCCATGCCTCGCGTCCCCCTGCGCGACACCTCCACTCGGCCTCCTGACGGGAACGGAGTCCGAGTCGCCTGGAAGATCGTGGAGATCGAGAATTATTGGTTTTTGCTTTTTGCTCGATGCACAAACTATCAGGCGACTCCAAACGCCCCATCAGGAGGGTGAGCGGAATCGTCGCGTAAGGGGTTGAGCCGCAGGGATGCGGCGAAAGGCTTAAAGGGCCATGGATGGCCCTTGTAAGCCGACCCCTGGAGCGACGATGGAGCGAAACGGAGCGTAGCGGAGTAACAGCCGCAGGCTGGCCCGAAGGGCGAGCGAAGCAAGTAACGAACCCCGGCGCAGCTGGGGCCGGATGCAAGGGGCAAGACTTTTTGGTTCCTTTTGGCGGGGCCGGCCATCCGGGCGACTGCCAAAAGGGACTCGCCCAGCAGGGCGAAACCAAACTTTCAAGCAACTCGATAAGCGATCATGAAAGCGAAACTTTCATTCAACATCCAATCTTGCCAGTACGGTATCAGCAGCCCCCATCCCGAACACCGACAACCTAGATCGCCGTCGCCCCGCCATCCACCGCCAGCGCGTGGCCGGTGGTGAAGGCGGCGCCGTCGCTGCACAGGTACAGCACCGCAGCCGCAATTTCCTCAACCTTGCCGATGCGCCCGACCGGGTGCATCGCGGCAGCGAACTCGGCCTTGCGCGGGTCCGCCTCGTAGGCGCGGCGGAACATGTCGGTGTCGATCACCGCCGGGCATACCGCATTCACACGAATCTGCTTCTTGGCGTACTCGATCGCCGCCGACTTGGTCAGGCCGATCACCGCATGCTTGGATGCCGCGTAGATGCTCATCTTCGGCGCCGCGCCAAGACCTGCGACTGACGCGGTGTTGACGATCGCGCCGCCGCCCTGCGCCAGCATGACCGGCAGCTGATGCTTCATGCACAGCCAGACACCCTTGACGTTGACGCCCATGATCGCGTCGAACTCCGCCTCGCTGCCCTCGGCCAGGCGCCCCTGCTCGATCTCGATGCCGGCGTTGTTGAAGGCGTAATCGAGCCGCCCGTACTGCGCCAGCGTCTGCTCGATGAGCGCCTTGACCTCCGCATCGCGCGTTACGTCGCAGCGCACGGCGATCGCCTCGCCGCCAGCAGCACGAATGCTTTCTGCGCCATCGCGAATGCCCGCCTCATCGATGTCGGCCAGCACCACCTTGAGACCCTGCTCGGCGAACGCCTGCGCCGTGGCGCGACCGATTCCTGCCGCTGCGCCGGTAACCAGGGCAACCTGCCCGGAGAATGTCATGCTCATGATTGTTCTTCCCGAAGAATTCGACTCACCTTGCGCCTGCAAAATGACCGCACAAGGCTTCCCGGTCGAACTTATACCGCTATGCGCTCGTGCATTTAACTGCCGTCACGGTCATATCACCGAACTGGATGCCCTTTCATTCCAGCCTGCTGACGTAGCTTGCAGCGCGGTGCTGGCCGGGCTAAACCAAACCTTTCGCAAACACGAGGTTTATTTCATGACCCTGCTCAACCAGCAATTCCTGCTAGCCCAGCGGCCGATCGGTGCGCCGACCCGGGAGACCTTCGACTACGTCGAAAAGCCGGTGAGCGAGCCTGGCCCCAATCAGATTCTGGTCAAGGTCGAATACCTGTCCATCGACCCAGCCATGCGCGGCTGGATGAACGATGCCAAGTCCTACATTCCGCCGGTGGGCATCGGCGAAGTGATGCGCGCCCTCGGCGTCGGCAAGGTGATCGCCTCGCAGCATCCGGACTACAAGGAAGGCGACTATGTAAACGGTGCGCTGGGCGTGCAGGCGTACTATCTCGGCGAGCCGAAAGGCTTCTACAAGGTCGATCCGCAGCAGGCCCCGCTGCCGCGTTACCTGTCGGCGCTGGGCATGACCGGCATGACCGCCTACTTCGCGCTGCTCGCGGTCGGCCAGCCCAAGGCCGGCGAGACCGTGGTGATCTCCGGGGCCGCCGGTGCGGTCGGCAGCGTTGCCGGGCAGATCGCCAAGATCAAGGGATGTCGCGTGGTGGGTATCGCCGGTGGCGCGGACAAGTGCCGTTTCCTCACCGAGAAACTCGGTTTCGACGGCGCCATCGATTACAAGAACGAAGATTTGGCCGCGGGCTTGAAGCGTGAATGCCCGAAAGGCGTGGATGTGTTCTTCGACAACGTCGGCGGCGACATTCTGGATACGGTACTGCAACGCATCAGCGTCGGCGCGCGAGTGGTCATCTGCGGTGCCATCAGCCAGTACAACAACAAGGAAGCGGTGAAGGGCCCATCCAACTACCTGTCGCTGCTGGTCAATCGCGCGCGCATGGAAGGTATGGTGGTGACCGACTACGTCTCGCGCTACCCCGAGGCGATGCGCGACATGGCTGAATGGCTCGCGAGCGGCCAGCTCAAGAGCAAGGAGGACATCATCGAAGGGCTGCAGACCTTTCCAGACACGCTGATGAAGCTGTTCACCGGCGGCAACTTCGGCAAGCTGGTGCTCAAGGTCAGTTGATCACCCACCCGCTGCGTCAAGAAGGCTGAGCCGTGAGGCCCAGCCTTTTTTCGTCATGCCAGCTCAGCCACCACGGCTGCCAACGCTTGTGCCGGATCGGCTGCCTGCCCGATCGGCCGGCCGATCACCAGATAATCGGAGCCTGCAGCCATGGCCTGGGCGGGAGTCAGGATGCGCCGCTGGTCGTCCTGCGCACTGCCGGCCGGACGAATGCCCGGAGTGACCAGCTGTAGCGCGGGGAACTGCGCCTTGAGCGGCACGGCCTCCTGCGCCGAACAGACCAGCCCATCCAGCCCAGCCTGCGCAGCCAGCCCGGCCAGCCGCAACACCTGCTCCTGCGGCGCGACATCCAGACCGATGCCAGCGAGGTCGTCCTGTTCCATGCTGGTCAGCACGGTGACACCGATCAGCAACGGCGCAGGCCCGGACATGCCGGAAAGCGTGTCACGGCAGGCCGCCATCATCCGCAGACCGCCGGAGCAGTGCACGTTGACCATCCACACACCCAGCTCGGCAGCAGCCTTCACCGCCATCGCGGTGGTGTTGGGAATATCGTGAAACTTGAGGTCGAGAAACACCTCGAAGCCCATTCCCTGCAATGCCTCGACCACGGCAGGACCACAACGCGTGAACAGCTCCTTGCCGACCTTGACCCGGCAAAGCCGCGGATCGAGCTGGCGCGCCAATGCCAAAGCAGCATCGCGGGATGGGAAATCGAGCGCTACGATAATCGGAGTCTGGCAGGTCATGACACGTCCTCGGAAAAGTCGGCGCGCATTGTCGCAGAAAACACCGCACGCGACGAAAGCCTGCCTGCGGGGTCAGAATAGCTATCGCAACGCAGATCGTGACCACCCAGGCGCCGCCCCGTAGAGTGCGGCGCGCCATAGCCGATCAATCGCCTGGAGGAAAAACATGCCTTGGTATTTCTGGCTTATCCTGCTCGTCGCGCTGGGCTCGATCGTCGGTAGCCTGCTGATGCTGCGCTCGACGGCCAAGAAGATTCCGCTGACCGACGAACAGAAGAAACGCATCGCTCAACGCAATGCCGAAGCGGACGCGCAGGACTCCCGCGACCGCTGAAAGCCGATCCAATGCAGCAGCTCGGGCCAGCGGTCCGCTGCTACTTACGATGATTTTGCCGAGCGGTAGCGGCACCATGCCGGCATTGCCGCGATCCAAAGCAGTGCTGGCAGGAATCCCCTCATGCAAACGCCCCCTCCCGATGATGGCCCGGTCAAACCGAAGGCCAGATCGATCTTCGCCCGCCGCATTCTTCCTGGCATGGCCGCGTTGCTGGTCGTCGCCCTCGTTGTGGCCGCCGCTGCGCTGATCCACATCGCCCGGCGAATCGATCAGGACGCGCTGCAACAAAGCCACTTCCTCGTAGGCAAGGCGCTGCAGACGCAGCGCGACTGGATGAACCGTTCCATCGTCGACTATGCGTTCTGGGGCGATGCCTACGTGCACCTAAACAGCCGGGTCGATCTCGACTGGGCCTTTACCCAGGCCAATCTCGGCCCGTCCCTGTACAAGGACTTCGGCTACGAAGCGGTGCTGGTCATCACTCCGGCAGGCAATACGGTCTACTCCGTGGTTCGCGGCGAACTGCAGCCAATCGACAGTTTCGAGTTTCTCCAGCGCGGCTTACCACAACTACTGGCGCGAGCCCGAGAAGCTGTCGAGGAAGAATCGGGCGTCTCCGCCCTGCTCTGGGCTGACGGTCAGCCGGCGCTGGTCGTCGCGGCCGAACTGACCACCGGAGGTACGGATGTCGAGCAGGACGAAGGGCCGGCATCGGTTCTGTTGTTCGTCGACCTGCTGGATGCCGAGCGGCTGGCAGAAATCGGTGAGCAGTATGCGATCGAGCGTCTGCGCCTGGCTTCGGATTCGGTGCCAACCGATGGTCCGCGCATCGAGCGACCGCTGGAAGATGGCTCGACCATCCAGCTCACCTGGACGCCGGCCCAGCCCGGGCGCCTGCTGCTGTGGGTCACCCTGCCGATCCTCGCCGCCGTGGCACTGGGGCTGGGGCTGCTCGCCTGGTTGCTCATTCGCCATGCCTTGCGCAGCCTGCGGTTGCTCGACATCAGCTATGCACGGCTGGCCGCCAGCCGCAGCGCGCTGGCAGAAAGCGAAGAACGTTTTCGCGATATCGCCGAGGCCGCCTCCGACTGGATCTGGGAGACCGACGCGCAAGCTCGGCTGACCTTCCTTTCCAATCGCTTTCGCCAGATCACCGGTCACGAGCCCAGCCAGTGGCTGGGCCGCCCGTTGCTGGAGCTGCTGATCAGCGACAGCGCCGCACTGCAGAACTGGCTCCAGGCACCACAGGACGCACCGCTGCGCAGCAGCTATCGCGCAGCCGATGGCTGCGAGCGTTTCTGCCGGCTGGCCGCACGCGCCATCCATCAGGACGCCGAGCTGATCGGCTACCGCGGTACCGCCAGCGACATCACCGAGGAAACCAGGGCGCAGGCTCGCGTCCAGTACCTCTCCCAGCATGATGCCCTCACCGGCCTGCCCAACCGCAGCCGGCTGCGCGACTACCTCGATCAGAATCTGGCGGCGCTTCGTAGCGGTTCGGCCCTGACACTGCTCTACATCGATCTGGACCGCTTCAAACCGGTAAATGACACGCTCGGTCACGCCGCTGGCGACGAGGTGCTGATCGGCGTGGCATCCCGACTGCGCCAACACACCCGCGACGGCGATCTTGTAGCCCGGCTAGGCGGCGACGAGTTCGTCGTCGCGCTTCATCGGATGAGCGAAGACACCGATATCGATCGTCTCTGCAACCGCATCATCGAGGCACTCAGCGCGCCCTTCGTCTACGAGGACCAGCAGATCACTATCGGTGCCAGCATCGGCGTAGCCTTGGCGCCCAACGATGCCAACCAGCCCAACGAACTGCTGCGTTGTGCCGACATCGCCCTCTATCAGGCAAAGGAAGCCGGCCGGGGAACCTGGCGCGCCTATGGCCGCGATATGGATAAACGGCTGCACGAGCGGCTGCAACGCGAGCAGGAGCTGCGCGTCGCGATTGCCGAGCAGCAGCTGGAGGTCTACTACCAGCCCCGTTACCTGAGCGAAGGCATGCACATCGTCGGTGCCGAGGCGCTGGTACGCTGGAATCACCCCGAGCGCGGGCTGTTATTGCCAGAACAGTTCATTCCGCTGGCCGAAGAAACCGGGCTGATCATTCCGCTCGGGCGTTGGGTACTGCACCAGGCCTGCGACCAGGCGACCCACTGGCCAGCCGATACCGTCGTCTCGGTCAACCTCTCGCCATTGCAGCTGCATGACGATCGGCTGCTCGATGAGATAGCCCAGGCCCTCGGCAAGAACGGTCTGCCAGGCGAGCGGCTGGAGTTGGAGGTTACCGAGAGTGCCCTGCTGCGGGAAACGCAGGGCACGCTGGACCGGCTCGAGCGGATCAAGGCACTCGGCGTGCACCTGGCCGTGGATGACTTCGGCACGGGCTACTCGTCGCTGACCAGCCTGCGCCACTACCCCTTCGATGTGATAAAGATCGACAACAGCTTCGTGGCCGGTATCGAGCAGTCGATGGAAGATCATTCGATCGTACGCGCCTTGATCGAACTGGGTCGCGGGCTGCAGATGCGCGTGACGGCCGAGGGCGTGGAAACCGAGGAGCAGCTGCGTTTGCTGAAAGACGACGGCTGCACCGAGGTGCAAGGCTTCCATATGAGCCACCCCATGCCGGCCGATGAACTGCAGCGGCTGCTGTCGCAGCTGCCAGCGAGGGGCTAAAACGCAGCGCCGTTGAACGCATGCACCTCAGCGCTTGAATTCGAGGCGAATCTCCGCGCCCTCGATGAGCTCCTCGTCTTCCGTATCTCCGGAAATCAGACGACCGCCGATCTGCATCGATCGCGACGGCCCGCTGCCCTCGAAGAGCGGCGGCAACAGCCGCATCGGTTCGTCACCCGAACTCGGCGCCAATTGCTCGACTAGATCCTCGGGCAAGCGCAAATCGAGTTCAGGCTCGGGCAACTCGACCTTCGCTGGCGGTGTGGCTCGCTTTACCGTCGAAAGCTGAGGCTTCGAGTCAGGCGCCTCGACCTCGGGAACGGGCTCAGGCAGGCTGATCTCCACGTCCGGCGGCTCGGCTTCGGGCGTTTCTTCGATCGGCGCCAACTCAATATCGAGATCCGGCGGCACCTCTTCCTGTTCGACGACACTCTTGGGCTCGGAGGGCTGCTCGACTCGCGCGGGTGCACGCGATGAGGTCGACTCATCGTCCCCGCACCCGCTCAGCAAGGCCAACGACAGCAATAACAACAGCGGCCTTTGCATCCGAATACTCCTCACAGCGGCAAGTTTGGGGCTCTATTGGGCATCCCGACACAGCTCCGAGGCCAGCTGTCCGAGCGTTCGCAGTGCCCGTTCGGTCTCGTTATTCCAGGGCAACCCACAGTTGAGACGAATGCAGTGGTTGAACTGTTCAGTGTTGCTGAAGATCAGTCCCGGCGCGATGCTGATCCCCTGCTCCAGAGCCCTCACATGCAGGTCCTGGGTATTGACCCGCACCGGCAGGCTGACCCAGAGGATGAAGTTACCCTTGGGGCGCGTCATCTGGGTGCCTTCCGGAAAGTAGCGCTGTACCGCCAGCTGAAACGCGCTGAGATTCTTGCGGTACTCCTGGCGAATGGCACGCAGGTGCCGATCGTAACCCCCGTTCTCCAGATAAGCCGCCACGCCCATCTGAGTGACGCTGCACGCCGAATGGGTACTGAAGGTCTGCAGGCGCTCGATCTCGGCCTGATGACGCCCGGCGATGACCCAACCGATGCGCACCCCCGGCGAAAGCGTCTTGGAAAAGCTCGAACAGTAGATGACACGACCGTCCCGATCATTGGACTTGAGCGCTTTGTACTGGCCCTGGTCGAACATCAGCTCGCCATAGATATCGTCCTCGACGATCTGGATGTCGAAACGCGCCGCCAGGCTCAGCAGCTGCTTCTGACGGTGGTCAGGCATGCTCACGCCCAGCGGATTGCTCAGGCGCGCGGTCAGCACCAGCGCCTTGATCGGCCACTGCCCGGCCGCAAGCTGCAGCGCCTCAAGGCTCATGCCGGTGTCCGGGTCGCTGGGTATCTCGATGACCTTCAGGCCGAGCAGATCGGCCAGCTGCAGCAGGCCGTAATAGGTCGGCGACTCGGCGGCGATGAGATCGCCCGGTTTGGTCAGGACCCGCAGCGACATCTGCAGTGCATCAACGCAGCCGTGGGTGATGACGATCTCGTTCGAATCCACCACCACGCCGGCATCGCGCATGCGAATCGCCACCTGGCGACGCAGCGGCTCGTAGCCCGGACTGAACATGTAGCTGAATGCCCGCGGGCTCTGGAACCGCGTGACCTTGGCCAACTGCTGGTGCAACGCTCGCACGGGCAGGTAATCCACGTGCGGCACGGCCGCCCCCAGCGGAATCAGCCCCTCGCGGCGCGACTCGCTGAGCACCTGATTGATGATGCTGCTGCGGGTAACCAGTTTCGGCCGCTCGACCTGGGCGATATCCGGCGTCGGCGCAGTGAGTACCGGCGTCTGGTGGACATAGAAGCCGGACTGCGGGCGCGCACGGATCATGCCCTGATCTTCGAGATTGGCGTACGCCTGCAACACCGTGGCGTGGCTGACACTCAGCTGTCGGCTCATCTTGCGTACCGAAGGTACGCGCTCACCGGGACGATACACGCCACGTCGAATATCTTCGGCAAGCTGCTGGGCAATGCGCTGATAGAGCAACAGATTGGTCATCTCGTCGGTCTCCTGCCAACTGAACCGTAACAGTAGCGCACTGCTGGAGACCCGGACCAATACAGTTAGGTCACGTCTAGGCGAAACAGTCTGTTCAAACGTCCGCGCGACTAACGGTCGGGACCGAGATTGCCTTGCGCATCGGAGAACAGGATCTCGACGCGACGGTTCTGCGCGCGACCGCGGGCCGAGGCATTCTCGGCCAGCGGAAAGCGCTCGCCATAGCCGCGCACCTCTACCCGTTCGGCAGCGACGCCAAGATTGATCAACAGATCCGCCACCGTTTGCGCCCGCGCCTGCGACAGTGCAAGGTTCTCCTGGACATCGCCGCGGCTGTCACTGTAGCCCTCGATGCGAATCTTGCGCTGCGGATTGAGCTGGAGAAAGTGCACCAGCTTGAGCAGGGTGCGATTGGCGGTGTGGCTAAGGTCAGCACTGCCGGCACGAAACAGCACGTCGCCGAGCGTCATGACCATGCCTCGATCGGTTTCGCTCGCAGCCAGGCTCATCATCTGGTCTTCCAGCCAGTTCCCCTGTTGCTCGGCGGTCATCAGCCTGGCGTCCTGCAGCATGCGCCGCAGCCGGTCGCGTTCCATCTCCAGGCGCGCGACCTGCTCCTGATGTTGCAGCAGCTCGCCCTGCTGCGCGGCAATTTCACTGTAGCGCTGACTCAGATAGGCGTAATGTCGAGCATCGGCGGCGCCACCCCAATAGTCGTTGAAACGCTGGGCGCGTTGCTCTGTCTCGAGCGCACGCTGAATATCCTTCGGCGCACTGCGCTGGGCCGTATGGTCCGCCTGAATACGCTGCAGCGCTGCAGATGCGCGGGACAGTTCAAGCTCGGTCTGCGAGGTCGAGCAACCAACCAGCACCAGCCCAGCCAGGGTTATTGCAAGCCCACCTCTCACCTGACCTCCCCCAGCAACTGCCGCAGTCGCAGAATCCGACGATTCAGATCGTCTATCTGCGCCACACGCTTGTCCTTCAGAACCCTGCTCTCCGCCAGACGCGCATCCAGTTCCGCCTGCTCAGCCAACAGTCGGGCTTCACGATTATCGCCTGCCTCGAGTGCCGCCTGGGCCTTACTCAACTTGCTTTCGGCCAGCACCAGTTCCTCGTACGCATCGGTTGCGCCTACGGAGCGCGCCTGGGCCACGGCCTGTGCGGTCAAACGCAATTGTTCCGTCGGGACGGGGTCACTGGCGCAGCCAGTCAGGAAAACCAGGACCAGAAATGGGCTGGCGAGAAGTCGTTTCAACACGGCGAGTCCTACTTTTTCGAAGCCTTTGCCCGCTCTGACTGCTGGTTCTTCCAGACGGTCAGGTTGTGCGCCACCAGTTGCTCAGGCACGCCGGCGGCGCGCAATTCTGTCATCTTCCGCGCCAGTTGTCCGCGCAGCCAGGGATCATTGCAGGCCGAGTCGTGCGAAATGGCCAGGTGCATATCCCGGCCTACCACGGGCGGCTCGAGTCGCTGCACCTTGTCCAGCAGCCCCAGTGCATCGGCCGTGGCGACTGCACCGTATCGCTCATGCAACAAGTAGTCGCCATTGCCCGCCACGACCTGTTTCAGTCCCTGAGCGAGGTCGGCGACCGACTGCAATTTCAGATGACGCTTCGCGAAGGCATCGAACTCGCTGCCGAAACGGCTGGTGCCAGCGATCAAGCCGGCGTGGCCTTCCAGATCTTCACGGCTGGCATAGAAGAAGCCGGGCTCATTGCGTACCCAGGCGACGGTCTGCAGTTGCAGGATGGCCGGGTGGACGAAATCCAGTTCTTCGAGCCGCTGTACCGTCAGTGTTGCATCGGCCAGTACATCGACCCGACCACTGCGCACCTCTTCGAGCGCTTTGGTTCGGTCACCGGTGTAAAGCAGGTCCAGTTTCAGATCGAGCGAATCGGCGATCTGTCCGAGCAAGTCCGCATTGGCCCCGATCAGACGCTTGGGGTTCTGCGGATCGCGCCAGAGAAAGGGGGGGTTGTCCGCTGCGCCAGTCGCCACCAGACGGTCGCACTTCCCCGCTGCCGCTGCCGTGAGTGGCGTTGCCAACACCAGCGCGACCATGGCCAATTTCAACGGAAAAGCGAAACGCATGAAGATCCCCTTATTGCGCGAGTGAACCGATGCTGAGCGAAGTTCGCCGATGGTACACCGGCAAACCCGTCGATCGCCCATGAAAAAACCCGCTACACGAGCGGGTTTCTTCAACAGCGATCAGCTTCAGACGAGCTTTTCCAGCTCCGGCACGATCTCGAACAGATCGCCCACCAGGCCGTAGTCGGCAACCTGGAAGATCGGGGCTTCCTCGTCCTTGTTGATCGCGACGATCACCTTGGAGTCCTTCATACCTGCCAGGTGCTGGATGGCACCGGAGATACCGACCGCGATGTACAGCTGCGGCGCAACGATCTTGCCGGTCTGACCGACCTGCATGTCGTTCGGCACGAAGCCGGCGTCGACCGCGGCACGGGAGGCACCAACTGCCGCGCCGAGCTTGTCGGCCAGCGAGTACAGGTGCTTGAAGTTCTCGCCGTTCTGCATGCCGCGACCGCCGGAAACGACGATCTTGGCAGCGGTCAGCTCGGGACGATCCGACTTGGCCAGTTCTTCACCAACGAAAGCGGATTTGCCGGCATCGCCAGTCCCGGAGATCTGCTCGACCGCAGCAGAACCGCCGGTGGCATTCACGGCATCGAAGCCGGTCGCACGCACGGTGATGACCTTGATGGCAGCGCTGGACTGCACGGTAGCGATGGCGTTACCGGCATAGATCGGGCGCTTGAAGGTATCGGCGCTCTCGACGGCGATGATCTCGGAGATCTGATCGACGTCCAGTTGAGCGGCCACACGCGGCAGGAAGTTCTTGCCGTTGGTGGTCGCTGCCGCCAGCACGTGGCTGTAGCTCTTCGCCAGGTCGGCGATCAGCGGCGCGACGTTTTCCGGCAACTGATTGGCGTAGGCCGCGTCATCGGCGACCAGTACCTTGGCCACGCCTTCGATCTGCGCGGCTGCTTCGCCGATGGCACCGCAGCCGCTGCCGGCTACCAGTACATGGATGTCACCACCGATGGCTTTTGCTGCAGCAACGGTGTTCAGAGTAGCGGCCGCGAGGACGGCATTATTGTGTTCAGCGATAACCAGGATAGTCATTTAGATTACCTTCGCCTCGTTCTTCAGTTTCTCGACCAGTTCAGCCACGGACTTGACCTTGATACCGGCGCTGCGGGCAGCCGGCGCTTCGACTTTGAGGGTCTTGACGGTCGACGTGGTGGTGACGCCCAGCGCATCCGGAGTCAGCGTTTCCAGCGGCTTCTTCTTGGCCTTCATGATGTTCGGCAGCGACGCATAGCGCGGCTCGTTCAGACGCAGGTCGGTGGTGACGATCGCCGGCAGGTTCAACGCGACGGTCTGCAGGCCGCCGTCGATTTCGCGGGTTACGTTGACCTTGTCACCAGCCACTTCGACCTTGGAGGCGAAGGTGCCCTGAGCGTAGCCAGTCAACGCGCCGAGCATCTGCCCGGTCTGGTTGTTGTCGCTGTCGATCGCCTGCTTGCCGAGGATGACCAGCTGCGGCTGCTCCTTGTCGACCACGGCCTTGAGCAGCTTGGCGACCGCCAGGGAGTTCAGTTCGTCGTTGGACTCGACCAGCACGGCGCGATCGGCGCCCAGCGCCAGCGCAGTGCGAAGCTGCTCCTGAGCAGCGGTCGGACCGATGGAGACGACAACGATTTCGCTCGCCACGCCCTTCTCTTTCAGGCGTACGGCTTCTTCCACGGCAATTTCGCAGAAGGGGTTCATCGACATCTTGACGTTGGCGAGGTCAACGCCGGAATTGTCCGCCTTTACGCGAACCTTGACGTTGTAATCGACCACTCGTTTGACAGCTACAAGAACCTTCATGGATTCCTCGTTACTCTCCGGTGAATAGAATTCCGCCGAGGCGAACCGAGCCTTGCTCGTGGCTTGGGTTTTGTTAGCCGCTGCCCTGTTCGGCGAGTGCAAACCGTCCGTATCTTGACCGCAGGCCGCGGATGGGGTCAACAACGCATATGACCCGTCATAACGGCGCGGTTCAGGCGATTCTAACAGGCTTCCAGAAAATTCAAACAAACGTTTGTATTGGACCGATTCGAGCGTCTATATATAATGCGCCGGCCCGGCTCGGTCAGGGACCGATCACAGCCCTCCACAACTTATATAACAACCAAGCCCTGAGTAGGAGAAAGCCCAATGGAACGCGAATACATGGAATTCGACGTTGTCATCGTCGGCGCCGGCCCTGCAGGCCTATCCGCAGCCTGCCGCCTGAAGCAGAAAGCCGCCGACGCTGGTCAGGAAATCAGTGTATGCGTCGTTGAGAAAGGCTCCGAAGTAGGCGCCCATATTCTATCCGGCGCAGTCTTCGAGCCGCGCGCACTGAATGAGCTGTTCCCCGATTGGAAAGAGCTCGGCGCCCCGCTCAACACACCGGTCAAGCGTGACGATATCTACCTGCTCAAGACCGCCGAAGCCGCCAGCAAATTGCCCAACGCACTGGTCCCCAAGACCATGCACAACGAAGGCAACTACATCATTTCCCTCGGCAACCTGTGCCGCTGGCTGGCCCAGCAGGCCGAGAACCTGGGTGTCGAGATCTACCCGGGCTTCGCCGCTCAGGAAGCGCTGATCGACGAGAACGGCATTGTGTGCGGTATCGTTACCGGCGATCTCGGCGTCGACCGCGAAGGCAATCCAAAGGAAGGCATGTATACGCCCGGCATGGAGCTGCGCGCCAAGTACACGCTGTTCGCCGAAGGTTGCCGCGGCCACATCGGCAAGCAGCTGATCAACCGCTTCCAGCTCAATGCCAACGTCGATCCGCAGCACTACGCCATCGGCATCAAGGAACTCTGGGACATCGACCCCGCCAAGCACGAGCAGGGTCTGGTCGTACACACCGCGGGCTGGCCGCTGAACGACGAAAACACTGGCGGCTCCTTCCTCTATCACCTGGAAAACAACCAGGTGGTCGTGGGCCTGATCGTCGACCTGTCGTACAGCAACCCGTACCTGTCGCCGTTCGATGAATTCCAGCGTTACAAGCACCATCCGGTGATCAAGCAGTACCTGGAAGGCGGTAAGCGCGTTTCCTATGGCGCCCGCGCCATCGCCAAGGGCGGCATCAACTGTCTACCGAAAATGGTGTTCAACGGCGGTGCGCTGATCGGCTGCGACGCCGGCACCCTGAACTTCGCCAAGATCAAGGGCAGCCACACGGCGATGAAGTCCGGCATGTTGGCTGCCGAAGCCGCTGCCGACGCGCTGCTGGCCGGGCGCGAAGGTGGCGACGAACTGACCGCCTACGAAGAGGGCTTCAAGTCCAGCTGGCTGTACGAGGAGCTGTACAAGAGCCGCAACTTCGGCGCGGCCATTCACAAGTGGGGCGCGATCAAGGGTGGCGCGTTCAACTTCATCGATCAGAACATCTTCGGCGGCAAGATCCCCTTCACGCTGCACGACACCAAGCCGGACTACGCCTGCCTCAAGACGGCTGCCGAGTCGAAGAAGATCGACTATCCCAAGCCGGACGGCAAACTGAGCTTCGACAAGCTCTCCTCGGTATTCCTCTCCAACACCAACCACGAGGAAGAGCAGCCGGTTCACCTGAAGCTGGCCGACCCGAGCATTCCGATCGAGAAGAACCTGCCGATGTACGACGAGCCGGCGCAGCGTTACTGCCCGGCCGGCGTTTACGAGGTCGTGAGCAACGACGATGGCAGCAAGCGCTTTCAGATCAACGCGCAGAACTGCGTGCACTGCAAGACCTGCGACATCAAGGACCCGGCGCAGAACATCACCTGGGTGGCGCCGGAAGGTACCGGCGGGCCGAACTACCCCAACATGTAAGACCAGCAAAAAGGCTCCCTCGGGAGCCTTTTTCGATCATGGGTAACGAAATCGCCAGCGCACTACTCAGCGGCGCCAATCGGGAAGAACGTCCCGCCACTCCACACACCGAGCCAGTCCTTGCCATCTAGCTTGCCGGGCACCGCCAGCTCCACGAGCTCATAAAACACATTGCGATGAATCAGCGCCTCGAGATTGGCACGCAAGTGCACATATGGCGCTGGCTCCTGCGTTTGCGGGTCGGTGACAACGCGCAGCGGGTGCTCTTCACCCGCCTCGACCTCATCATCGACATTGGTGATAAAGCGCAAGCTCTGCCTTTCACCCTCGCCACTGACTTCCAGCCGAACCGCAACGAAAGGCGCGTCTTCGACCTGGATGCCGACCTTCTCTACCGGCGTCACCAGGAAATAGTCCTCACCGTCGCGACGAATCACCGTGGAAAACAAACGCACCATTGCCGGCCGCCCAATCGGCGAACCCTGATAGTGCCAGGTCCCGTCGCGCGCAATACGCATGTCCAGGTCGCCACAGAACGGAGGGTTCCACAGATGCACCGGCGGCAACCCTTTCTTCTTCCCACCAGCGGAAAGCTGCGCCAGCAGATCTCCAGCCTTGCCTGTATCGGTCATTCGGTCCTCCTCGGTTGAATGAGGTAATCGCCTGCTCCCGATACTGCCACATCGCTCAACGTGACAGGCCCAACAACCGACGAGCATAGTCCTGCAGCGGCGGACGCAAGAGTTGCTCCGGCTTGGCGTCGTAGATGCCGAGCACGCCACCACGATTACGAATGCGAGCCGTATCGACCAGATAGCGCGTTCCGGTTTCCACCAGCATCAGCTGCACCACACCGGAATCGACACCAAGCCGATCCAGCGCGCGCTGGTCGTTCAGCTCGTCAAAACTGCCGATGCGGTCATCAGCTGCGGCAAACCGCAGATACAGCAGATAATGGGCGCCCATCGACGACGCCTCAATCATGGCCTCTTCCAGCCCGAGCGGGCCACGGGCGCGACGAACCATGGGGAAGTACTCGACAAACCCACTGAAGGCCTCTTCGGCCACGACGTTCGGCCGCGGGTATGCGTCGCCGGGCGGTACGAAATGTCCCTGCGCGATATAGATGAACGAGTCAGGCTGCAGGCGCCAGGAGTTGGCACGTCGGGTCTCGCTGTGATCCAGAATTCCGGCATCGCGAAGGTGATAACGGGTACCCTCCGCCAGGTCGCTGACCTTCATGCAGCCAGAAAGCATGAGCAATGCAAGCAAGCCAGGCACTGCCAGTAACATAAATCGCATGGAACTCACCTCATAGGGCCGGCGACGAAAAACCGACGATTCGACAGCCAATGCAGCATCCACGCCACTTCCAGCACCGAGGCGAGCCGGTTCAGCTGGATGCTCTCGACTCCCCGCTCGAACGAGGCGGCTAGAGCCCTCGCTGCCACTCCTGACGCAACGGAGCGTTACGCGGGTCTTCGATGGCCTCACGTACCCGACGCAGCAGGCCCGGTTTATCGACACCCAAAATGCCCTTGAGCACCAGATAATTGGACGCGTGATCGCTGCGAAAAACCGTATCGGTCAGCTCCAGATCCTCCAGCAACCACTCCAGTTCGCGAAACAGATCGGCCGGCACCAGCGGCTCGAAATCCTCGAAGGTTTGCCGAAAACGCGCTTCACCCTGCGGAAAACTGACCACCAGCGTGGACAGAAACTCGGGCTGCGCTGCATTCATCAGCCGCGCCGAATTGCGTGCGTGCTGGCGACTCAGTTGGCGACCGCCAAGCCCGTTGAGAATCATCACCGAGCGTGCGATGCCCGCCGCCCCCAGCTTATCCAGCGCGCTGAGCGTCGATTCGTAGGTCTCACCCTTGTTGACCAGCGCCAGCACCTCATCGTCGCCGGACTCGGCGCCGACATAGGCCATGCCGAGCCCCGCATCCGCCAGCTCCTGCAGCTCAGCAACCGACTTCTTGCGCAGGTTGCGTGGCAGGCAATAGCTTGAGACACGTTGAACTTCGGGCAGGCACTGGCGGATCTGTTCAAGGATTCTCAACAGCCGGTGGGTCGGCAACACCAAGGCGTCACCATCGGCGAGGAATACGCGTTGCACGATCAACTGCTCGCCGCAACGACGGATCTCGTCGAGCACCTCCGCCTCATCGCGAGCACGAAACTTCTTCTGCGGCGAGGTATACATCCAACCAATAGTTACCTCGCTAGAGTCCAAAGCCAGAACAAACCATGGCAACCCAATGATTTTTATCATTTTTTTCTATGACTAATTTTAGGAGTCACTCTGCAGGCGAGTCCTAGATCTATGAGTCGCCCTTGGTTTCGTAGACACATTGACAGGGCTACTACCGGCCCCATAGCAGTCCTTCAATGAGCGGTGCTCGAGTTGCCGCGCGTTTTTTCAAGGGCAAATGGAGACTCCTTCCGTCGAGACGCAGGGACCTCCATATGAAAATCGACGCTGAACGCCGATAGATGTCGTCATTATCGGTGGTAGGCAAGCCGCTTTAGCCACCGCATATTTTCCTGCGTCGTACTGGTTTGTTATTCGTGATGCTCGATGCCGATGATGGCCCCCGGCGGCGCCTAGCGTCACGGCTGGAACTCCTTGCGACTATTATCCCCAGCGAACTGGAGTTCAATTCCCGGCTGAATGATGCCTCCGGTTGAGGATGGCTACCCCACGCGCGATCACGTCGTCGATTACCTCGCGCGCTATGAAGATCGTTACCAGCTTGCGGTCCAGCGCCCCGTGCGGGTCAACTCGGTGAACGCATCCCGGGGGCGCTGCGCGTTCGTGCCGAGCATGAGCATTGGGCGCCAGGGCGGTGGTAAGCGCCACCGGTACCTGGAGCCATCCACATATCCCCCACTATCCCGGCAGTGAGATCTACGGCGCCAGCAGTTGCACTCGGCCCACTATGTCGAGGCGCAGCCGCTCGCAGGTAAACGCGCGCTGGTGGTAGGCGGTGGCAACTCCGGGGCGCAGAACTAGCAGAGGGTTCTAAAGTGGCCGATGCCACCTGGGTGACGCCCATCAGCAATGGCCGCATTGACCTGCTTGGAGAAAGCGCGCATTTCGCACATCACCCGATCCGACTCCACTGCATCTAAATTAGATTCAGCACAGGCCGGACAGAACTCGCCAGTTACAGCAGTGATGACGGTGGTTGCACCCTTGTAGGTATAAGGCAGGTCGTGGGTGTCGTGGATCAATTCCGCTACGCCGCAAACAGGACATTTCATGTTCATAGCTCCTTGAAGGACACGATCAGCATGCCGTCAAAGATCGCCAGCGTAAGAATGCTTGCCTGGCGCCTGATGGCACTGAGCAACCTTTTTGTCCAAATGCCTTGCGACAACATAGCCTACGAAGCCCGCCACACTCAAGGCTACGAGTACGCCCCCTAATGCGATCATCAGCATGCTTGCCTGGTTCATCTGATTCTCCGTTCGCTGTGCCAGATATGACAATACCATCAGCTTGGCCTGCGCCTCATCGACTACACATAGCGGCATGATATCAACGGTCCGGGTCTGAGCGTGTTTGCCCGGCTCTTAACGACTACAAACTGCGGCAGCGTATCAGCGGTCCGCATGTGGTCGTGCTTGCGCCGGCTCTTAACAACTACAATGAATGCTCATGCTACTACCCGCCAAAAGTGTAAGCGATGGAACTGGTTGCGCCTAACTCCGCTGATTGAAACGATGGCTGCAGGTTCGATCGCAGATCCGCAACCTGAACCTCAAGTGAAGCCAGTCATGCGCTCTAAGTCATTTGATTTTGTTCTATCCAAAAGCGCTGGTTCCACTGGGCGATAGTCAAAGAGTGCTTCTGGCCAGAAAGGGGCCGACCCCGGCATTGGTGAGCCGGTCAGAAGCTGGGAATTACCAGCCGGCTGTAATTGGCCGCTAGCCGCCGTTTTGGAGCGAAAGCAGTCAACCACAATCAGACATTGTTTGGATTGCTATGACGAGGCGCCATCAGCTCGTTGCTTGAGTTTCAGGCAAATGTTTTCCTCTCCCGCCTCAACTGACAGCTCATCACCCACACTCCATCTGAGCTGCTTAAGTAGCTCTGATGGAAGCTCAACGATGACGTCTCCGCTGCCATCCCCTGGGTCTTGGCATACAACTCGCCAGCTTTCAGATGTAGTAGTCATAGATTCACCCTCACGCACTAGGCACAGTATGGCAGCTTCATCTTGGGCAGACCCGCTGCAACCTTTCCTAAGCCGCCTCGCGTCCCCTGCCAATGAGCCAGGCATGCCTTTAACGCTCCGAGACAGGCATCGGCCGGCAAACCGTCAGGCTGAAACGATTCTGTCCTTGCCCAGGTTCTTGGCGTCGTACAGTGCACGGTCGGCCCGCTTGAGGGTGTCCTCGTAGGAGCGGTCTTCCGCTGCGATGGCGGTCACGCCCATGCTCGCGGTGACGACCACACTTTCTGCGGAGTACTGGCCCAGCTCTTGTCGGAAGCACTCATGCAGGCGCCTGGCGAGCCGCATGGCCTGCTCGAGGTCGGTTTTGGGCATGGCAACGACGAACTCGTCGCCTCCAAGGCGGCAGGCGGAATCGGTTTTTCGCAGCGTGGAACGGCAGATGTCGGCCACGGCGCGAATGATCTCGTCCCCGACGTGATGCCCCCTGGTGTCGTTGATTGTCTTGAGGTTGTCCAAGTCGAACATCAGGATCGATGTCGGCAGCGCATAGCGCATGGCGGATTC
This sequence comes from Stutzerimonas stutzeri, assembly GCF_000935215.1. Lineage (GTDB taxonomy): Bacteria > Pseudomonadota > Gammaproteobacteria > Pseudomonadales > Pseudomonadaceae > Stutzerimonas. The sequence goes on from NZ_JXXD01000315.1 coordinate 77,519, forward strand.
GTAGTGAAGCTTGAGGTCGCGTTCGAGCTTTCTTCGGTTGAATAGCCCGGTCAGCTGATCGGTATCGCTGAGCTCTCGAAGTCTGACTTCCAGCTGGTGCCGTTCCGAGATGTTGCTGGCCACCCACAGCACCACTTCCTCGTCGTCCACTCGGAAATCCAGCGCCTGGATGCGTCCTTCGAACCAGATCGGCTCCGTCGGGCCTTCGTCGGTCAGGCCCTTCACGTCCCGGTTGCTCAGCTCGTACTCCTCCACCAGATGGAGCCGCCTGGGTGGCGGAGCCTGGTCAGGTGAAAGAAAGAACGCGGTCGTTCCAGCAGAGCGCCGGCGGCAGCGCACGATTGCCGGAGGTGCACGGACCGGCGTCCGACCTATGGTTTTTTGGTGCCGGCATCAAGATACGGAAAATATCATTACGCCATCACAAGGTGAACAGATAACGGTTGCGCGGGATTGCCCCTCCGCTCGCCAGCGGACCGGTGCGCCCAGCATGGTGGGCGCTCACGAGGCTACGCGCACTAGGGGTCGCAGGTATCGAGCCGGCTGCCTGGGTCGCCATACGGTGCCTCCCAGCTTGGCCTCGAGGCGTCACAGCCTCTTCGACAGGTCGTGGCGCCGGAATAAAACGTTCAGTGCGCCGAGACGACCGCCGGCTCGCCCTAGCCCCTCCCCTGGCGCCGGGCGCGGATGCCCTCGATCACAAGCACCAGAACCGCCGCCCAGATGCGCCATAGGTCAACCGCGCCGGCGCGATTCTTTCGCCGAGCAGCAGCGCCACCAGTACCAGCAGTACCGGCTTGACATAACTGAGCAGGCCGAACAGCGCGAGGTTTAGGCGCGTGGCGCCGATCATCAGCGCCAGTGCCAAGGCGCTGAGGGCGCCGAGGCCGAAAATCAGCGATTGCAGCCGTGGGTTGTGCATGACCAGCTGCAGGACGGCGCCATCGGCCAAGGCAAAGGCGGCGGCGGCGGCGGCGGCGACCGGCAGGCTGATCATCAGGTCCAGCCACCAGAAAGGAGGACAGATTTATTTAATGGGATCACTGCCCGCTTCTGGCCGATTCTGTTGAAAAAGTAGGTTTAGCGGCAGCAA
>NZ_JXXD01000316.1 GCF_000935215.1 Stutzerimonas stutzeri
CGGGCGACTACGCCCGGTTCATGGCTGGCGGCAATACGCGCGGCACCTGCCAGACCAAGCGCGAAGCCGGCCGATACCAGCGCCATCATCAAATCACACGAAGCGACTCGTTCTGCGACCAATGGCTCCATGTCCACGCGGCGCAGTATCCGATCGACGTGCTTGGCAGGGCCTTCACACACTTGCGGATCACACAGGACGAGCGGATAGCGCAGCAGTTCATCCAGCGGAATGCGCTTGTGGGCTAGCAGCGGATGCCGTGCGGGCACCGCCACCATGATCGGATCGCTCCAGACAGGTATGGCGGTGATGCCATCACCCACTTCATCGGACTGTGTGAACCCCACGTCGTAGAGGTCGTCATGCAGGCCCTTGAGCTGCTGCGACAGCGGCACCTCGAAGAACCGTATTTCGACCTCGGGTTCCTCCTGCCGACATAGCGCCAGCACGGCCGGCAAGCGCGAGGGCGTAATGCCGTCCGACAAGGCCACGCGCAATTGGCCATGAAAACCGTTTGCCGCCGCTTTCACGCTGTCGCGTGCTTGTTCCAGGGCCGTGAACACGCGGCGCACGTGTTCCAAGAACAGCGTGCCAGCGCGGGTCAATCGTGTGGAGCGCGTGGTGCGAACGAACAGCGCCACGCCCAAGTCTTCTTCCAACTCCTTGATCGCCCGCGACAACGGCGATTGCTCCATGTGCAGTCGTTCCGCTGCCCGCGCAAAGCGCAGTTCTTCAGCCACGGCAAGAAAGCAGCGTAGGTGTCGGATCTCCATAACTCTGCTGCTCCCTGATGAAGTCTGTCTTAGCCTGATGCCATCTGGATCAGACGCTTGGATTGGAAGCTCTCTCCCCACAACCTGACAGCAGTGAACACTCAGGAAATCGGACGTTCTCGTTGCTGCATGACGGGCAGAAATTTGCCCACGTGCGAGAACACCCAGCGCACTATGGGATTGGTCAAAAGTGACATCGCACGCTTGCGGATGCGGATTGCCTTGTCGCTGGCGGGGGTGAAGACGCCAATGCCGGTTTCGGCCGACTTCTGGAACTCCGCTATCCGTGGCCGCATCGTGGCTTCCCAGTCGGCGAGGGCGGCTGCGATGTCGTCGCCATGTTCTTCGAGACGCTTGCCCAGCACATTGGCGCCGGCCAGGCCGCTCGACGCGCCCATGCCCGAATAAAGTGATGGGCACCAGGCCGAATCACCGACCAGCACCACGCGCCCCTGATACCAAGTGGAAAGGCGAACCTGCTCGGCGATGTCGAACAGGGCCGCCTCGCTCGTCTCCAGTTGCCCCAATGCAGCTTCCAGGATAGGGCCGAGAGGCTCTGGCCCGAATGACTTGCGGATTTGTTCGGCGGCCTTCCCTTCACGCTCGGCATCGGGATCGGCCGCATACCAGGAGAACAGTACCGTCGATCGCCGATCATCGAAGGGAAAGACGGTGAACGAACGTCCCGGCTCGATGATCTGCCCTCCGATCCCGCTTGGCAGCGTGGGCAGATCCTCCTGAAGCGCATAGGCGCAGATCATGGTGCCAAGACGCTGCAAGCCGCCAAGCGCAGGAGGGAATGCAAGGCGGTGCACTGTGGAACGGATGCCGTCGGCACCGATCACAAGGTCGAACCTGCGGCGGCTCACGCCCTGCGGGCCTTCAAGCGTCACCTCGACACAATCCCCGTCTTGCTCGATGGCGGTCGGAGTGGTCGAGAAGTGGATTTCCGTGTCGGGCGCTACCTCTTGCAATGTCTTCCAAACTGCGTCTTCGACATCACCCCGCATGGTGAGGTAGGGATTGATCGGTATGTCGGCGAAACTCAGGCCCGGAGATCGATTCCCTTGCCGATCGATGACATAGGTCATGCTTTCGGCCCTGTGATCGACCAAGCGGTCTCCGACTCCTAGATCGGCGGCTGCCGATCGCCCCACACCCATCACGGCAATGAAGTAGCCGCCCCGGCGGCGGGCTGGCGCACGTTCGACAACGACGGGAAGCCACCCCGCACGGTGCAGCGCAATCGCGCACGCGATGCCACTGATGCCAAGTCCTACCACCAGCGCAGTGCGCCTTGCCACGGCAGGGGTCTTCGACATGTCTGCTTCCAGCTCAGGGCCATTTTTCCGCATGGTTCTCTCCTCACTCCATCCCTTTTCCTGCCGCGTTCTCCGTGTCCAACGGCACGTTGCCGATGGCCTTGTTGACGGTGACGTAGCGCGTACTCAAACGCCCCTCGCTGGCCGCCAGGTCACGGCGGGCTTGTAGATAGCTGCGCTGGGCGTCGAGTACGGCAGTGAAATCGGTGACGCCACCGTCGTAGCGCGCCTGTGCAAGCCGGTAGGCATCGCCAGCCGCATCGCTGCGGGTTTGCAGTTCGCGCGCCTGACGCTGCTCGGCACCGTAGGCGGACAGCGCATCGTCGATTTCCTGCCAAGCTTTCAGCACGGTCTGTTGGTAGTTGATGGCGGCTTCTTGCTGTTGCAGTTCGCGCAGTTGCACGGTGGCCTTGCGCCGGCCGTGGTCGAAGATCGGCAGGTTGAGGCTGGGGCCGACCGACCAGGTGCGGCTGCCCCAGTCGGAAAACTCGCTGCTCAGGTAGGACTCATAGCCGAACGTCGCGCCAAGCCGGATGCTGGGGTACAGGTCGGCCCTGGCGATGCCGATGCTGGCGGTGGCGCTGTGCAGGCGCGCTTCGGCGGCGCGGATGTCGGGGCGGCGCAGCGCAACTTCCGATGGCAAGCCGAGGGCAAGATCGGGCAACGAAGTCCCGGCGTCGGCTTCGCGCGGCGCGAGTTCGGCCCGCAGCGCGCCCGGGCGTTCGCCCAGCAGCAGTGCGATCTGATTGGCGCTGGCGGCTTCCTGTGCCAGCAGCGGCGGCAGTTGCGCTTTCAATGCGGCCAGTTCGGCGCGCTGGCGTTGCAGGTCGGTGTGGTCGAGCACGCCGCCTTCTACGCGCGCTTGCAGCAGCGCGGCGCGGTCTTCCAGTGCGGCGATGTCCTCGCGCATCAAGCGGATCTGCCGCTGGGCGGTGCGCAGCTCGAAGTAATTGCGTGCCACGTCGCTGGCCAGGCTGAGGCGGGCCAGATCGAGCAGCGCAGCCTGTTGGCCGACATCAGCATCGGCGGCTTCCACGGATCGGCGCACGCGGCCCCACAAATCCAGCTCCCACGAGGCGTCGAAGCCGGCTTGGTACAGCGAGAACGGTTCGGCCAGCAACTCGGTGAGGCTCGGGTCGGCCCCCATGATGCCGATCATGCGCGTGCCGGCACCGCTCTCGCTCTGGCGTTGGCGGGTGGCGCTTCCGCTGGCGTTG
>NZ_JXXD01000317.1 GCF_000935215.1 Stutzerimonas stutzeri
TGCAGGTGATCCAGGCCGCGCTGGCGCTGCATGGCGCGCATTGCCATGAGTCGCTGGAAGCCTTGCGCCGTCTCGGCGGTTTCGAGGTGGCGGCGCTGGCGGGGGCCTATCTCGGCTGTGCCCAGGCCGGCGTCCCGGCGTTGGTGGACGGCTTCATCTGCAGCGTCGCCGCGCTCTGCGCGACACGCTTGAACCCCGACTGTCGCGCCTGGCTGATCTTCGCCCATCGCTCCGCCGAACCCGGCCACCTGGCAGTGCTCGACGACATGGGCGCCGAACCGCTGCTCGACCTCGGCCTGCGCCTGGGCGAGGGCAGCGGCGCGGCGCTGGCGGTGCCGCTGCTGCAACAGGCCTGCGCGCTGCACGACGGGATGGCGACCTTCGCCGAGGCGGCGGTTTCGGACCGGCCGGCATGAGCGCGCGCATCGATCTGCTGCGCCACGGCGAAACCGAGCGCGGTGGCGGCTTTCGTGGCAGCCTCGACGATGCCTTGACTGACCGCGGCTGGCAGCAAATGCGCGAGGCGGTGGACGGCGCCGGCCCCTGGGACGCGCTGATCAGCTCGCCCTTGCAGCGTTGCGCCG
>NZ_JXXD01000318.1 GCF_000935215.1 Stutzerimonas stutzeri
CGCCGCGTCGCTTCTGGTGCTTCCGCAGCAGGGCAGAAGATGACCAGTTCCTTTCGTGCCGGCTGGAACGGATCTTCGGACGATGCCGGTGCAGCCGCGGCGGGCCAATCCGCCGCAAGCGAGGCCGCAGACGGCGCTGCCAACTCGCAGAAGCAAGAGCAACCCGCCTGGGCCAAGCGGATGCACCGCCGCCAGCAGATCACCCATGCCGCGACCACCACCGCCCACACGCTGCGCGGTGGCGACGGCGGCGGCTCAGGGCAAGGCCCGAGCCTGCGCGATTCCGATACCTGACCCTCAAGGAGAACACCCATGCGATTCAAACGACCGCAGGTGCGCTACGCCGATACGCCGCAGCCTGCCACCCCGTATCAAGCCGCCGCCCAGGTGTGGGACGAGCGCATCGGCTCGGCCCGCGTGCAGGCGAAGAACTGGCGTTTGATGGCCTTCGGCTGCCTGGTGCTGGCGCTGCTGATGGCCGGCGGCCTGGTCTGGCGCTCGGCGCAGTCCATCGTGACGCCCTACGTCATCGAGGTCGATCAGGCCGGACAAGTGCGTGCGGTCGGCGAGGCCGCCACGCCATACAAGCCGGCTGATGCGCAGATCGCCTACCACTTGGCGCACTTCGTCAGTCTGGTGCGCTCGCTGTCCATCGACCCCATCGTCGTGCGGCAGAACTGGCTCGATGCCTACGACTACACCACCGACCGCGGCGCGGCCGTGCTCAACGATTACGCCAGCAAGAACGATCCGTTCGCCCGCGTCGGCCGCGAATCGGTGACGGTGCAGATCACCAGCGTGGTTCGCGCCAGCGACACATCTTTCAACGTGCGCTGGACGGAACAGCGGTACGTCAATGGCGCACCCGCCGGCACCGAACGCTGGAACGCCGTGCTTTCCACCGTCCTGCAAACCCCGCGCACCGAACAGCGCCTGCGCAAGAACCCGCTGGGTATCTACGTCAACGGCCTGTCGTGGAGCCGCGAACTGGATTCTTCCGAAGGAGCCAAGCCATGAACCTGCCTTTCCGCTTTTACGCTTTGCCGTTGATCCTGCTGGCCTCGACTGTCCTGTTCTCGGGCTGCGCCACTCAGGGCAAGCCGCCGCCAACCATCTCGCTCGATGAGCCGGTGCAGGCCCAGCCGCTGCCCGAACCGCCCCAGC
>NZ_JXXD01000319.1 GCF_000935215.1 Stutzerimonas stutzeri
GCGCTCGGCGATCAGGTTGATACGGCGCCAGGCGCTGGTCCGGCTGTTTTCCGGGAAATCCTCGTTGACGGTAATCAGGATCTGCCGCGCCAGGCGCGTGGCGGGCCGCACGAAGCGCTCCGGATGATTGAAGTAGTACAGGCTGACATCCGTATCGGTGATTTCCGGCAGCCCGGCGCAGACGCGCTGCAGCACCGTTTCGACCTTGAGTTCGCGGGCCAGCAGCTGGCGCAGGCCGGCTTCGTCCAGGCCACTGTCGTCGAGCGCCTTGTGCAGCGCGAGCGGGTCCTCGTAGCGGGCGGCGATCTCGGCCCAGGCATCGGCGACCTGCTCGTCCGGGATCACCACACCGCAGGCCTCGGCACTGTGCAGCACGGCGTTCTCCAGCTGCAGCTGGCGACCGACGATGCGCTCGGCCTGTTCACGCTGTGGCGAACTGAGGGCGGCCGGGGCACAGCCGAAACGCTCGTGGGCGACCTTCAGCAGCTGGTAGCGGGCATTCTCGCCGGTGACCAGATCAATGCTCATGCTCGCCTCCCGCCTGCGCGTCGGCCCAGGCCAGGCTCGTCTCGGGCACCTGAAGCACCCGGCCGTCGCCGAAATAGACGTGGTACTGGATGCCGCCGGGCAGGTCGCGCAGCACCTTCTCGATGCTGCCGGTGCGGCCCTGCTCCACCACCACCTCGCCGCGCACGGCCAGGCTGCGGGTGGCCACCACCTGGTCGCGGAACTCGAACAGGTTGGGTATCCAGGGGTCCGACGCGGGAATCAGCTCCTCCTCGCGGCAGCCCACCGTGCAGCCCTGATCGAGGAAATGCACGCGGTAGATCAGCTGATCCTGCAGGTAGGTGCCGACGTCGTAGACGCAACCCACCGCGCCGCGGCGCATCAGCAGGGCGCCGGTGTCCTTGCCGGGGTAGGTGCCGTCGTTGCGTACGTTGCGGATCAGCCTGACGGCCTGGCCATATTCGTAGAGCGGCAGACTCATGGCGCTCACCTCCCGCGGGTCAGCCCAGCAGTTGATCGATGGGCACGAAGGTCGTCTGCGGCTCGTGCATGTGGAAGACCTTGAAGACCTTTTCGGTCTGCGCATCGGAGGCGACGAAATCCTCGTAGGCACGCACCAGCAGCTTGCGATACACCGCATACCGCACGGCATCCTGCAGGTGCTCGATGTCGCCGGCCTGACACAGGTAGTCGTGATAGCGCTGCATGATGTGCAGGCGGTTGACCTGCACCACCGACGGCACGAAGGGCACGCCGAAGAAGTTCAGGAAATCCTCGGCGGATACCAGCTCTTCCAGCGCCTCGTCCAGGGGCCCGTCCAGGTTCGGTTCGGCGGCTTGTTCGCTCATGGGCGTGTCTCCACGGTGGCAGCAGGGGGAAAGATGAAAATGGCGGCGCTGTTGGCCGCCAGCACATCGAGCAGCAGGCGCGCGCCGAGGCGGTTGTCCGCATCGAGCTCGGCGACCTTGCTCAGCATCGCCTTGCCCTCGCCGAACAGGCCCAGGCGCAGGCTCAGGTAACCGGCGCCCTTGAGCGCCAGCAGATGAAAACGCAGCAGCCCGATGGCGTCGGGCGCCACGCGTGCCAGGCAGTCGCCATCGAGTGCACGCCAGTCGCAGGGCAACCCCAGGCGCGGCGCGACCACCGCCAGTACCTGCGCGGCGATGGCCAGGGCATCGCCATGGCGATGCTGGTAGAAGTAGAAGCGGTAGAGCCCGACCAGCACGCTGAGATCGCCCGGCGCCAGCGCCTGCGCCGCCAGCAGCGGCTGCTCCGCCGTGCCGGTGGCGTACTGCGCCGAC
>NZ_JXXD01000320.1 GCF_000935215.1 Stutzerimonas stutzeri
CGCGCGGGGCTGCGCATCATCCCCGCGAGCGGCACGATCAGCGCCACCAGCAAACCGAGCGCCATAAGCGCCGAGGACCACCCCAGCCACTCGATGAGCCCCAGGCTGCCGGGCAGCATGATGAACTGGCCGAAGGAGCCCGCAGCGCTGGCAATGCCCATCGCCATGCTACGCTTCTCCGGCGGAACCGCCTGCCCGACTGCGCCGAGGATCACCGAGAACGAGGTGCCCGACAGCCCAAGTCCGATCAGCAGCCCGGCACTCAGCGTCAGGGTCGTCGGCGAATCGGACACCGCCATCAATGCCAGCCCGATGGCGTAGAGAATGCCGCCGATCAGCACGGCACGAGCCACGCCGAAGCGATCGGCCAGCGCGCCGGTCACCGGCTGTACCAGGCCCCAGATCAGGTTCTGTATCGCGATGGCGAAGGCGAACACCTCGCGGCCCCAGCCGAATTCCGCGCTCATGGGCGGCAGGAACAGACCGAAACCGTGGCGCACGCCGAGGGAAATCGCGAGGATCAGCGAGCCACCGGCGAGAATCCAGGCAGAGTTGCGCCATGCAGCGGTCATGGGTGTCATTCCTCGAAGAAAAGGCGACCAGTTTACTCAGTTAAGCCTTTCTTTCGTCACCCCATGTGTCCGATCGGGTGCCCTCCGCTCTCGCGGAACGCTAAAGCGCCATCAACCCTACGGCCATCAACAACGGCGTCGCTACGCTGACCGCAGCGTTCAGCCCCAATGCCGGCAGCAGGCGTTGCGCCTGCAGCGGTTCGCGACGCAGCAGCCATGCCGCTCGCAGGGCCAGCGGCATGGTCAACAAGCCGAGTGCGCCACCAGCCAGACCTGGCTGCGCCAGCACAGCCAGGAGTACGCCGTAGGCCAGCAGCCACTGCGCAAGCGCCACGCGCACGGCGTTGGCGCAGCCGATATGCATCGGCAGGGTTCGCCGGCCGACAGCGCGGTCGGCATCAATGTCCGGAAACTGGCCTAGCAAAAGCAGGTTGTTGCAGAGCAGCAGAGGGGGCAGGATCAGCCACAGATCGCCGAGGTCCGGCCCGCCGCCGAGAGCGATGCGCGTACCCAGCACCATGAGCGCGAAGCCCAAGCCCGGCGCGAACAGGCACAGCCAGGGGTGGCGGGTCAGCCAAGGCGTGTAAAGCAGCACCAGCAGCAGCCCCGCCAGACCAACCGGCGCCAGACTGAGCAACAGCGGCGGCTGGCGCAGCAGGAAGAACAGGCCGATCAGCGCGCAGGTCAGCAGGCTGCCGAGACCGAGCAGCAATGTGCGACCCAGCAGATGCGGATGGGTCAGCAAGGTACCGCTGCCACCGCTGAACGCCGTGCGGCGGGTCTGCAGGTCCAGCCCACTGCGGTAATCACCCCATTCGTTGAGCGCATTGACTGCCACATGGGCGGCCAGGGCGCCGAGCATCACCAGCAGTGCATCACTGTAGGACATCGCTTCCGCGCCCCCGCGCACTGCCAAGGCCACCCCGAGCGCCACGCAGCTCAGCGTCAGCAGCAGGAAACGACCGCGAGCCACACCCAGCCAGTCCAAGGTTCCGCTCATCTACGCCTCCCGCTATCGGCTTGTGTACGGCAGGCTAACCCCAACGCCGCCCGGCGTCCTTGACACAGATCGACTCCGCCAGACCGCAGCTTCGGCTGCAGGCACGCACCACCCGCTCTCGGGTAAACTGCCCAACCTGTTGCATTCCAGCCGTGAGACCACCATGCCGATTCGCCACTGCATTGTCCATCTGATCGAGAAAAAGCCGGACGGCACCCCCGCCGTGCTCCACGCCCGTGACTCGGAGCTGGGCAACTCCCAGGCCATCGAAAACCTGCTGGCCGATCTCAACGAGAGCTACAACGCCAAGCAGGGCAAGGCCTGGGGCTTCTTCCACGAGGAGTCCGGCGCCTATCCGTTCAGCGGCTGGCTCGCCCAGTACATGGAAGGCAATCAGGACTTCACCGCGTTCAGCCGCCAGGCCGTCGAGCATCTGCAGAAGCTGATGGAAGAATCCAACCTGTCCACCGGCGGCCACGTGCTGTTCGCTCATTACCAGCAGGGCATGACCGATTACCTGGCCATCGCCCTGTTGCACCACAGCAACGGCGTCACCGTTACCGACTCGCTGGACGTGACCGAAGCGAAGCACCTCGACCTCGACCAACTGCACCTGGCGACGCGGATCAACATCTCCGAGTGGCAGAACAACAAGCAGTCCAAGCAGTACATCTCCTTCATCAAGGGCAAGAACGGCAAGAAGGTCTCCGAGTACTTCCGCGATTTCATCGGTTGCCAGGAGGGCGTCGACGGCCCGGGCGAGACGCGCACGCTGCTCAAGGCCTTCAGCGACTACGTCGAAAGCGAGGACCTGCCGGAAGAGAAGGCACGGGAGAAGACCAGCGCCCTGGTTGGCTACGCCAGCAGCCAGGCGAAGATCGGCGAGCCGATGTCGCTGGAGGAGCTGTCCGGGGTGATCGACGAGGAACATCCGCGCGCCTTCTACGAGCACATCCGCAACAAGGATTACGGCCTGTCGCCGGAGATTCCCGCCGACAAGCGCACGCTCAACCAGTTTCAACGCTTCACCGGACGCGCCGAAGGGCTGTCGATCAGCTTCGAGTCGCATCTGCTGGGCTCGAAGGTCGAGTACGACGAGGCGCGTGACATGCTGATCATCCGCCAGCTGCCGACCCAACTGAAGGACCAGCTCAAGCGGCGCAAGGACTGACCGCGCCATGCGCCTGGCAGACGCCATTCTCGATGACTGCCTGTGCGACCCAGCGGCGCCGCTGGCGCGCGATCCGGCACGCTGCTACGGCCTGGACAAAGCTCAGGCCCAAGCGCAGCTGGCAAGCCTGAGGGAATGGCTGCGGGTGCAGCAGAGCATGCTCTGGGCCAACCGCCGCGACGCCCTGCTGCTCGTGCTGCAGGGGCCGGACTGTTCCGGCAAGAACGGCGTGATCCGCCGCGTGCTGAGTGGGCTCGATCCGCTGGGGCTGTCGCCGCACAGCTTCCAGGCACCGAGCGCGGAGGAACGCCGCCACGACTTCCTCTGGCGCTACCGGGAGCGGCTGCCAGCGCCCGGCATGCTCGGCGTATTCAATCGCAGCTACTACGAAGCGCTGGTCAGCGATCTGCGCGACGGCCTGTGCTCGCCTACCGACATCCCGCAACGCCAGGCCGCAATCCAGGCTTTCGAGCGCGCGCTGCCGGCGGCTGGCATCCACCCGCTCAAGTGTTACCTGCAGCTATCCGCCGGCGAGCAGAAACAGCGCCTGCATCGGCGCCTGGAGCAGCCGGAAAAGCGCTGGAAGCTGACCCTCGGCGATCTGCAGGACCAGCGCAACTTCGCCCAGCAGCAGGCGCAATGGGCTGCCGTGCTGAGCAAAAGCCACAGCCGCGAAACGCCCTGGTACGTGATACCGGCCGACCACCGCTGGTTGCGCGACCTGCTCGTCGCCAGCCTGCTCGCCCGCGCGTTCGAGCGCCTGGCCCTGGACTGGCCGGCACAGCCGGCGCCATTCACCCATGCCGATCTGGACAGCACGCCATGAAGCGCTTCGCTCAGGTGTTGCTGCTACTGCCGCTGCTGGCGCAGGCGCAGGCGCAGCCAGGCGAAACAGCGCCGGAACTCTCGGTGGACGAAGTCCGCTTCACGGTCGCCAACTCCGAATTCACCCTGATGCACGAGATGGGGCACCTGCTGATCAGCGAACTGCAGCTGCCGGTGCTTGGACGTGAGGAAGACGCCGCCGACCAGCTCGGCTTCATGGGTCTGTTCCTGTTGCAGCGGGAACAGCACCGCGACGACTTCTACGCCAAGCTGATGGACGTCGCCGATTACTGGCGTCTGGAATGGCAGAGCGCGGAACGCGACGGCTCCCCGGTGCCGGTCTGGGACAGCCACGCGCTGGACGCCCAACGCTTCTACAACATCGCCTGCCTGGCCTACGGCAGTGATCCGGATCGGCTCGACTGGGTGCTGGAAGTCAGCGGCCTGCCGGTGGAACGGGCGCTGTACTGTCCCGAGGAGTATGAACAGGCGGCCCGCGCGGTGCAGTGGTTTCGCGAACACTTGGGCCGCAGCGACGAGGGACCGGCGCGGCACCGCATTCAGGTGATCTACGACACACCACCCGGACATCTGCCGGGTGGTGCCGAACTGCTGGAAAAGATCCGCGCCAGCGGCGAACTGGAGGCAGTCGCGGCGAAGGCCAGCGATGCCTTCGAACTGCCCCGCGACCTGACCCTGCGCATGTCCACCTGCGGCGCACCGGACGCCTGGTTCAACCGCATCAGCGGTGAACTCACGCTATGCTACGAGCGCATCGCCTACTTCCGCACGCTCGCTCGCGAACTGCCGAAACTGCGCGCCGGCGAATCACCGGCGTCGCACTGAGGCGTCTTCAGCGCGCCTCGATGCGATAGCCGACACGCGGGAAGTGCACGTGCACGACCCCGGTGCGGTCATCGCTGCGGCGCAGGATCAGCTCTTCGCTACCGGCAAAGACCAACTCGCCCTCGACCGGATCAGCGCCGTAATCCACCGCGGCGATGGCCACCAGCTGCCCTTCCTGGAAACCGTTCGGCTCGCTGAATGCTTCATCCGGCAGCGGCGCAGGCTCGGCCTCCAGCGCCATGCGCAGTGCATCCTCGGCGGACAACTCGCTGCTGGAGCCATGGCCCACGCCGAGTACCTTGCCAAGCCAGGCCGCCACCTCCGGGTAGCCATCCACCAGCGGCGCGGTGACCGGCGTCGCACGCAGGAACCACAGACAATGCGCGACGGCGAAGTCGGCAATCGACGGCGCCGCGCCAAACAGGAACTCGCCCTCCTCCCGCGCCAGTTGCTGCTGCAGGCGCGTCATGAAGGTTGGCCAATCATTCTTCGCCTGCTCCAGCGGAACGCGACTGACCGAGCCGTTGGCGAACAACTGCGCGCGGTCCTGGCTGAACACCTGGACGAACTCCTTGGGCACCTGGGCGAAGCGCACGGCCATGGATTCAGGCTGGAAGACCAGGCTTACGGCATTCAGGAACAGCACCGAGTCGGCCCACTGGGCAAGTGTCGCTGCGGTGAATTCCTGGCCTTCCGGGAACAGCGCCGGGGTGGCCTTTTCGGCCTCGAGTCGACGCGCGATCAGGGCGGTGTCGCAGTAGATGTCGGCGCCGACCTGCAGCACCGGGGTGCGCCGGTAACCACCGGTCAGCGCGGTGAGATCAGGCTTGGGCATGACCGGCGGGATCATCACCGAACGCCAGGACAACTGCTTGAATCCGAGCATCAGGCGCGCCTTCTCGGCGAACGGTGAGGTGGGATAGTGGTGCAGGATCAGCTCGTGCATGACAGGTTCCGCCAGAGTGGATTGGGTCGAGGAGCATCAGCTTAGACGCTCCGCTCCGGCGAGCCTACCGGCTGATTAGCGCGTCATTCACGCGACGGTGCCGGCCGCGCTGACCAGACGCTCCTTGGCACGCTTGTCCAGACGCTTGATGGCGATTTCCCGGCGCAGCGCATCGCCCTTGCTGGCGCAGGCCTCGACATAGACCAGCGCCTGCGCCGGGCTGGAATGGAAAAAGCGCGCGCCACGCCCGCGCTGGTGCTCGGCGAAACGCCGCTGGGCATCGTCGCTGATGCCGCAGTACAGCGCACCGTTGGCGGCACGCACCAGGTAGACGAACCAGGGCTTGGGCTGGACCTCGGTCATGTTTGGCAACGATCTCGACGGCGGGGACAACAGGGCCGGCATTATGCCGAACTGACGCGCCGCGGTCGTCCATCCGGGCTGCGTCTAGCAGAGAGGCCGCTCGCTGTCCAGATATGGTGGCGGTTCGCCTTTGCGTATACTGCGCCGATGTTTGCCCATTCCCTGTTCCGCAAGCGCTGCGCCACCTGGCTGTTGGCGATCGGAATCTTCCTGATGCTCGGCAGCTGCGCCGAAAAGCCCAGCGAGCTCGAGCGCATTCAGGAGGAAGGCGTACTGCGCGTGATCACCCGCAACAGCCCTTCCACCTATTTCCAGGATCGCAACGGCGAAGCCGGCTTCGAATACGAACTGGTCAAGCGCTTCGCCAATACCCTCGGCGTCAAGCTGCAGATCGAAACCGCCGACAACATCGAAGAGATCTTCAACCGCCTCAATCGCCCTGGTGGCCCGGCACTCGCCGCCGCCGGCCTGGTGGCCAGCGAAGGCCGGCAGGAGCTGGCGCGCTTCACCCGCTCGTATCTCGACGTCACCACCCAGGTCGTCTACCGCAGCGGCCAGCGCCGACCGACCAGCCCGAAGGATCTGATCGGCAAGCGCATCATGGTGCTCAAGGGCAGCAGCCAGGCCGAGAAGCTGGCCGCGTTGCAGGCCGAGTATCCGGACCTGCGCTACGAGCAATCCGATGCGGTAGAAGTGGTCGACCTGCTGCGCATGGTCGATGAGGGGCAGATCGACCTGACCCTGGTGGAATCCAACGAGATGTCCATGAACCAGGTGTACTTCACCAACATCCGTGCCGGTTTCGACGTCGGCGAGCAGAACAGCCTGGCCTGGATCGTACCCAAGGGCGAGGACGACAGCCTGCTCCAGGCAGCCAACTCCTTCCTTGAAAAGGCCCAGGAGAACGGCACGTTGCAGCGCCTGCGCGAGCGCTACTACGGCCACGTCGACGTGCTCGGCTACGTCGGCGCCTATGCCTTCGCCAAGCATCTGCAGCAACGCCTGCCGCGTTATGAGAAAGCCTTTCGCGAGACGGCCAAGAAGCATGGCATCGACTGGCGCCTGCTGGCCGCCATCGGCTATCAGGAATCCCACTGGCAGCCGGAGGCCACCTCCAAGACCGGCGTGCGCGGGCTGATGATGCTGACCCTGCGCACCGCCAACGCCATGGGCGTGACCAATCGCCTCGACCCGGTGCAGAGCATCCAGGGCGGTGGCAAGTATCTGGTCAAGGTCCATGCCGGGCTGCCGGAAAGCATCCTGGAACCGGATCGCACCTGGTTCGCCCTGGCTGCCTACAACGTCGGCGGCGGCCATCTGGAGGATGCGCGCAAGCTCGCCGAAGCCGAAGGACTCGACCCCAACAAGTGGCTGGACGTAAAACAGATGCTGCCGCGCCTGGCGCAGAAGCAGTGGTACAGCAAGACCCGTTACGGCTACGCCCGCGGCGGCGAACCGGTGCATTTCGTGGCCAACATCCGCCGCTACTACGACATCCTCACCTGGGTGACCCAGCCGCAGATGGAGGGCCAGCAACTGGCCCACAGCGAACTGCACATCCCCGGCATCAACTCCACCGACCTGATGGAAGAGCTGCCGCCGCTCTGACCGGCACGCCGCCCGCTCCGCCTCAGGACGTGCCGACACCCATGCGCCGCAGCAGCGCCTTCTCGACCTCCAGGATCAGCAGCACCGCCACACCGGTCAGCACCACCAGCGCACCGGTTGCCAACGGCAGGGCCTCGGAGGCGAACAGCGACTGCATGAACGGCGCGTAGGTGAACAGCAGCTGCAACGCGAACACCCCGAACACCGCCAACAGCACCCGCGGCGTGCCCTTCACGCCCTGTACGGTGAACGACGGTGCTTTCAGGTAGCGCACGCTGAACAGGTAGAACACCTCCATGCACACCAGTGTGTTCACCGCCACGGTGCGCGCCGTCTCCACCGTCGCGCCCTGCGCCAGCATCCACTGGAACATGCCGAAGATTCCAGCGAGGAACAGCGCGGAAACGAAGAAGATCCGCCAGATCACGAAGCGCGACAGCATCGGCTCGTCCGGTCGCCGCGGTGGACGCCGCATCACATCCGCCTCGGTCGGCTCGAAGGCCAGCACCATGGCCAGTGCCACGGAACTGACCATGTTGACCCAGAGCACCTGCACCGGCGTGATCGGCAGCGCCAGGCCGAGCAGCACCGCCAGCAGCAGCGACAGCGACTCGCCGCCGTTGATCGGCAGCAGGAAGGTCATGGTCTTGCGCAGATTGTCGTAGACGGTACGGCCCTCTTCCACCGCATGGGCGATGGAGGCGAAGTTGTCGTCCGCCAGCACGATGGCGCCGGCCTGCTTGGCCGCCTCGGTGCCCTTCATGCCCATCGCCACCCCGACATCGGCCTGCTTCAGCGCCGGCGCATCGTTGACGCCGTCGCCGGTCATGGCGACCACTTCGCCATTGGCCTGCAGCGCACGCACCAGCCGCAGCTTGTGTTCCGGGCTGGCACGGGCGAACACCCGGGCCTCGGCGACGGCCTGGCGCATGGCCGCATCGTCCATGGGTTCCAGCTCCGGGCCGGTGATCGCCTTGATCTCCTCACCCATGCCCAGCTGTCGGGCGATGGCGCTGGCGGTCACGCCGTGGTCACCGGTAATCATCACCACGCGAATGCCGGCCGCGCGGCACTGCGCCACCGCACGGATCGCTTCGTCACGGGGCGGATCGATGATGCCCACCAGGCCGAGCAGAGTCAGCCCGCTGGAGACATCGGCATGCTCGAGGTCTTCCTTGCCCGCCTCCAGCCGACAGCGGGCGAAGGCGAGCACCCGGCGTCCGGCGCGCGCCTGCGCCTCGATCTGGGTGTGCCAGTGCGCTTCGTCCAGTGCCTGCTCGACGCCATCGGCCTGCAGCTGCTGCGAGCACATGGCCAGGATGCGTTCCGGCGCGCCCTTGACCAGCACTTCGCTGCCGCCGTCGCAGGCGTGCAGGGTGGCCATGAAACGGTGCTCGGATTCGAAGGGAATCACGTCCAGCCGCGGCCGGTCGACCTGTCGTGCGGTAGGTGAAAGCCCGGCCTTCATCGCCAGGGTCAGCAGTGCGCCCTCGGTAGGATCGCCGGCCAGCACCCACTGCTGATCCTTCTCATGCAGGCTGGCGTCATTGCACAGCGCGGCGGCCTCGACCAGCGCGGCCGCCGCCGGCGAGCGGGTAGTCAATGCAGCCGCATCGACCGCTGCGCCCTGCAGCAGCAAGCTGCCAGTCGGCGCATACCCCGCTCCCTCGACATCCAGTGACTGGCCGGCGCAGATCACCTCCTGCACCGTCATCTCGTTGCGCGTCAGGGTGCCGGTCTTGTCCGAGCAGATCACTGTCACCGAACCCAGCGTCTCCACCGCCGGCAATCGACGGATCACCGCGTTGCGCGCGGCCATGCGCTGCACGCCGATCGCCAGGGTGATGGTCATGATCGCCGGCAGGCCCTCGGGAATTGCCGCGACCGACAGGCCGACCGCGGCCATGAACATCTCGCCAGCGCCCATGCCACGCACCAGCGTGCCAAACAGGAACAAGAGCACACCAGCCGCGAGAATGACCGCCGTCAACGCCCGGGCAACTTCGGCCATCTTGCGCAGCAGCGGCGTGGTGCCCTGCTCCACCGATTCGAGCATGCGGCCGATACGGCCGATCTCGGTGGCCGCGCCAGTGGCAACCACCACCGCCCGCGCCTGCCCCTGGGTGACCAGCGTGCCGGCGTAGCCCATGCAGAGCCGATCACCGATCGCCGCGTCATCGGCGACGGCATCGACCTGCTTGTCCACCGGCACCGACTCCCCGGTCAAAGCCGCTTCATCGACACGCAGATTGCGCGCCTGCAGCAGTCGCACATCAGCCGGCAGGCTGTCGCCGGAGGCCAGCAGCACCACGTCGCCGGGCACCAGATCGGCGGCATCGATGTCCTGCTGCCGGCCGTCGCGCAGTACCACCGCATGCGGCGCCAGCAGATGGCGGATCGCCTGCAGCGCTTTTTCCGCCTTGCCTTCCTGGACGAAACCGATCACCACGTTCACCACCACCACCGCCAGGATCACCGAGGTATCGACCCAATGTCCCATCAGCCCGGTGACCAGCGCCGCGGCCATCAGCACGTAGAGCAACAGGTTGTTCAGGTGGCGCAGCAGGCGCTGCAGGATGCTCGCCGGCTTGGCCTCGTCGAGCCGGTTCGGCCCGTAGCGGAGCAGTCGTTCCCGTGCTTGCTCGTGCGTCAGGCCAGCGCTGGTGGAGTCCAGTTCCAGCAGGGCCTCCTCGGCCGGACGAGCGTGCCAGCGGGTCGATTGGGTCTGCTGTTCGGGCATTCGGTCCTCCGGGGTGGCTGATTCATTGCCGGCGCACTGCAAAGCTAGCCCATGAGAGCCGAAACAGAGCGGCTCTGGCCATCGCAACGAAACGGCTTGCAACACTCGGGCAGTGGTCGATTGCCGCATGCCGGCCCGCTGCGCGCCGAGCCGATCCTCGCGCTATTCTTGCCCTCTTCATGAACTTCGAGATTGTTCCATGCCAAAGAACATACTGATTGTCGGCGCCTCCCGCGGCCTGGGCCTCGGCCTGGCGAAGCAGTTTTCCAGCGCAGGCTGGCAGGTGATCGCCACCGTGCGTGATCCGCAGCGCGCCGACGCGCTCAGTGGAATACCACAGCTGCGCATCGAAACCCTGGACATGGATGATGCAGCCAGCGTCGACCAACTGGCCGCGCGCCTGGCCGACACCCCGATCGATGTGCTGTTCGTCAACGCCGGCATCGCCGGGCCGCAAGACAAACCGGCCACCCAGGCCAGCCGGGCGGAAGTCGGCCAGCTGTTCTTCACTAATGCCGTTGCGCCGGTGCGCCTGGCCGAGCGGCTGCTGCCGCGGGTGAACCCCGATCAGGGCGTGATCGTTTTTATGAGCTCAATCCTCGGCAGCGTCGAGGTTGGCCCGGGCATGGGCATGGACCTCTATGGCGCGAGCAAGGCGGCGCTCAATCACCTGACGCGGACCTTCGTCGCCGCGCTCGGCGAGACGAAGCTGACAGTGCTGTCGATGCATCCCGGCTGGGTCAAGACCGACATGGGCGGCGACCAGGCTCCACTGGATGTCGAGACCAGCACGCGCGGTATGCTCGAGCAGGTTACCCAGGCTATTGGACAGGGCGGACATCGATATCTGGATTACCAGGGCAATCCGTTGCCCTGGTAATGATGACCACAAGGGTTATCTCGGGAGTCGGATTGGCCGCTCCCACTAACCAACCCTTGGCAACCCTGTGACAAACCCACCCAAAACCCTTTATCTTCCTCCCCCGGCGAGGCATCCCCCTCCGCCTCCTGGATCAGCAGACAGGGCATAACTGAGCTGGCTACTCTGAACTCAACCATTCAGGAGAAAGCCGGCATGGCTGCTCATCGAATCTGGATCAAGCATCCCCTCGCCCTCTTCACCGCCAACGACCAGAAAGCCCCAGGCGGGCTGGTGATCGAAGACGGTGTCATCACCGAACTCCTTGCCGCCGGCGCCTCGCCCGCGCAGCCGGTGGACGAGACCTTCGACGCACGTGAACACGTGGTGTTGCCGGGCCTGGTCAACACCCATCACCACTTCTACCAGACCCTCACCCGCGCCTGGGGCCCGGTGGTCAACGAGCCGCTGTTCAACTGGCTGCTGACCCTCTACCCGGTCTGGGCGCGGCTGACACCGGAGGCGTTGCAGCTGGCGAGCAAGGTGGCGCTGGCTGAGCTGCTGTTATCCGGCTGCACCACGGCAGCGGATCACCACTACCTGTTTCCGGGCGGGCTCGAGGACGCCATCGATATCCAGGTCGGAGCGGTCCGCGAGCTGGGCATGCGCGCCATGCTCACCCGCGGTTCGATGAACCTGTCCAAGGACGATGGCGGCCTGCCGTGCAAGAGCGTGGTGCAGGACGCCGAGACCATCCTCGCCGACAGCGAGCGGCTGATCGACCGCTACCACGAGCGCGGCGACGGCGCGCAGATCCAGATCGCCCTGGCGCCCTGCTCGCCGTTCTCGGTCACCACCGACATCATGCGCACCTGCGCGGAGCTGGCCGAAGCGCGCGACGTGCGTCTGCATACGCACCTGGCCGAGACCCTGGACGAACAGGAGTTCTGCGCGAAGCGCTTCGGCATGCGCACCGTGGACTACCTGCAGAGCGTCGGCTGGCTCGGCCCGCGTACCTGGCTGGCCCATGGCATCCATTTCAACCAGGTGGAAATTCACCGCCTGGGTGCAGCCGGTGTGGGCATCTGCCATTGCCCGAGCTCCAACATGCGTCTGGCCTCGGGCATCTGCCACACGCTCGAGCTCGAGGACAAGGGCGCCATCATCGGCCTGGGCGTCGACGGCTCGGCCTCCAACGACGCCTCCAACATGATGCTCGAGGCGCGCCAGGCGCTGTTCATCGGGCGCCTGCGCTACGGCGCCGAGAAGATCACCCCAGAGAAGGTGCTGGGCTGGGCGACCCGCGGCTCCGCGCGGCTGCTCGGGCGCAGCGACATCGGCGAGCTGGCGGTCGGCAAGCAGGCCGACCTGGCCCTCTTCAGACTCGATGAGCTACGTTTTTCCGGCAGCCACGATCCCATCGCCGCACTCCTGCTGTGTGCCGCCGACCGTGCCGACCGGGTGATGGTCGGCGGCAAATGGCGCGTCATCGACGGTCAGGTCGAAGGCCTCGACGTGCAGGGACTGATCGCCGATCACCAGCAGGCGGCCCGGCAACTGGTAAACGGCTAAACAACCACGATCGAGGCTTGCACCAAAGCTGGGCGCCGTGGATTACTGGCGCACCAGTGCAAGTCTCGATCGGGCCTCGGCGTCGAGTCGAATCGGCCGCAATCCGGCACAGCGAAGGTATCTGTCCAGTTGGTCAGCTTTTTGCTAACCAGCTATCAGCCAACACAGGCTCTGTAGCTAGACAAACAGGAGCGTCACCCGCCATGCAGAACAACTCACGGAAAACCCTGCTGCGCGCCCTTGCCGCAGCGATCGGCTTCAGCGCCGCACTGACGACCGCCGCGGCGTCGGCTGCCGATCCGCTGAAGGTCGGCTTCGTCTACATCGGCCCGATCGGCGACCACGGCTGGACCTACCAGCACGAGCAGGGTCGCAAGTACATGGAAGAGAAGCTGGGCGACAAGGTGCAGACCAGCTTCGTCGAGAACGTGCCGGAAGGCGCCGACGCCGAGCGGGTCATCCGCAACATGGCCAAGAGCGACTACGACCTGATCTTCACCACCTCCTTCGGCTACATGAACCCCACGCTGAAGGTCGCCAAGCAGTTCCCCAAGGTCATCTTCGAGCACGCCACCGGTTACAAGCAGGCGAAGAACGTCGGCACCTACCTGACCCGTTCCTATGAAGGTCGCTACGTCGGCGGCTTCCTCGCGGCGAACATGACCAAGACCAAGAAGGTCGGCTACATCGCCTCGTTCCCGATTCCGGAAGTGATCCGCGACATCAACGCCATCCAGCTGGCGCTGGACAAGTACAACCCCGGCACCGAGATCAAGGTGGTGTGGGTCAACACCTGGTTCGATCCGGGCAAGGAAGCCGATGCCGCCAACGCCCTGATCGACCAGGGCGTCGACGTGATCTTCCAGCACACCGACAGCCCGGCCCCCATCCAGGCCGCCGAGCGTCGTGGCGTCTACTCCGTCGGCTATGCCTCGGACATGCAGCACTTCGGGCCGAAGGCCGTGCTGACCTCCATCGTCAACGACTGGGGCCCGCACTACACCAAGTCCGCCGAAGCGGTGATGGCCGGCAACTGGAAATCCGAAGACTTCTGGGGTGGTCTGGCCCAGGACAGCATCAGCCTGCCGATCAGCGATCTGGTGCCCGCTGACGTGAAGACCGAAGCCGAAGCGATCATCACCAGCATCAAGAGCGGCGAGTTTCATCCGTTCACCGGTCCGATCAAGGACCAGGCTGGCGAAGTGCGCATCGCCGAGGGCGAGACCGCCAGCATCAAGGACCTCGCCTCGATGAATTACTACGTCGAAGGCGTCAAGGCCGAGTTGCCCAAATAAGCGCTGAGCTGGAAGCCTGAAGCTGGAAGCCAGCCGTGCCTGCTTCAGGCTTCAGGCTTCAGGCTTCAGGCTTCAGGCTTCAGGCTTCAGGCTGCGACCCAAGGTATTCCGAAATGACCCAACTTCCCATCATCGATATTTCCCCACTCTATAACGCCGACGAGGCCGGCCATCTGGCCGTCGCCGAGGCGATCGACCGCGCCTGCCGCGAGTGGGGTTTCTTCTATATCAAGGGTCACCCGATCAGCGCCGAGCGCATCGCCACCCTCACCGACCATGCCCAGCGCTTCTTTGCCCTGCCCGCCGAAGAAAAGCTGAAGATCGACATCACCAAGAGCCGCCACCACCGCGGCTACGGTGCCGTCGCCACCGAACAGCTTGACCCGAGCCAGCCGTGCGACCTCAAGGAAACCTTCGACATGGGTTTCCATATGCCGGCCGACCACCCGGACGTGCTGGCCGAAAAACCACTGCGCGGGCCCAACCGCCATCCGCTGCAGATCGAAGGTTGGACCGAGCTGATGGAGGGCCACTACCGCGACATGCAGGATCTTGCCTGCACCCTGCTGCGTGCCATCGCGCTCGCCCTGGGCATCGAGCGGGACTTCTTCGACAAGCGCTTTATCGAACCCATCAGCGTGTTCCGCATGATCCACTACCCGCCGCGGCAAACGGCCACCAGCGCCGATCAGCAGGGCGCCGGCGCACACACCGACTACGGCTGCGTGACCCTGCTCTATCAGGACCAGGCCGGCGGCCTGCAGGTGCAGAACGTCAAGGGCGAATGGATCGACACGCCGCCCATCGAAGGCACCTACGTGGTCAACATCGGCGACATGATGGCGCGCTGGAGCAATGACCGTTACAAGTCGACGCCGCATCGCGTGATCAGCCCGCTGGGTGTGGACCGCTACTCCATGCCGTTCTTCGCCGAGCCGCATCCGGACACCGAGATCGCCTGCCTGCCCGGTTGCTACGACGAAGCCAACCCGCCGAAATACCCCAGCACCACCTGCAGCCGGTACATGCTCTCGCGCTTCGCCGAGACCTACGCCTACCGACGGCAGGGCGAGGCCGAACCCGTCTGAACGGGCTTTAATTGCAGTATGAAAACATGGGCGAGCGCATCGATACGCCTCGCCCGATCTGCGCGCGTCTGCCGCATTGACTTTTGAGTCAGGAATTAGTTGACCGAGAAGTCAGATAGCGATAGTTTGCGCGTCAGAACAACAACAGCGGAGGCTTCGCCTTGATCCAGTTTCTCCTCAATCGAGAATTGCGCAGCGAACGCGCACTCGATCCCAACACCACGGTGCTGCAATATCTGCGCGAACACCGTGGCAAGACCGGAACCAAGGAAGGCTGCGCCTCCGGTGACTGTGGCGCCTGTACCGTGGTGGTCGGCGAACTGGTGGGCGACCGCCTGCGCTATCGCACCCTCAACTCGTGCCTGACCTTCATCTCCGCGCTGCACGGCAAGCAGCTGATCAGCGTCGAAGACCTCAAGGACCAGGGCCGGCTGCACAGCGTTCAGCAGGCCATGGTCGACTGCCACGGTTCGCAATGCGGCTTCTGCACGCCCGGCTTCGTCATGAGCCTGTTCGCCCTGCAGAAGAACGCCGGCGCGGTCACCGAATACGACCCGCACCAGACCCACGAAGCCTTGGCCGGCAACCTCTGCCGCTGCACCGGCTACCGGCCGATCCTCGAAGCCGCCGAGCAGGCCTGCTGCAACCCTGAGCCGGACCAGTTCGATGCCCGCGAAGCCGAGACCATCGCCCAGCTCAAGGCTATCGTTCCGCGTGAAATGGCCGAGCTCAGCGACGGCGACAAGCGCTGCCTGTCGCCGCTGACCGTCGCCGAACTGGCCGAGGTCTACGCCGCGAATCCCGACGCTCGACTGCTCGCCGGAGGCACCGACCTGGCGCTGGAGGTCACCCAGTTCCATCGCGAGCTGCCGGTGATGATCCATGTCGGCCAGATCGCCGAGATGAAGCAGGTCCAGCTCACCGACAACCACGTCGAGATCGGCGCCGCCGCACCGCTGACCGACTGCTATGCCGCGCTGGCCGACGAATATCCGGATTTCGGCGAACTGCTGCAGCGCTTCGCCTCGCTGCAGATCCGCAACCAGGGCACGCTTGGCGGCAATATCGGTAATGCCTCGCCGATCGGCGACTCGCCGCCGCTGCTGATAGCCCTGGGTGCCGAAGTTGTCCTGCGCAAGGGCGCCAGCAGCCGCACCCTGCCGCTCGAGGATTACTTCATCGACTACAAGGTCACCGCGCGCCAGCCCGGAGAATTCATCGAGAAGGTACGAGTGCCCCGCGCTAAACCGAATCGCCTGTTCCGCGCATACAAGGTTTCCAAGCGACTGGACGACGACATCTCCGCTGTCTGCGCCGCGTTCGACCTGCAGATCACCGATGGCGTGGTCGCCGATGCCCGGGTCGCCTTTGGCGGCATGGCGGCGATTCCCAAGCGCGCCGCGGCCTGCGAGGCGACCCTGAACGGCGCGCCCTGGAACCAGCAGACCGTGGAGGCGGCCTGCGATGCACTGGCCGAAGACTTCACGCCGCTGACCGACTTCCGCGCCAGTCGCGAGTATCGCCTGCTGGTCGCACAGAACCTGCTGCGCAAGTGCTTCCTCGAACAACATGCACCGAAGACCGAGACGAGGGTGACCGCTTATGTCTAACCACGTAACCACCCGCACTCAGGAAGAAATCGCGGCGCTGTTCACCCAGGACCTGGTCACCGGCGTCGGTCGCAGCGTCAAGCACGACAGCGCGCCCAAGCATGTCTCGGGCGAGGCGGTGTACGTCGACGACCGCCTAGAATTTCCCAACCAGCTGCATATCTATGCGCGCATGAGCGACCGGGCCCACGCCCGCATCGTCCGCATCGACACGGCGCCGTGTTATGAAGTGCCGGGCGTCGCGATTGCCATCACTGCTCAGGATGTACCCGGGCAGCTGGATATCGGCGCTGTATTGCCCGGCGATCCACTGCTGGCCGACGGCAAGGTCGAGTACATCGGCCAGCCGGTGATCGCCGTGGCTGCCGACAGCCTGGAGACCGCACGTAAGGCGGCCATGGCCGCGATCATCGAATACGAAGACCTGGAGCCGGTACTCGACGTGGTCGAGGCGCTGCACAAGAAGCATTTCGTGCTCGACAGCCACACCCACCAGCGTGGTGACTCGGCCACGGCCCTGGCCAGCGCGCCGCGTCGGCTGCAGGGTTCGCTGCACATCGGCGGGCAGGAGCACTTCTACCTAGAGACACAGGTGTCCTCGGTCATGCCCACCGAAGACGGCGGCATGATCGTCTACACCTCGACACAGAACCCCACCGAGGTGCAGAAGCTGGTGGCCGAAGTGCTCGGCGTGCCGATGAACAAGATCGTCATCGACATGCGCCGCATGGGCGGCGGCTTCGGCGGCAAGGAAACCCAGGCCGCGGGACCTGCGTGCCTGTGCGCGGTGATCGCGCACCTCACCGGTCGGCCGACCAAGATGCGCCTGCCGCGCATGGAAGACATGACCATGACCGGCAAACGCCACCCCTTCTACGTCGAGTACGACGTCGGCTTCGACGATGACGGTCTGCTGCACGGCATCGAGATCGATCTCGCCGGTAACTGCGGCTACTCGCCGGACCTTTCCGGCTCGATCGTCGATCGCGCCATGTTCCACTCCGACAACGCCTACTACCTGGGCGACGCCACCATCAATGGCCATCGCTGCAAGACCAACCTCGCCTCGAACACCGCCTACCGCGGCTTCGGCGGCCCACAGGGCATGGTCGCCATCGAGGAGATCATGGACGCGGTGGCCCGCGAGCTGGGCAAGGACCCGCTCGAGGTGCGCAAGCGCAACTACTACGGCAAGACCGAGCGCAACGTCACCCACTACTACCAGACCGTCGAGCACAACATGCTCGAGGAGATGACCGCCGAGCTGGAAGCCAGCAGCGACTATGCAAAGCGACGCGAAGATATCCGCGCGTTCAATGCCGCAAGCCCGATCCTGAAGAAGGGCCTGGCGCTGACGCCGGTGAAGTTCGGCATCAGCTTCACCGCCAGCTTCCTCAACCAGGCCGGCGCGCTGGTGCACGTCTACACCGACGGCAGCATCCACCTGAACCACGGTGGCACCGAGATGGGCCAGGGCCTGAACACCAAGGTCGCGCAGGTGGTGGCCGAGGTGTTCCAGGTGGATATCGAGCGCATTCAGATCACCGCCACCAATACCGACAAGGTGCCCAACACCTCGCCGACGGCGGCCTCCAGCGGTGCCGACCTCAACGGCAAGGCGGCGCAGAACGCGGCGCAGACCATCAAGCAGCGACTGGTGGAGTTCGCCGCGCGCAAGTGGCAGATATTCGAAGAAGACATCGAGTTCAAGAATGGCCAGGTGCGCCTGCGCGACCAGTACATCAGCTTCGATGAGCTGATCCAGCAGGCCTATTTCGGCCAGGTTTCGCTGTCGTCCACCGGTTTTTACCGCACACCGAAGATCTACTACGACCGCAGCCAGGCGCGCGGACGGCCGTTCTACTACTTCGCCTACGGCGCGGCCTGTTCGGAAGTGATCGTCGATACCCTGACCGGCGAATACAAGATGCTGCGCAGCGACATCCTGCATGACGTCGGCGCCTCGCTGAATCCGGCCCTCGACATCGGCCAGGTCGAGGGCGGCTTCGTCCAGGGTCTGGGCTGGCTGACCATGGAAGAGCTGGTCTGGAACGACAAGGGCAAGCTGATGACCAACGGCCCGGCCAGCTACAAGATCCCGGCGGTGGCAGACATGCCGCTGGATCTGCGGGTAAAGCTGGTGGAGAACCGCAAGAACCCCGAGGACACCGTGTTCCACTCCAAGGCCGTCGGCGAGCCGCCGTTCATGCTCGGCATCTCGGTCTGGTGTGCGATCAAGGACGCCGTGGCCAGCCTGGCAGACTACAAAGCGCAGCCAACAATCGACGCACCGGCGACGCCCGAGCGCGTGCTCTGGGGCGTGGAGCAGATGCGCAAGTTGAAGCAGGCGGCGAGCACGTCTGCGGCAACGCAGACGACTCCGGCCTGACGTAGGGCGGACAACGCTGTGCTTGTCCACCGTTAGCGCAACACGAATGTCCCGGTGGCGGCGCTTTACACACGCCACCGGACGATACGAAGGACAGAACCATGAGCAACACGGTCTGGATCGACGCCCTCGCCGAACTGCAACAACAAGGCGAACCCTGCGTGCTGGTGACCATCATCGAGGAGCGCGGCTCGACGCCGCGCAATGCCGGTTCGAAGATGGTGGTCAGCCGTGAGCGCCTGTACGACACCATCGGCGGCGGCCATCTTGAATACAAAGCCCAGCAGATCGCCCGCGAAATGCTGGAAAAGCGCAGCCGCGA
Source organism: Stutzerimonas stutzeri (assembly GCF_000935215.1). Classification (GTDB taxonomy): domain Bacteria; phylum Pseudomonadota; class Gammaproteobacteria; order Pseudomonadales; family Pseudomonadaceae; genus Stutzerimonas. The sequence continues at coordinate 19,207 of NZ_JXXD01000320.1, forward strand.
CACCCGTCTCGAGCGTTTCTCCCTCGGCGCCAGCCTCGGTCAGTGCTGCGGTGGCGCCACGGTGCTGCTATTCGAGCCCATGGGCCAGCCGCAGGCGCATATCGCCGTGTTCGGTGCCGGGCATGTCGGGCGCGCGCTGGTGCCGCTGCTAGCCAGCCTGCCGTGCAAGGTGCGCTGGATCGATTCGCGCGATAACGAATTCCCCGCCGAGATTCCGCGCGGCGTGGAAAAGGTGGTCAACGACGATGTGGTCGAGGAAGTGGATAACATGCCCGCCGGCAGCTACTTCATCGTCATGACCCACAATCATCAGCTGGACCTGGAGCTGACCGCCGCGATCCTTTCGCGCAACGATTTCACCTACTACGGGCTGATCGGCTCGAAGAGCAAACGCGCCAGATTCGAACACCGCCTGCGCGACCGTGGCTTCGGGGCCGAAACGGTGCAACGCATGCGCTGCCCAATGGGCATCGCCGAGGTGAAGGGCAAGCTGCCGGTGGAGATCGCCGTGTCCATCGCCGGCGAAGTGATCGCCACCTACAACGCGCATTTCGGTGAAAAGGGCGGCGAGAAGACCGCCGACGGTGAAAAGCCGGTACCGATGCTGGTCCCCGCTTCGCGCCGCGCCCAGAGAAACTGACCATCCGACCTCGTTGCAGGCGCGCCTCCGGCGGCGGCCTGCCATGTCAACGCATCACCCTCATACAACGATTTCGAGAGTCACCATGCCAAGCACCAAAGCCTACCGTGCCGCCCTGCTCCACTGCCTCGCCGACCCGCGCGACGTGGGCGTCGAGCAATCCCATGAATACTTCGAGGACGGCCTGCTGGTCGTCGAAGACGGCAAGGTCGCGCGCATCGGCCATGCCGCCGAGCTGCTGCCGACCCTGGCGGCCGGCACAGAGATAGTCGAATACCCGGATGCGCTGATTACCCCTGGCTTCGTCGATACCCATATCCACTACCCGCAGGTCGGCGTGATCGGCTCCTACGGCACGCAGCTGCTCGACTGGCTGGAAACCTACACCTTCCCCAACGAGGGCCGTTTCAGCGACATGGCGCACGCCCGCGAACAGGCCGAGCTGTTCCTCGGCGAGCTGTTGCGCAACGGCACCACCACCGCGCTGGTCTTCGGCACGGTGCACAAGCAGTCGGTGGACGCCTTCTTCGAGGCCTGCGAGAAGCGCAACCTGCGGATGATCGCCGGCAAGGTACTGATGGATCGCAACGCCCCGGAGTTCCTCACCGACAGCGCCGAGTCCGGCTATGCCGACAGCCGCGAACTGATCGAGCGCTGGCACGGCAAGGGCCGTCTGCATTACGCCGTCACCCCGCGTTTCGCCCCGACCAGCACGCCGGAGCAGCTCACCCTGGCCGGCAAGCTGTTCGCCGAATTCCCCGACCTGTACATGCACACCCATATCTCCGAGAACAAGCAGGAGGTCGAGTGGGTCAAGGAGCTGTTCCCGGAGCGCAAGGGCTATCTGGACGTCTACGACCACCACGGCCTGATCGGCCCGCGCTCGGTGTTCGCCCATGGCATCCACCTGTGCGACGACGAATGCAAGCGCCTCGGTGAGACCGGCTCGGCGGTGTCGTTCTGCCCCACCTCCAACCTGTTCCTCGGCAGCGGCCTGTTCGACCTGGCCAAGGTGGAAGGCTTCGGTGTGCGCGTCGGCCTGGGCACCGACGTCGGCGGCGGTACCAGCTTCTCGCAGCTCGCCAGCCTCAACGAGGCGTACAAGGTGTTGCAGCTGCAGGGGCAGAAGCTCGACGCGTTCAAGGCGCTGTACCTGGCGACCCTGGGCGGCGCGCGGGCGCTCTATCTGGACGACCGCATCGGCAACCTGCAGCCGGGCAAAGACGCCGACTTCGTGGTGCTCGACTACAAGGCAACGCCGCTGATCAGCTATCGCCTGAGCCAGGCGACAACGCTGCAGGAAAAGCTCTTCGCCCTGATGATCCTCGGCGACGACCGCGCGGTGAAGGAAACCTACGCCGCCGGGGTTTCAGTTCACCGCAAGGCTTGCTGACCAGCTGATCGAGAACCTGATCATCAACGGTCGTTTCCATGCTTGATGAGCGCGTGGATCGGTGAAGCGTGATCCACCCTACGGGCCGGAACCACAACCGTCGTTCGTAGGGTGGATGTCGCTTTTACATCCAGCGCCGGATCGCACGGAGCTTGGTGGCGCAAGAATCAATGACCCGCGTTCGACCTTACGGCTTGAGCGCGGCCATCAGCGTGTCGAGATTGTGCTCGAACATCCCGAGATAGGTGCTGGCGGGGCCTTCGCTGGCCAGCGCATCCGAATACAGAGTCCCGCCGACCTTGGCGCCGGCTTCGTCGGCGATCTGTCGGATCAGCCGCGGATCGCGGATGTTCTCCACGAACACCGCTCGCACCCCTTCATTGCGTATCTGCCGGATCAAGGCCGCGACTTCCGCCGCCGAGGGCTCGTCATGGGTGGACAGTCCCTGCGGCGCGATGAACTTCAGCTGCCAGGCCTGCCCCAGGTAGCCGAAGGCGTCATGGCTGGTCACCACCTTGCGCTGGCTGGCCGGCAAACCGGCAATCTGCGCGTCGGCTTTCTTCAGCAATGCGTGCAGGCGCGCCAGGTAGGCATCGCGGCGCTCGATGTAGACATTGAGGTTGGCCGGGTCCAGTTCGCCAAGTGCCTTGGCGATATTGCGCACATAGATTTCGGCATTGGTCAGGCTCTGCCACGCATGAGGGTCAGGAAGCATCTCGCCATCTTCATCCAGCATCAGCGGAACAACGCCCGCGCTGGTGTCGATCCGCTTGCCCTTGGGCTCGCTGCTGGCCAGCAGGCGCTCCAGCCAGGGTTCGAAGCCCAGGCCATTGGCGATGATCAGGTCGGCGCGCAATAGCGCCTTGGCGTCGTCCGGGCTGGGCTCGTAGACATGAGCATCGGCATCGGCGTCGACCAGGTTGGTGAGCTCGATATGCTCGCCACCCACCTCGCGGGTCAGGTCGGCGAGGATGCTGAAGCTCGTCACCACCTGCAGTTTTTCAGCGGCTTGCAGTGAGAGCGGGAGCCACAGGGCCAGCGCGATAAGCAGGTAACGCATGTGAATACCTCAAACGGTGATGGGGAAAGGAGTCGAGCGCAGCAGGCCATTTACCGGGCCTGCTACCAGCGAGAACAGATAGAAAACGCCGGCCAGCAGCACGATGCACGGCCCGCTGGGCAAGCCGGCGTAGAAGGAAAGAACCAGCCCCAGCCATACGCACAGCGCACCGACCAGCGCGGCAAGCGGTAGCAGGACCAGCAATCTGCGGCTCCAGAAGCGCGCCGCTGCGGCTGGCAGCATCATCAGCCCTACCACCATCAAGGCGCCGATGGCCTGAAAGCCGATCACCAGATTGAGCACCACCAGCGTGAGGAAAGCGGCATGCGCCAACGGACCGAAGCGACTGATGCTGCGCAGGAATAACGGATCGAGGCTGTCCAGCGCCAGGGCGCGATAGCTCAGCGCAAGCACCACCAGACTGAACACCGAGGTGCCTAGCATGCCGTACAGGGTCGCGGTATCGACCGCCAACGCCGAGCCGAACAACAGGTGAAGCAGATCCAGCTTGCGCCCGGCCAGGCCAAGGAGCAGCACGCCGCTGGCCAGCGAAATCGGATACAGCGCGGCCAGGCTCGCGTCCTCGCGTAGCCCGGTGCGCCGTGTGACCCAGGCCGCTGCGCCCGCCATACCGAGACCGGCGACCAAGCCGCCCGCGGTCAATGCTGGCAGGCTCAAGCCGAACAGCCAGAACGCCAATGCTGCACCGGGCAGGATGCCGTGGGCGATGGCATCACCGATCAGACTCATTCGACGCAGAATCAGAAATACGCCCAGCGGCCCCGCGCTGCATGCCAGCGCCACGCCACCGAACAAGGCTCGACGCATAAAGGCAAACTCGCCGAACGGCGCCCAGAGCAAATCCGGCGTCACGCGACTTGCCCAAGCCGTTGCCGCTCGGCCATGAACTGGCGGATCGGTGCCTTGATGCAGCCGCTGCGAGCGATCAGCAACCCGTCACAGTGGTGATGAGTCAGCCCGACTAGGTTATGGCTGACCAGTACCAGCGTCCTCCCTTCGCGCTGCCAACGCTCGATGTGCTGCCAGAGCAAGCCCAGGCCGACATCGTCCAGCGCCGCTTCGGGCTCGTCGAGCAACAGCACCTGAGCATCGGTCAGGCTCAGCCGTGCCAGTAAGGCGCGCTGCAGCTCGCCGCCGGACAACGCATGCAGCCCCTGGGTTTGCAGATCGAGCAGGCCCCAGTCCGCCAACGCTTGGCGCAGCCTTGCCCGACGCTCGTCGCGTCCGAGCCGGCTGCGCCAGAAACCGGCGCTCACCAGTTCGGCAAGTCGGATCGGAAACTGCCTATCCACATGCTGCTGTTGCGGTAGATAAGCCACCCCGCCCATGCGCGGTACGCGCACATCGACCCGCCCAGCCAGCGGCCGATCCAACCCGGCCAACACCTTGAGCAGGCTGCTCTTGCCCGATCCGTTGCTGCCAACGACAGCTGTCAGGCTGCCCGCAGCCAACTGCAGATCCAATGGCGGCGTGAGCGGCCTACCCGAGCCCCATTGCAGGCCGTGGCATTCGATCATCGTTACCTCGGTGTTCAGGATTCCAAACCAGACAATGCGCACCGCTCGCCTCCGATCACAGGAACGAGAGACGCCAATGCACAACATGTAATAGTTATAACATAACACTAAGGAGATAAATTCAAGCTGACGCACTGAACAGCGCGGCTATGCGCATCGGATCGGAGACGGGAAGCACACTGATGTCGCGATCAGTGCTGATGCGGGTTGCAGCATGCGGTCCTGGCGCACGATCGGCGCTCGCCACGGCGGCAGGTGATGACTGACGGCGCCGACTCAGAACGAGTCAGCGCGCGGGGCAACGCTAGCGAGCCGTGCGAGGCTTCTTCTTCGCCAGGCCCAGGTGCGAGAAGACCGCATGCAGATCACCCGAGGCGCTGTCTTCCTCGAGGTTGAGCTTGCTGTCGATGTGGTCCATGTGGTGCATCATCAGGCGCACCGCCTTGTCACTGTCGCGGGCAGCGATGGCATCGATCAGCTGGTTGTGTTCGTCGAAAGAGCAATGCGAGCGGTTGCCGCTCTCGTACTGGGCGATGATCAGCGAGGTCTGCGAGACCAGGCTGCGCTGAAAGCTCACCAGCGGCGCGTTCTTTGCCGCCTCGGCCAGCTTCAGGTGAAACTCACCGGACAGGCGAATGCCGGCGCCGCGATCGCCGCGAGCGAAGCAATCCTGCTCGTCGGCCACCATCTGCCGCAGTTCCGCCAGTTGCTCAGCAGTAGCGTGCTGAACCGCCAGTTCCGTGATGGCGCGCTCCACCATTCGCCTGGCAAAGAAGATCTGCCGCGCTTCTTCAACGCTCGGACTGGCCACCACCGCGCCGCGATTGGGCCGCAGCAGCACCACCCCTTCATGGGCCAGACGCGACAGCGCGCGGCGGATGATGGTGCGGCTGACGCCGAATATCTCGCCGAGCGCCTCTTCGCTGAGCTTGGTCCCCGGCGCCAGACGCTGCTCGAGGATGGCATCGAAGATGTGCGCATAAACGATATCGTCCTGCGTCCCGGTGCGAGTCTTGCCGGTCTTGGTCGGCTTCTTCAGGGGCTGCAACTGTTCGTTCATCGATGGCTCGCAAATGAGGTGTCGGCAACGCCGAACTTTACTGGGTTCGCGCCGCTACTGGCAGTTCGCTGGACAAATAAATACGCTGAAACGCCGTTAACCTTGTGCACAATTCACAGCCTCAAGTTTTCCTACGCGCAAATCCGTCAGCGCGCACAGGCCACGCACGTTCAGCGAGACCACCGATTTATTGTTTGCAATTCTTGTATACAAAAGCATAATCCGGAAAGCCTTTCTGACCTTTCGATCAACTACCGATGCAGATGGCCCACCATCACCCGCCCCTCGGGAGTACTCACGCTCCGGGTGATCGACAACAAGAACGATGAGGAACGCCCAGTGGAAAGCATCAAGCGCAAGCCCCAGGCAGCACCCTTGCAGCGCACCGCCCCCGTTTGGCTGGACCGCCTGTTCAAGCTCAGCGAACACCGCACCAGTATCCGCACCGAACTGCTCGCCGGCCTGACGACCTTCGTCACCATGGCCTACATCATCTTCGTCAACCCGAACATCATGGCCGACGCCGGCATCGACCACGGCGCTGCCTTCGTTGCCACCTGCATCGGCGCGGCGCTCGGCTGCCTGTTGATGGGGCTGTACGCCAACTGGCCGGTGGGCCTCGCGCCAGGCATGGGCCTCAACGCCTTCTTCACCTACACGGTGGTCGGCGAGATGGGCTACAGCTGGGAGATCGCGCTCGGCGCGGTGTTCATCTCCGGCGTGCTGTTCATGATCATGAGCCTGTCGCGCATCCGCGAATGGCTGCTCAACAGCATCCCCATGAGCCTGCGCTTCGCCATGGGCGCTGGCGTCGGCCTGTTCCTCGGCCTGATCGGCCTGAAGACCGCCGGCATCGTCGTCGATAGCTCGGCAACATTGCTGACCATGGGCTCGTTCGCCGAGCCGTCGGCGCTGCTGGCCGCGGTGTGCTTCCTGATGATCGCCGTACTCAGTCACCGCAATGTCTTCGGCGCGATCCTGGTCAGCATGCTCGCGGTTACCGCCATCGGCTGGGCGTTTGGTCTGGTCGAGTACAACGGCCTGGTGTCGATGCCGCCGAGCCTGGCGCCGACCTGGCTGGCCATGGATATCGCCGGCGCGCTCAATGTGGCGATGGTCAGCGTGATCCTCGCCTTCCTCTTCGTGAACATGTTCGACACCGCCGGCACCCTGATGGGCGTCGCCCACCGTGCCAACCTGGTCAATGAGGACGGCAAGATCGAGAACCTTTCCCGCGCGCTGAAGGCCGACAGCAGCTCCAGCGTGGTCGGCGCCTTCGTCGGTTGCCCGCCAGTGACCAGCTACGTGGAAAGCGCCGCGGGCGTCGCCGCCGGCGGCCGCACCGGGCTGACCGCAGTGACCGTCGGCGTGCTGTTCCTGATTGCCATGTTCTTCGCCCCACTGGCCGGCATGATTCCCGCCTATGCCACCGCCGGCGCGCTGATCTACGTGGCGATGCTGATGATGAGCGGCCTGGCGAATATCGACTGGAAGGACCACACCGACACCATCCCGGCCATCGTCACCGTGGTGATGATGCCGTTGACCTTTTCCATCGCCAACGGTATCGCCCTGGGCTTCTTGACCTACGCGACGCTCAAGCTGTTGACTGGCCAGCGCGACAAGGTATCGATCAGCCTGTATGTGTTGTGCGTGATATTCATCGCCAAGTTCGCGTTTCTCTGAACCGGGCCGGCCGCGCCCGGCTCACCCACGGCCCCACTGCTTCGCAGTGGGGCTTTTGCATTGGCTGAAGGAGGCCGTCATGACCCTGGAAATATGGCTGTTGTTCGCCGGTGCGGCGTTGGTGGTGATCCTGATCCCCGGGCCGCTGTCGTTACTGATGATCAGCAACAGCCTGAACTACGGAGTGCGCCGCTCCTGGCCGGCCTTCCTGGGCGGCGTGACAGCTTCCATCGCCCTGCTCAGCGCCTCGGCGCTGGGGCTTGGCGCGCTACTGATGGCCTCGGAGCGGCTGTTCAGCACGCTCAAGCTGGTCGGTGCGCTGTACCTGTTCTACCTCGCCTGGCAGAGCTGGAAGGAAGCCCGGCGCACACCCACCGCCCACGAGATCGAAAGCCCCGCCCTCGCCCCACGTTTCAGTCGATTGTTCGGCCGGGCGTTCATCCTTGGTGGCAGCAATCCAAAGGACATTCTCTTCTTCGCCGCCTTTCTACCGCAGTTTCTCAGCGCGGGGCAGCCTTTGCTGCCGCAGCTATTGGTGATGATCCTTACCTGGGCCGTGCTCGATCTGCTCTGCAAGCTGGCCTACGGGTTGGGCGCGCAGGGGGCGGCACGTTACCTGCGCACCGGGAAGGGGCATGTGTGGTTCAACCGGACAAGTGCGGCGCTGTTTGGGGGCGCGGGGGCGGCGTCTTTGATGAGCCGGTAGCGCTCTGCAGCTTGCCCCTTAGCCAGGCTCCTGGCTGAGGCATTGGTTCGGCCCTGCTGGGCAATTCACTTTTTCCAGTCGCGAAAGATGAACGTTGCCCGCCAGGCCGTGCAGTAGGAGCAAGCAATGCGCGTTTTCTTTGTCGCTTAGAAGTCATAGGCGACTCGGACACTGGGCCCCGTCAGTAGCCGAGCGTAATCGTCATTGAAGGGGTTGAGCGGCATGGATGCCGCGAGAGCTGTGATGGGCCATGGATGGCCCTTCGCAGCGTGCCCCTGCAATGGCGATGGGGTGAGGGAACCCTTCGCGCAGCGAAGGGCCGGATGCCGGGGTGGCCTTCTTTTTAGTTACTTTTTCTTGGCCAAGCAAGAAAAAGTGACGCGCCGTGAGAGGCGCAACCTGCCGGTCGGGCCGAGGAAAGCGCGGCGCCATCGCACGAACCTCACGCCACAGGTGCCTAGGTCACTCAGGCTAAAAACCAGCGCCGAGCGCCTCACGCCAATCAAACTCACCCCATAAAAAACCCGCCATTACGGCGGGCACAAGGGACTCCAAAAGAGTCAGCACTGAAGGGAGAAAGCGACTAGCTACCCCGATACGTCGAATAGCTATACGGCGATACCAACAACGGCACGTGGTAATGCTCCTGCGCCGAATCGATCCCGAAGCGCAGCACCACCACATCGAGAAACGCAGGATTCGCCAGGGCCACGCCGCGACGGCGGTAATAGTCGCCGACACTGAACTGCAGCTGATAGACACCGGACAGGTAATCCGCACCTTCCAGCAACGGACTGTCGCAGCGCCCGTCGGCATTGGTCTCACGGGTTGCGACCAGGGTCAGCGCCTGATCCTCGACGCGATACAGCTCCACCTTGATTCCGCTGCCCGGGCAACCGTGGGCGGCGTCGAGTACGTGTGTGGTCAATCGGCCCACGGGCACCTCCGCTCTGTTGAATGGAAACTGCCCCGAGCATAACCATCCGCCCCACATCGCTCAAGACAATCTGCAGATATTTTTGTATACAGTTTTTCAAGCATCGTTTGGCCCGTTACCTGCAAGCTGCAGATGGCTCTGAGCATGGTTAATCGCGACACGGCAGATACCAGCTATAGCGAAAGGATGAAAATTGCTATTTACAAAGCCCCATTCAATTTGTATACAATCCAGTCATCCGGTCGTGCCATGACGACCCGCCATACAGGAAGCACCCCAGTGAGCGCCGACTACCCACGCGACCTGATCGGTTACGCCAGCAACCCACCGCACCCGCGCTGGCCGGGCGATGCGCGTATCGCGTTGTCCTTCGTGCTGAACTACGAGGAAGGTGGCGAACGCTGCGTGCTGCACGGCGACAAGGAATCCGAGGCCTTTCTCTCCGAGATGGTCGCCGCGCAACCGTTGCAAGGCGTGCGCCACATGAGCATGGAGTCGCTCTACGAATACGGCAGCCGTGCTGGCGTATGGCGCCTGCTCAAGCTGTTCGACAAGCACGACATCCCGCTGACCATCTTCGCCGTCGCCATGGCCGCCCAGCGTCACCCCGAACTGATCAAGGCGATGGCCGGCGCCGGACACGAGATCTGCAGCCACGGCTACCGCTGGATCGACTACCAGTACATGGATGAGGCGCAGGAGCGCGAGCACATGCAGGAAGCCATCCGCATCCTCGGCGAGATCACCGGCGAACGGCCGCTCGGCTGGTACACCGGCCGCACCGGCCCGAACACCCGGCGCCTGGTACGCGAGGAAGGCGGCTTTCTCTACGACTCCGACACCTACGACGACGACCTGCCCTACTGGGACCCGGAGTCGACGCCGGACAGGCCGCATCTGGTGATCCCCTACACACTGGACACCAACGACATGCGCTTCACCCAGGTGCAGGGCTTCAACAGTGGCGACGACTTCTTCACCTACCTGAAGGATGCCTTCGACGTGCTCTACGCCGAAGGCTGCGAAGGCGCGCCGAAGATGTTGTCCATCGGCATGCACTGCCGGCTGCTCGGGCGCCCGGCGCGTCTGGCGTCGCTGGCACGCTTCATCGAGTACGTGAAGGGTCATGAGAAGGTCTGGTGCGCCCGTCGTGTCGACATCGCCCGCCACTGGCACGCCACCCACCCTTTTATCGCGGAGCGCAATTGATGACCCCGTTCAAGACGATCAAACCCTCGACGCTAAATCGCGACGCCTTCGTCGCCGCCTTTGCCGACGTCTACGAGCACTCGCCCTGGGTTGCCGAAACCGTTTACCAGGCGGGCGTCGACGAGACGCTGGACGACATCGAAGTGCTGCACACCCGCCTGTCCCAGGCGATGCTCGCCGCCGACCATGACACTCAGCTGGCACTGGTCAATGCTCACCCCGACCTGGCCGGCAAGGCCGCCGTGCGTGGCGAGCTGACCGCCTCCAGTACCTCGGAACAGGCCGGCGCCGGCATCCACGAATGCACGCCGGAGGAGTTCGCCCGCTTCACCGAACTCAACGAGGCCTACAAGGCCAAGTTCGGCTTCCCCTTCATCATGGCGGTCAAAGGCAGCAACCGGCACCAGATCCTCGCCGCATTCGAAGAACGCATCCACAACGATCCCGAGCAGGAATTCGCCCGGGCGCTGGCGGAAATCAACAAGATCGCCCTGTTCCGCCTGCAGGCGATGTAACGAGCACCAACCGCAACAAAGGCAGTAATGACAAAAACCGCTTCTCATCCAAGGCAGACGAGTCCATGAAAGCTTACGCCGTACCCTTCGAAAAATACGTCAACCTGGCCGATGCCCGCCTGGGCACCCGCGCCATCTCCGTCACCGACGATTGGTTCGCCGACGTCAACCGGTTGTTCCAGCCAACGCCGGCCGTATGGAAGGAGGGCGTTTTCGATGACAACGGCAAGTGGATGGATGGCTGGGAGTCGCGCCGCAAGCGCTTCGAAGGTTACGACCATGCGGTGATACGCCTGGGCGTGCCTGGTCAGATCAAGGGCGTGGATATCGACACCAGCCACTTCACCGGCAACTACCCGCCGTCCGCCTCGCTGGAAGCCTGCTTCGTCGCTGACGGCGACCCGATCGAAGACACCGTCTGGACGGAAATCCTCCCGGCGGTCGAGCTCCAGGGCAACAGCCACCACTACCACGAGATCGCCTTCGACAAGCCGGTCAGCCACCTGCGCTTCAACATCTACCCGGACGGCGGCGTGGCGCGTCTGCGCGTGCACGGCATCCCGTTCCGCGACTGGAGCAGCGTCGGCGATAACGAGCAGATCGACCTGGCTGCCGCACTGAATGGCGGTCGTGCGCTGGCCTGCTCGGACGAGCATTTCGGCCGCATGAGCAACATCCTCAACCCGAACCGTGGCGAGAACATGGGCGACGGCTGGGAAACCGCCCGCCGTCGCACGCCCGGCAATGACTGGGTCATCGTCGCCCTCGGCCATTCGGGCGAGATCGAGCGCATCGTCGTCGATACCCTGCACTTCAAGGGCAACTACCCGGACAGCTGCTCGATCCAGGCGGCTTACGTCAAAGGCGGCACCGACAGCCAGATCGAGACCCAGAGCCTGTTCTGGCGCGAACTGCTGCCGAGCCAGAAGCTGTCGATGCACGCCGAACACGAGTTCAGCGAGCAGATCGCCAAGCTCGGCCCGATCACCCACGTGCGCCTGAACATCTTCCCAGACGGCGGTGTGAGCCGGCTGCGGTTGTTTGGCAAGGTGGCGAAGTAGGAAGCGGTTTCCCCTCTCCCCGAGAGGAGAGGGAGGAACGAGGTCAGCCGTTTCTCCGCGCCAGTTCCCTCTCCCCTCCGGGGAGAGGGTTAGGGTGAGGGGGAGCAGCCCCACGCGAATAACGATCCTTCAACAAAGAACGAGCACACCATGCGCACCCTGACCATCGAGCCATTGACCAAGAAAGCCTTCGCCCCCTTCGGCGACGTCATCGAGACCGAAGGCAGCGACTACTTCATGATCAACAACGG
>NZ_JXXD01000321.1 GCF_000935215.1 Stutzerimonas stutzeri
GCCGGGCGCATGCTCGTCGAGCGCGAACAGATGCTCGCCGCCTACCGTGTGAAGCTGTGGTGGGCGCTGAGCCTCGGTGCGCTGCTGGCGTCAGTGCTCGGTTGGCTGATCAGCCGGCGCGCGCTACGTCCCGTACGGCATCTCACGCGCCAGGCGCTGGCGATCGATGTGCAGCATCTGCACTTGCGCCTGGACGAATCGGCGATGCCGAGCGAACTGGAACCGCTGCGTGCCGCGCTGAACCAGATGCTCAACCGGTTGGAACAGGGTTTCGCGCGGCTGTCGCGCTTCAGCGAGGACCTGGCCCACGAAATGCGCACGCCGCTCGGCAATCTCATGGGCCAGACCCAGCAGCTGTTGCACAAGGATCGCGATGCCGAGGCCTATCACGCGCTGCTGGTGTCCAATCAGGAGGAGTATGAACGCCTGGCGCGGATGATCGACAGCATGTTGTT
>NZ_JXXD01000322.1 GCF_000935215.1 Stutzerimonas stutzeri
GGATCGAAAAGCTATTCCTCACTGCTTGTGGGGAGAGTCCATATACGACTTGTTAGGGGTAAAGCACTACGCATTATTGGGGTTCCAGTTCGGACCAAAGAGGATTTAGCCCCTTTGATTCTATTGCTGTTCCATAGTCCTGAAAGCTGTTTTTGCTAATGACATTTTGGCTTGCCCAGCTTGCTTCGCATTCTCACAAACCCGAATTAATTCTCGCGTACTTACGATGCGCATTGGCCTTATGTGTCCTTGCTGGCACCTTGGGCACTCAAGGGGCATGAGCATTACCTCTAACTACAATTAGACACCAAGTGGTGTATAAGACGCCGAACGGGCTTGGTGTATAACATTCCGTTCGCCACTCTCTCCGAGCCTCTAGCTCGGGCCCCTCAGCGACGCCGGGTGGTTATACACCAGCTCCGGGAAGCATGAAATTGATGTCATCAAACACTGCCTCGCCTGCGACCTTCCGCACACGCTCCACCATTACCGTGTCGATAAGGCTTCGAGATTGCATGCCGTGTAGAGCCGCAGAAAACTGGCAAGCACAAGCGCCAGGCCTAGCAGAGCCCTAGAAAAACCAACCACTGCAGGCCAGAGAAACGGTTAGGTCTCGCCGCCCGCAGCATATAGCAACGGGCTCAATCCCCCTGACAGAACCGCAGAATCGCCTCGGCCACTGCCTGCGGCGCCTCGCGCTGGGGGAAGTGGCCGACGCCTGGCAGCAACTGACGGTGGTATGGGCCGCTGAACAAGGCCTCACGCCCGGCCGAGGTTTCCGGTGCGTTGCAGGTATCAGTCTCGCCGTGCAGCACCAGCGTCGGCACGGCGAGTACCGGGGACGGTTGCAGCAGCGTCTCGTCCGACGCATAGGCAGGATCGCCGTCGACGAAGCCCCAGCGGTGGCGGTAGGAGTGCAGTACCACGGCAGCCCAGTCCGGGTTGTCGAACGCCTCCAGCGCCTGGATGAAATCAGCCTCGGCGTACCAGCCGGCCGGTGACCAGGTATCCCACAGCAACCGCGTGAAGGCCGCGCGATCCTCGACTACCGTCTGCTCGCCGCGCGGGGTGGCCATGTACCAGTGGTACCAGTAGTTGCGCGCCTGGCTGAGCGAGATGTGCTGGTTCGGGTCATTGGTGCCGTAGCCCACCGCGAGCATTACCAGCCGTGCGGCGGCGTGATGGCGCAGCCCGCAGGCATTGGCCACCGCCCGCGCGCCCCAGTCATGGCCGACCAGCACCGGCTGGTCGAGGCGCAATGCGTCGATGAAATCCAGCAGGTCGCGCCCCAGCGCGGCGAGCTGACCGCTGCGTGGGGTCAGCGCGTCGCGAAAGCGTGTCTGGCCGAAGCCGCGCAGCGT
>NZ_JXXD01000034.1 GCF_000935215.1 Stutzerimonas stutzeri
CACTTCCAGCACAGCTGGATCCGGCAGCCCCGCCTGGGACAACTGATCAGCCTGCTGTTTCGCGAAGAACGCCAACCCCAGACTGGTCACGAAAAAAACGCCCGCAAGTATAGCAGTAAGCCGACTCAAAAAGGTAGCAGAACCTTGGCTTCCGAAAACAGTTGCCGAAGCACCCGAACCGAACGAAGCACCAGCATCTGCACCCTTGCCCTGCTGCAGCAGTACCAGCGCAACAACACCTAGAGCAACCAGCAGATGCACCACAATCACGACAGTCTGCAACATCTGTTCAGTTCCCCGCGGCGCGACAGATCGCACCAAATTCATCCGCTTTCAGAGAGGCCCCACCAACCAGCCCCCCGTCAATATCCGCCATCGCGAATAGCTCAGCGGCATTCTCCGCCTTGACGCTGCCACCGTACAGAAGCCTTACGCCTTCGGCGATGCGGCCATCATGACGCGACAACTGCTCTCGAATGGCAGCATGTACTTCCTGCGCCTGCTCAGGCGTTGCGGTCAAGCCACTACCAATCGCCCAAACAGGCTCGTAAGCAATAACCGCCGACTCGAATGCGGCGACACCACAGTCATCCAGCACTCGCGCCAACTGACGCCCAACCACTTCGAGCGTCTTGCCTGCCCGTCGCTCTTCAAGCGTCTCACCCAGGCACAACACAGGCTTAAGACCACCCACCTGCGCTGCCGAAAACTTACGACTGACCACTTCGTCCGTCTCACCCAACAACAGGCGACGTTCGGAGTGACCAACCAGAACCCACTTACAACCGAAATCAGCGAACTGCTCAGCCGAAACCTCACCGGTCAGCGCCCCGAAGCCATTCTGCGTCGCACAATCCTGGGTACCGACGGCAACATGCTCACCATCAACACCATCCAGAACCTGAGAGACATGCACAGCGGAGGGAAACACCGCAATCTCGACATCCGCAGGCAAAACCTGCATCCGGAGAGACTCGACAAGCTCTGCGACGCTAGCGCGGGTACCGTTCATTTTCCAGTTACCAGCTACCATGGGGCGACGCATGCTTTACCTCATCGGTCAAAGTGGGCGCAGATGTTACTCAACAGCAAACCCCCTGGCAAGCGCGATTACGCACAAACTTCGGTAACGATCTTCGCCAGCTCCTCAGCCATGCCACGCACCTGACTTTCGTCATCGCCTTCAACCATGACACGTACCAGCGGCTCGGTCCCGGACTTGCGCAAAAGCACGCGGCCACGCCCACCCATGCGCTCGGTAACACTGTCGCAAGCAGCTTGCACGCTAGGATGCGAAATTGGATCGCGCTCGCCAGAAAAGCGCACGTTGATCAGCACCTGAGGGCACTTGTGCCAAGCCAGTCGCTCCTGCGCGAGCGTCTGGCCGCGCCGACGAAGCGCCAGCACCACCTGCAACGCCGCGATGATCGCATCGCCCGTGGTGGTGTGCTGCGCACAGACTATATGCCCGGAGTTCTCACCACCCAATGCCCAGCCACGCTCAAGCATCTCCGCGATCACGTAGCGATCTCCCACCTTGGCGCGGGTGAACGGTATCTCCCGCGCTTTCAAGGCAAGCTCAAGCCCCAGGTTACTCATCAGCGTGCCGACAACGCCGCCAGCCAACCGATCTCGCTCCTGCAAATCAGTCGCGATGATGTAAAGCAGTTCGTCGCCATCCACGACCGCACCGGTATGGTCGACCATCATCACTCTGTCACCGTCGCCATCGAAGGCTATGCCCAGATCCGCGCCATGATCGACAACCGCCTTCTGCAGCTGCCCGACATGAGTGGAGCCGACATCGGCATTGATGTTCAGACCGTCCGGCTGCGCACCTATAACCACCACCTCTGCGCCCAGCTCACGGAACACGCTGGGTGCAACCTTGTAGGTCGCGCCATGCGCGCAGTCGATCACCAGCTTCAACCCGGAGAAATCAGTGCTGGTTGGCACGCTGCTCTTGCAGAACTCGATATAGCGGCCAGCCGCGTCATTGATGCGGGATGCCTTGCCAAGCTGTGCCGAGTCGACCACGGTCATCGGCGCATCGATCAACTCCTCGATCATCAGCTCCACTTCATCAGGAAGCTTGGTGCCGCGACCGGAAAAGAACTTGATTCCGTTATCGTGATGCGGATTGTGCGAGGCGCTGATCACAATACCCGCCTCAGCGTGGAAGGTACGCGTCAGATAGGCGACTGCGGGCGTCGGCATAGGCCCAAGCAACAGTACGTCCGCGCCAGCCGCCGACAAGCCCGCCTGCAATGCTGACTCGAACATGTAGCCCGAAATACGCGTGTCCTTTCCGATCAGAATCCGGCACTTTCCCTGCTTGCGAAAGGCCATGCCAGCTGCCCAACCCAGCTTGAGCATGAAGTCCGGGGTGATCGGAGCCTGTCCGACATGCCCACGAATGCCATCGGTACCGAAGTATTTTCTAGTCATGGTGCCTTCTCTATTGCGCCGCCTGCACTGCAGCAATCATTCGAACTACATCAACCGTCTCGGCAACGTCATGGACGCGCACAATTTGCGCGCCCTTGCCTACGGCGAGCGCCGCCAAAGCCAGACTGCCGTACAAGCGCTCATCAACTGGCCGACCCAGCACGGCCCCGATCATGCTCTTGCGCGAGACACCGACCAGCAATGGCCGACCCAGCCGATGCAATACCTCCATACGCCTGAACAGCACAAGATTATGGTTCAGCGTCTTGGCGAAGCCGAAGCCGGGATCAAGGACGATGCGATCGAGCGGGATTCCCGCCGCAGCACACGCACCCATTCGCTGCTCAAGAAACGAACAAACCTCCTCCACAATGTCGTCGTAGCGGGGATCCCTCTGCATATCACCTGGCTCGCCGCGCATGTGCATGAGGCAGACCGGCAGGCCAGCATCAGCCGCGGCATCCAGCGCACCGTCGCGCTGCAGCGAGCGCACATCGTTGATCAGCCCAGCGCCCAGCCGCGCACACTCGCGGATGACTGCGGGCGTGGACGTATCCACCGAAACGACCACGTCGAGCTCCCGTGCGATAATCTCTACGATCGGTGCGACCCGCTCCAGCTCCTCGGTCGGCGAGACGGCGCGCGCGCCAGGGCGCGTAGACTCGCCACCAACATCGATCAGCGTAGCCCCAGCCACGGCCATTGCTTCGGCATGCCGCAGGGCTGCCTCGCGCTCGGCAAAGCGACCACCATCAGAGAAAGAATCGGGTGTGACATTGAGAATCCCCATCACATGAGGACGGGAAAGATCGAGAACCCGGCTGGCACATACCAGCCGAGCGGGAGAAAGAGATTCGGTCATTTACGAGCCTTGAGCTTTCAGGCCGGACACCCTGGACAGGCGCCCACCACACCAGCTGCACCACCATGGCGCAGCGGGCTGGACAATTTACACCAGAAGGGGCGCCTATGCGCCCCTTCTGGGTACTCCGATTTTCACGCGCCCAATGCAGCCACTGGCTTGCGCACGCCCTCAATGCTCGCCGGCAGGACCACCGATCGGGGTTTGCGGGCGACTATCATCCGGCACGACTGGCGTACCGGACGCGCCTGAGCCGCCTTCCCAATCACGCGGCTCCCGAGGGGTGCGCCCAGCCATGATGTCGTCGATCTGCGGCGCATCGATGGTCTCGTACTTCATCAAGGCTTCGGCCATCACATCCAGCTTGTCGCGATTATCGGTCAAGATCTGCTTGGCCGTCCCGTAGCAGTGATCGATGATGCTGCGCACTTCTTCATCGATCAGCCGCGCGGTTTCACCGGATACATTGGAATGCTGGCTGCCAGCACTGCGACCGAGAAACACCTCGCCCTCTTCCTCGGCGTACATCAACGGCCCAAGCTTCTCCGACAAGCCCCACTTGGTCACCATGTTCCGCGCCAACTGAGTGGCGCGCATGATGTCGTTTGACGCACCGGTGGTGACACCTTCGAAGCCCAGCGTCATCTCTTCCGCTATCCGCCCCCCGAACAAAGAACAGATCTGGCTGATCAGCGCGCGCTTCGACAGGCTGTAACGATCTTCCTCTGGCAGGAACATGGTGACGCCTAGCGCCCGACCACGAGGAATGATGGAGACCTTGTAAACGGGATCATGCTCGGGGACCACGCGCCCAACGATGGCATGACCTGCTTCGTGGTAAGCGGTGTTGAGCTTCTCCTTTTCGGACATGACCATGGACTTGCGCTCGGCGCCCATCATGATCTTGTCCTTGGCCAGCTCGAACTCACGCATTTCCACGATGCGCTTATTGGAACGCGCAGCAAACAGCGAAGCCTCGTTGACCAGGTTGGCGAGATCCGCACCGGAGAAACCCGGCGTCCCACGCGCAATTACAGCGGGCTCAACGTTCTCACTGATCGGCACCTTGCGCATGTGCACCTTCAGAATCTGCTCGCGACCGCGAATGTCCGGCAGGCCGACCACCACCTGACGGTCGAAACGCCCTGGACGAAGAAGCGCAGGATCGAGCACATCGGGACGGTTGGTCGCCGCAATGACGATGATCCCGTCGTTCATCTCGAAACCGTCCATCTCCACCAGCAACTGGTTCAGGGTCTGCTCGCGCTCATCGTGCCCACCACCAAGACCTGCGCCACGATGACGACCAACTGCATCGATCTCGTCGATAAAGATGATGCACGGCGCGTGCTTCTTCGCCTGCTCGAACATGTCGCGGACACGACTGGCACCGACACCGACGAACATCTCGACGAAATCCGAACCGGAAATGGTGAAGAACGGCACCTTGGCTTCACCTGCAATCGCCTTGGCCAGCAGCGTCTTACCAGTGCCGGGCGGGCCGACCATCAGCACACCACGCGGAATGCGACCGCCGAGACGTTGAAACTTGCCAGGATCACGCAGGAACTCGACCAGCTCGTGGACTTCTTCCTTCGCCTCATCGCAGCCGGCGACGTCAGCAAAGGTCGTCTTGACCTGATCTTCGGAAAGCAGGCGCGCCTTGCTCTTGCCGAAACTCATCGGCCCACCCTTGCCACCCGCACCGCCCTGCATCTGCCGCATGAAAAACATGAATACAGCGATGATCACCAGAATCGGGAAGCTGGCAACGAGAAGCTGGGTCCAGATACTTTGCTGCTCAGGCTGCTTGCCCTCGATCAGCACGTTGTTGTCGAGCAGATCGCCGATCAGACCATTGTCCTGAATCGCCGGGCGAATGGTCTTGAAGGTATCGCCTTCGCTGCGCTTGCCGATGATCACGAAACCATCGACCGTCACACGCTCGACGCGCCCTTCCTTGACCTGCTCGAGGAAGTCGGAATAGCTCAGCGTCTGCGGCTCGCTGGGGCTGGAGAAGTTGTTCATCACCGTGACCAGGACGGCGGCGATGATCAGCCACAGAATCAGGTTTTTTGCCATGTCGTTCAAATTAACTACCCTCTGGAGCAAACCCGTTGTCTGCGGGCCGCATGACGGCCGGTTGGTTGCTCGGCCTAACTTACTACACAACGTACTGGAACTGGCAGCCGGTCTGTAACCCTATGAAACAGCCTAGCCCTTGTAACACCGAGCCGTCCATTCAACTGAAGCCTGCACGATAGACCGCAAGATATGGCATTTTGCACCGAGCGCTATTCGCTACATTTTTTTGAAGCAGCGCGCCCCGCGACGCAACTCTGCAACCCATATTGGGGCCGTATGGACAATCACAAGGCCGGCATGATTTTTCGTCAGCTGATATCTGACGCGTATCCAGAGACATTCGACGCACGATCCCAGCCACCGAAGAAGAACTTTTCGTCGGTACGGACGGATACAGCATGCCCCAAGCTGACGCCTCATCTGTGCGGTCATGCACCTCTCGGTTACACTAGCCGCCGTTTCCAAGGTTCTGACGCAAGGGTCGACATATGCCGCTCACCAACGAGCAAAAGAAGCAGTACAAATCCATCGGCCACCATCTGAAACCGGTCCTGATCGTAGCCGACAACGGACTCACCGAAGGCGTGCAAGCCGAACTCGAGCGGGCCCTGAACGACCATGAGCTGATCAAGATCCAGTTCCGCCTCGCAGAGCGTGAAGACCGCCGCGCGCTGATAGAAGAACTGTGCAAGCTCAGCAAGTGCGAGCTGGTTCAGACCATCGGCAAGATGGCCCTGGTGTACCGCAAGAATCCGAAGCCAAACAAGCAGCTTTCGAATATTCACCGCTTCCAGGCCTGAGATCGTGCGCGGCAGACTCAATCTGCCGCGCGCTCAGTGCTCGCGTCCCGGAGCGGGCTGCAAGACCAGCATCAGGCCACACAGCGCCATCGCCAGAAAGCTGAAGCTGGCCCAGTAGAGCGATTCGAACCAGCCCGCCCGCATCAACAACAGGCTGCCCGCGAGCATCATCACTGTCAGCAAAAGCTGGCCGCGAACGTCACGCCACAAGCCGCGCAGCCCCATCACCTGAACCAATACCAGCGCCTGCAGCGCGCTACAGAATGCGGCAAAGCCGACCAGCAGCGGCTTCAGGCTGCCAGCGATCTCATCGACCAATAAAGGTGCCAGCCCGACGCGCCCAAGGGCAGGCAAGACCAGAAATTGCAGCAGCCACAAGCCGCCGACCCAGAACGTCTGGGCCAGCTGCCAGGTGATGATGCCAGCCCGCGCCGGCTGTCGGTCAGACGTGGCGGACTTCGACAATCTCGTACTCGATCAACCCACTGGGCGTTTTGACGGCTACGACATCACCTTCTTCCTTGCCGATCAATGCGCGGGCAATCGGCGAACTGACCGAAAGCTTGCCCTGCTTGATGTCAGCTTCATCGTCGCCGACGATCTGATAGGTCACCTGCTCGTCGGTCTCGACATTGGCGATATCCACAGTGGTACCGAAGATTACCTTGCCAGTCGGCGGGATATTGGCGATGTCGATCACCTGGGCGTTCTGCAGTCGACCCTCGATGTCGCGGATACGCGCCTCAACCATGCCCTGCTGCTCACGCGCGGCATGATACTCGGCGTTCTCCTTGAGATCGCCCAGTTCGCGCGCCTCGGCGATCGCCTGGGTGATCTGCGGACGCAAAACGGTCTTCAGATGCTTGAGTTCGTCTTCCAGGGCGCGAGCGCCTTGGATGGTCATTGGAAATTTTGTCATGCCTTGATTCCTGCATGGAGATCCTGCAAGCGGCGCACGGTCTTCTCGGGACCGAACTTGAGCGCCTCACAGATCGCCTGGCCACCCGCGATGGTGGTGGTGATGCAGATCTTGTGCTGCAGGGCGTTGCGCCGAATGGAATACGAATCGGCGATGGACTGGCGGCCTTCGGTAGTGTTGATGACCAATGTGACTTCGTCATTCTTGATCATGTCGACCACGTGCGGACGGCCTTCGGTCACCTTGTTCACACGGCGCACCGGCAGTCCGGCCGCCTCGATGATCCGCGCGGTGCCGGCGGTGGCGACCACCTCGAAACCGAGCCCGACCAGATCACGAGCGACCTGCTCGACGTAAGGCTTGTCGTCTTCGCGCACGCTGAGGAACGCGCAACCCGAGGTCGGCAGGATTTCGCTAGCGCCCAGCTGGGCCTTGGCAAAGGCTTCGGCAAAGCTGTCGCCTACGCCCATCACCTCACCGGTGGACTTCATCTCCGGACCGAGGATGGTATCGACGCCGGGGAACTTGGCGAACGGGAATACCGCTTCCTTGACGCTGTAGTAGGTCGGGATGATTTCGCGAGTGAAGCCGATTTCCTTCAGCGTCTTGCCAGCCATCACGCGCGCCGCAACCTTGGCCAGCGACTCGCCAATGCACTTGGAAACGAACGGCACCGTACGCGAAGCACGCGGATTGACCTCGAGCACGTAGATATCTTCGCCCTGCACGGCCATCTGTACGTTCATCAGGCCTATCACGTCGAGCTCCAAGGCCATCTTGCGCACCTGGTCACGAATCTCGTCCTGAATATGCTGCGGCAACGAGTAGGCCGGAAGCGAGCAGGCCGAGTCACCGGAGTGAACACCGGCCTGCTCGATGTGCTGCATGATGCCGCCGATGACGACGTCAGTACCGTCGCAGACCGCGTCGATATCCACTTCGATGGCGCAGTTGAGGAAGTGATCCAGCAGCACCGGGCTGTCGTTGGACACCTGGACCGCTTCACGCATATAGCGCTTGAGTTCCTCTTCCTCGTAGACGATCTCCATCGCCCGGCCGCCCAGCACGTAGGACGGGCGCACCACCAGCGGGTAGCCGATCGCCTTGGACGCAGCGATGGCCTCCTCCTCACTACGCGCCGTGGCGTTCTGCGGCTGACGCAGATTCAGACGCTGCACCATCTGCTGAAAGCGTTCACGGTCTTCGGCGCGGTCGATTGCATCCGGACTAGTGCCGATGATCGGTACACCCGCCTCCTCCAACGCACGGCAGATCTTCAGCGGGGTCTGCCCGCCATATTGCA
This sequence comes from Stutzerimonas stutzeri, assembly GCF_000935215.1. Taxonomy (GTDB): domain Bacteria; phylum Pseudomonadota; class Gammaproteobacteria; order Pseudomonadales; family Pseudomonadaceae; genus Stutzerimonas. The sequence continues at coordinate 8,418 of NZ_JXXD01000034.1, forward strand.
CAATCACGCCCTTGGGCTGCTCAACACGGACGATTTCCAGCACGTCTTCCAGGGTTACCGGCTCGAAGTACAGGCGGTCGGACGTGTCGTAGTCGGTGGAGACGGTTTCCGGATTGCAGTTGACCATGATGGTCTCGTAGCCGTCTTCGCGCATCGCCAGCGCGGCGTGCACACAGCAGTAGTCGAACTCGATGCCCTGTCCGATACGGTTGGGGCCGCCACCCAGGATCATGATCTTGTCGCGGCTCGACGGGTTGGCCTCGCACTCTTCCTCGTAGGTCGAATACATGTAGGCCGTGTCGGTAGCGAACTCGGCGGCGCAAGTGTCGACGCGCTTGTAGACCGGCAGCACCTTGAGCTTGTGACGGTGGCTGCGCAGGTTCTTCTCGGTGACGCCCAACAGCTTGGCCAGACGCGCGTCGGAAAAACCCTTGCGCTTGAGCTTGTACATCAGATCGCGGTCGATGCTGGACAGGCCCAGCGTCTTGACGTGCTCTTCATCCCTGACCAGATCCTCGATCTGCACCAGGAACCAAGGATCGATCTTGGTCAGCGCGAACACATCTTCGACGCTCTTGCCGGCACGGAAGGCATCGGCGACATACCAGATGCGATCGGCGCCCGGCACCGTCAGTTCGCGTTTGAGGGTGCTCTCAGCCTCGGCGTCAGCCAGATTCAGTTTCGGATCAAAACCGGTTGCGCCGACTTCCAGGCCACGCAGCGCTTTCTGCATGGACTCCTGGAAGGTGCGACCGATCGCCATGACCTCACCGACCGACTTCATCTGAGTAGTCAGGCGCGCGTCGGCCTTGGGGAATTTCTCGAAGGCAAAGCGCGGCACCTTGGTCACGACGTAGTCGATGGCCGGCTCGAAAGACGCAGGCGTGCGACCGCCAGTGATGTCGTTCTGCAGTTCGTCGAGGGTGTAACCAACGGCCAGCTTGGCGGCGATCTTGGCGATCGGGAAGCCTGTGGCCTTGGATGCCAGCGCCGAGGAACGCGACACCCGCGGGTTCATCTCGATCACCACCATGCGGCCGGTATCTGGACAAATGCCGAACTGCACGTTGGAGCCACCAGTTTCCACGCCGATCTCGCGCAGCACCGCCAGCGAGGCGTTACGCAGGATCTGGTATTCCTTGTCGGTCAGGGTCTGGGCCGGCGCGACGGTGATCGAGTCGCCGGTGTGCACGCCCATCGGATCGAAGTTCTCGATGGAGCAGACGATGATGCAGTTGTCCTTCTTGTCGCGGACCACCTCCATCTCGTATTCCTTCCAACCGATCAGCGACTCGTCGATCAGCAGCTCACTGGTCGGTGAAAGGTCCAGACCGCGGGCGCAGATCTCTTCGAACTCTTCACGGTTATAGGCGATGCCGCCGCCGGTGCCACCCATGGTGAACGACGGGCGAATGATGCAGGGGAAGCCGACCTTGTCGAGCACGCCGTAGGCTTCTTCCATGTTGTGCGCGATGCCGGATACCGGACAGGCAAGACCGATGTCCTTCATCGCCTTGTCGAAGCGCGAACGGTCTTCGGCCTTGTCGATGGTGTCGGCGTTGGCACCGATCATCTCGACGCCGAACTTCTCCAGAATGCCGTGCTTTTCCAGGTCCAACGCGCAGTTCAGCGCGGTCTGGCCACCCATGGTCGGCAGCAGTGCATCTGGACGCTCCTTCTCGATGATCTTGGCCACGGTGGCCCATTTGATCGGTTCGATGTAGGTGGCGTCAGCCATGGCCGGGTCGGTCATGATGGTCGCCGGGTTGGAATTCACCAGGATGACGCGGAAGCCTTCCTCCTTCAGCGCCTTGCAGGCCTGAGCGCCGGAGTAATCGAACTCGCACGCCTGGCCGATGACGATGGGGCCGGCGCCGAGGATGAGGATGCTTTTGATATCTGTACGTTTTGGCATTTTCGTTACTCGAATCCTTAGGTCAGTCGGCGAGTCATCTTGAGAGTTACTGCGCGCCGCCTGGGCTGCGTTGCGCGGTACTCACTTCCTCGCCGTACTACCTGTACTGTCTCGTCGTTGCGTTCCAGGCGCCTCGCCCAGACCGCGCTCGCTACACTCTCAAGACGACTCGTTACTGTCGTTTGGCCATGGCTTCGATGAAACGGTCGAACAGCGGCGCGACGTCATGCGGCCCCGGGCTCGCTTCGGGGTGACCCTGGAAGCTGAAGGCAACCTTGTCGGTGCGTTCGATGCCCTGCAGGGTGCCATCGAACAGCGACTTGTGTGTCGCACGCACATTGGCCGGCAGACTCGCTTCGTCCACGGCAAAGCCATGGTTCTGACTAGTGATCATCACCACACCGGTCTTCAGATCCTGAACCGGGTGGTTCGCACCGTGGTGGCCATTGGGCATCTTCACGGTCGTGGCGCCGGAGGCGAGCGCCAGCAACTGGTGACCAAGGCAGATGCCGAACACCGGGATGTCGGTTTCGAGCACTTGCTGGATCGCCTTAATCGCGTAGTCGCAAGGCTCGGGGTCACCCGGACCGTTGGCCAGGAAGATACCGTCCGGGTTCAGCGCCAGGGCTTCGCTGGCAGGCGTCTGTGCCGGAAGCACGGTGACGCGGCAACCGCGGGCGACCAGCATGCGCAGGATGTTGTACTTCACGCCGTAATCAAAGGCGACGACATGGTAGGGCAGCTCGCTGGCGGGAATCTCGGCATGGCCGTCATCCTTCAGGCACCAGACACTGGAGCGCCACTCGTAACGCTCCTTGACGCTGACTTCCTTCGCCAGATCCATGCCCTTGAGGCCGGGGAAGCTGCGCGCCAGCTCCAGCGCTTTCTCTTCTGTCGCGTCGCTACCAGCCAGGATGCAGCCGTTCTGCGCACCCTTCTCACGCAGGATACGGGTCAGGCGACGAGTATCGATGCCGGCGATGGCAACGGTGCCATTGGCCTTGAGGTAGTCAGGCAGGGGTTGCTTGTCGCGCCAGTTGCTGGAAATCAGCGGCAGGTCGCGAATAACCAGACCCGCAGCCCAGACTTTCCAGGACTCGGCATCCTCCGGCGTGGTACCAGTATTGCCGACATGAGGATAGGTCAGGGTTACGATCTGCTTGGCGTAGGAAGGATCGGTGAGGATTTCCTGATAGCCGGTCATGGCGGTGTTGAACACCACCTCACCAATGGTTTGCCCATCGGCGCCGATGGATTCGCCGCGAAAGATGCTGCCATCGGCAAGAGCCAGAATGGCTGGCGTAAGGGCTGGCTTAGTCAAGAGACCTCCCGTAGATCAAGGCTGGAGCAGACGCAGATTGTAAAAAAGCGGGATGACGTGTGAAGGTCATCCCGCTTTTTGTTTGATTCATTTCTGCGCAACTTTTAGTGGACACACTAAAGCGGGAAGCTTACATAAAACCGCCTTTCGGGTCCAGCCAAAATAGCCGGCAAACGCACTCGAACGGGGCGCGACGCTGCCAGCCGACGCAGCGAATCATTTCAGACCGAGCACATCCTGCATGTCGTAAAGACCTGCCGGCTTCTCGTCCAACCATAGCGCGGCACGCACGGCGCCCTTGGCGAAGGTCATGCGGCTGGAGGCCTTGTGGGTGATTTCCACGCGCTCACCATCGGCGGCGAACAACACTGTGTGATCACCGACCACGTCGCCGGCACGGACGGTAGCGAAGCCGATGGTGTCGCGCTGACGCGCACCGGTTTGCCCCTCACGCCCATATACCGCAACCTTCTGAAGGTCACGCCCGAGCGCCTCGGCGACGACTTCACCCATGCGCAGTGCGGTACCAGAAGGCGCGTCCACCTTGTGCCGGTGATGCGCTTCGATGATCTCGATATCCACGTCGTCACCTAATACCCGCGCTGCCGTATCCAGCAGCTTGAGGCACAGATTGACGCCAACACTGAAGTTGGCGGCAAAGACGATCGGGATGTCCCTGGCCGCCGCAACGAGACGCTCCTTCTCGTCAGGCGAAAACCCGGTGGTACCGATCACCATCGCCTTGCCGGCGCGCCGGCAGACTTCCAGATTCTTCAGGGTCACCGAAGGATGGGTGAAATCGATCAGCACGTCGAACTCATCGATGGCCCTGACGAGCTCACCGGTCAGCGGCACACCCAGACGACCGATGGCTGCCAGCTCGCCGGCATCGGCACCCACCAGAGTGCTGTCCGGACGATCAATGGCCGCCGTCAGGCCGGCGGCACCACTGGTCTGCTGCACCGCCTCGATCAAGGTCTTGCCCATACGCCCGGCGGCGCCGGTCACTGCAATACGTCGCATCAATTCAGCTCCAGGCTGCAGGCTTCACGCGGAGGACGCAGGCACGAAGCCTGTCATCCTCCACCCAAAGGCCCTTGTCATACATCACCGAAAAAGCGCTTCACACCTTCGAACCAGCCACTGGCCTTGGGGGAATGCGAGGTGTCACCCTGCAGCGTGCCGCGAAACTCCTCGAGCATCTCACGCTGACGCTTGCTCAGGTTAACCGGCGTCTCCACCGCGACCCGACACAGCAGATCGCCTGCCGCACCACCGCGCACCGGCGCAACCCCCTTGCCACGCAAGCGGAACTGCTTGCCGGTCTGGGTACCCTCAGGAATCTTCAGCTTGACGCGGCCATCCAGCGTCGGCACTTCCAGCTCGCCACCCAACGCGGCATCGGCAAAGCTGATCGGCACTTCGCAATACAAATGCTTGCCATCGCGCTGGAAGATCGCGTGCTCGCGCACATTGACCACCACATACAGATCGCCGGCCGGGCCACCCTGAGTGCCCGCCTCACCTTCGCCAGACAGACGAATGCGATCACCGGTATCGACACCCGGCGGCACCTTGACCGAGAGTGTCTTCTGCTCCTCCACGCGCCCCTGCCCATGGCAGCTGCCGCACGGATCGGAAATCATCTTGCCGCTGCCATGACAGCGCGGACAGGTCTGCTGAACCGAGAAGAAGCCCTGCTGCATGCGCACCTGGCCGATGCCGCCACAGGTGGTACAGGTGACTGGGCTGGTGCCTTTCTTCGCGCCGGAGCCATCGCAGGTCTTGCACTCGACCAGCGTCGGCACGCGAATGGTCACCGTAGTGCCACGCACCGCCTCTTCCAGATCGAGCTCGAGCGTATAACGCAGATCGCTGCCACGCTGGGCACCGCCACGTCCGCCGCCACGACCACCGCTGAAGAAGTCGCTAAACACATCACCGAAGATGTCGGAGAAATTCGCGCCGCCGTAACCCGCGCCGGCAGCACCAGCCCCCATCTGCGGATCGACGCCGGCGTGCCCGTACTGATCGTAGGCAGCACGCTTGCTCGGATCGGAAAGTACTTCGTAGGCCTCGTTGGCCTCCTTGAAAGCGTCCTCAGCCGCCTTGTCTCCCGGATTGCGGTCCGGGTGATGCTTCATCGCCAGGCGCCGGTAAGCTTTTTTCAGCTCCGCCTCGCTGACGCCGCGTTCGACGCCCAGCACCTCATAAAAATCGCGTTTGGCCATAACTATCCTGAACCCTCAATTTCATGCCTTCCAGACACGCCGACGCGGGAGCAAGCCCCCGCGCAGCGGTCGGGCCCGTCCGGACAACACCGGAACGGGCTGGAACGGAAGCAAGCCAGGGCTTACTTGTTGTCCTTGACCTCTTCGAACTCGGCGTCGACCACGTCGTCGCCCGGCTTGCCCTGCTCGTCTGCCGGCTGACCTTCGCCAGCCTGAGCCTGCTCGGCGTACATCTTCTGCGCGACCGGCGTGGAAGCCTGGGAAACCGCAGCGATCTTGGCTTCGATCTCGGCCTTGTCGTCGCCTTTGATGGCCACTTCCAGCTCGCCAAGCGCTTTCTCGATTGCCGCTTTGTCGTCGTCGCTGGCCTTGTCGCCGGCCTCAACGAGCATCTTGCGGGTCGCATGCACCAGCTGATCGCCCTGGTTGCGCGCAGTCGCCAGCTCTTCGAACTTGCGGTCTTCCTCAGCATTGGCCTCGGCGTCGCGAACCATCTGCTCGATCTCCTCCTCGGACAGACCCGAGTTGGCCTTGATCACGATGGATTGCTGCTTGCCGGTAGCCTTGTCCTTGGCAGACACGTGCAGGATGCCGTTGGCGTCGATGTCAAAGGTGACCTCGATCTGCGGCATGCCACGCGGTGCCGGCGGAATCTCGGCCAGGTCGAAGCGACCCAGCGACTTGTTGCCGGTCGCCTGCTTACGCTCACCCTGCAGCACGTGAATGGTCACCGCGCTCTGATTGTCGTCGGCAGTGGAGAACACCTGCGACTTCTTGGTCGGGATGGTGGTGTTCTTCTCGATCAACGGAGTCATTACGCCACCCAGGGTTTCGATACCCAGCGTCAGCGGCGATACGTCGAGCAGCAGCACGTCCTTCACGTCACCGGCCAGCACGGCGCCCTGGATGGCAGCACCCATTGCGACGGCTTCGTCCGGGTTGACGTCCTTGCGCGCTTCCTTGCCGAAGAACTCAGCGACCTTCTGCTGAACCAGCGGCATACGGGTCTGACCACCGACCAGGATCACGTCGTCGATCTTCGAAACGTCGACGCCGGCATCCTTCAGCGCAATGCGGCAAGGCTCGATGGTGCGCTGCACCAGATCCTCGACCAGCGCTTCCAGCTTGGCGCGGGAAATCTTCACGTTCAGGTGCTTAGGACCGGTCGAGTCTGCGGTGATGTACGGAAGGTTGACGTCGGTCTGCTGGCTGGAGGACAGCTCGATCTTGGCCTTCTCGGCAGCTTCCTTCAGGCGCTGCATGGCCAGCGGGTCACCCTTGAGGTTCATACCGCTTTCTTTCTTGAACTCGTCGACGAGGTAGTCGATCAAGCGGATGTCGAAGTCCTCACCGCCGAGGAAAGTGTCGCCGTTGGTGGCCAGCACTTCGAACTGGTGCTCGCCATCGACTTCGGCGATCTCGATCACCGACACGTCGAAGGTACCGCCGCCCAGGTCATAGACGATCACGGTGTGGTCGCCCTTGGCCTTGTCCATACCGTAAGCCAGTGCGGCTGCGGTCGGCTCGTTGATGATGCGCTTGACGTCCAGACCGGCGATGCGACCGGCATCCTTGGTAGCCTGGCGCTGGCTGTCGTTGAAGTAGGCCGGAACAGTGATCACCGCTTCAGTGACCGGCTCACCGAGGTAGTCCTCGGCGGTCTTCTTCATCTTCTTCAGGATTTCAGCGGAGATCTGCGGCGGCGCCATCTTCTGGCCATTCACCTCGACCCAAGCGTCGCTGTTGTCTGCCTTGACGATCTTGTAAGGGACCATCTGAATGTCTTTCTGCACGACGTCTTCGTCGAAACGGCGACCGATCAGACGCTTCACCGCATACAGGGTGTTGTGCGGGTTGGTCACTGCCTGACGCTTGGCCGACTGGCCAACCAGAATTTCGCCGTCGTTCGCATACGCGATGATCGACGGAGTGGTACGGCCACCTTCGGCGTTTTCAATAACCTTGGCCTTGCCGTTTTCCAGAATCGAGACGCAGGAGTTGGTGGTTCCCAGGTCGATACCGATGATCTTGCCCATTTAATTCGCTCTCCAAATTTCGATTGGTCCGCGCCTGTTTTACCGGCTGCGGGTAACACAAAAACGCTTGGCTACCAGATGGGGGTCGGCAACCGGATTTCAAGCCTTCTCATCAATCGAAGGCGGCACATCGGCGGGCGCCTTGCTGACGACGACCATCGCCGGACGCAGCAGGCGACCGTTGAGCAGGTAACCCTTCTGGAACACCTTGAGCACGCTGCCCGGCTCGACATGGGTGCTTTCTTCCATGGCCATGGCCTGATGATGCTCGGGATTGAACGGCTCGCCATGCGGATCGAGCTGCTCGAGCTGGTGACGCGCCAGCGTGTCCTGAAGCAGCTTGAGGGTCAGCTCGACGCCCTCGCGCATGGGCTTGACCGCCTCGTCATCAGCACTGGACAGCTCAAGGCCACGCTCGAGACTGTCGGCAACGGCAAGCAAATCACCGGCGAACTTTTCCAGGGCGAACTTGTGCGCCTTCTCGACATCCTGCTCGGCGCGCCGGCGGATGTTCTGCAGCTCAGCCGCAACGCGCAGTGACTGGTCCTGCGCAGCGGCCAGCTGCTCTTCCAGCGACTGCACGCGGGCGGCCAGATCCTCGGCTACGTCCGCTTCCGAGTGCTCGGGCGCTTCCGGGTTCTGGTTATCCAGGTTCTGCTCGTCGGCCATAGGTCCTCCTCTCTATACGATCAGCGGGCAGCAAACCCGCGCTTGTGCCGCTATATGGGGGCGCGAAAACAGGCTTCAAGGGCGGAAAGCGAAGAGCGCCCAGCGAAATGACGAGCAACCGCACATTCATCCTTCAACGCTTGTAGCGCCCAGGAAAACCACTGTATAAATAGCCAGCCACGCAAATCGGGAGCCCTTGCCATGCTGGTTCATCTATCGGTCCACAACTACGCCATAGTCGAGCACCTCGACCTCGAGCTGAAACGCGGCATGAGCGTCATCAGCGGAGAAACCGGCGCAGGCAAGTCGATCATGCTCGACGCCCTCGGCCTGACGTTGGGCGACCGGGCCGACAGCAGCGTGGTGCGCATCGGCGCCGACAAGGCCGACATTCTTGCCAGCTTCGACCTGGACGATATACCCGACGCCCGCACCTGGCTCGCCGAGCGCGACATGGACCATGACGGGCCCTGCATCCTGCGCCGTGTCATCACCGCCGAAGGTCGCTCCCGCGGCTACATCAACGGCACCCCTTGTCCGCAGGGCGACCTCAAGTCGCTGGGCGAGCTGCTTATCGATATCCACAGCCAGCACGAGCATCAATCCCTGCTGAAGACCGACACCCATCGGCGCCTGCTCGATGAGTACAGCGGCAACCAGGAGCTGGCGCGACAGGTCCAGCTGGCCGCCCAGCGCTGGCGGCAGACGCGACAGACCCTGGAACGCCTGAGCAACAGTGGCGACGAACAGCGCGCACGCCACCAATTGCTCAGCTACCAGCTGGAAGAGCTGGAGAACCTGGCGCTGGGCGAGAACGAACTGGAGCAACTCGAGCGCGAACACAAGAACCTGGCCAACGCTGAGCAGTTGCTCGGCGCCTGCCGCCAGGTCATGGAGCTGTGCAGCGAGAGCGATGCCGGCAACGTGCTGTCGGCACTGACCAGCAGCCTGCAGCGGCTGAGCGCCTTCCAGAACCAACCTCAAGCCCTGAGCGAAGCAGTCAATCTGCTGGCGAGCGCGCAGATTCAGGTCGAAGAGGCGATCGGCGAGCTGAACCGCTTCGTCGATCACTTCGACGCCGATCCGGAGCGCCAGCAGATGCTGGAAGAGCGGCTGGATACCATTTACACCCTCGCTCGCAAGCACCGCGTGCAACCGACCGAACTGCCCAACCTGCACCAGCAGCTGCTGGAGGAGCTAGAAGGGCTGAACGCCGACGACGAAGCAGTCGAGCGCCTCGGTGAAGAACTGGCGGCCTACGCTCGGCACTACGAAGAAAAAGCCGGCGAACTCAGCCGCATGCGCCAGGCCGCGGCCGAACAACTGGCCAGCGCTGTCGAGGTAGAGATTCAAAGACTGGGTATGCCAGGCGGCAGATTCAGCGTGCAACTCAAGCCTGCAGCCGAAGGCGAACTGATGCCCTACGGCCTGGAGCAGGTCGAGTTCCTGGTCAGCGCCAACCCGGGGCAGCCCCTGCGCGCCCTGGCCAAGGTCGCATCCGGGGGTGAACTATCACGCATCAGCCTGGCGATTCAGGTGATCACCGCGCAGACATCCCGCGTACCGACGCTGGTGTTCGATGAAGTCGACGTGGGTATCGGCGGCCCCACCGCGGAGATCGTTGGCCAGCTGCTGCGCCGCCTCGGCGAGCGCGGCCAGGTGCTAACCGTCACCCACCTGCCGCAGGTCGCCGCCCAAGGACATCACCACCTGTTCGTGCACAAGGCTCGCGGGGCAGATGAAACCCGCACTGCCGTCGCAGAGCTGGATCAGAACGGCCGCGTCGAGGAAATCGCGCGAATGCTCGGCGGCGTCGACCTGACCGAGCAGTCTCTGGCACATGCCCGACAGATGGTCACCTCCGCACAAGCCTGAGCCCGGCAGCCAGGCACAAAAAAGGCGGCCTTGGCCGCCTTTTTCATATATCTGGATCAGTCTTTCTTGCGCACGTAGAGCACCAGATTGTGATCCACCAGCTCGTAGCCGTGACGCTTGACGATTTCTTTCTGCAACTTCTCGATCTCGGGATCGAAAAACTCGATGACGTCGCCGCTATCGACGCAGACCATGTGGTCGTGATGCCCGCCGTCGGCCAGCTCGAAGACGGCATGACCACCATCGAAGTTGTGCCGAACTACCAGACCGGCCGCCTCGAACTGGGTCAGCACGCGATAGACCGTCGCCAGACCGACATCCTCACCCGCTTCCATCAACGCCTTGTAGACGTCTTCGGCGCTCATGTGGCGGCGATCGGTAGTGTCCAGCATCTGCAGGATCTTGACCCGCGGCAGAGTTACCTTGAGACCAGCTTTACGTAGTTCGCTATTTTCAACCATGGTTGGCTTTCTCGCTGCTGCTGTTTCGCAGCCTCCTTCAATACGGGTATGATCCGGGTTCTTTGCCCAGCCAAGATAGTGGAAGTCACCCACCGATGCAAAACACCAAGCTCATGCTGGCCAGCCTCTCCTTCGCAGGTCTGGTCGCACTCGCCGGTTGTTCATTCCCCGGGGTTTACAAGGTCGACATTCAACAGGGCAATGTCGTCACGCAGGACATGATAGACCAGTTGCGCCCCGGAATGACCCGCCAGCAGGTGCGGTTTATCATGGGCAACCCGCTGATCACCGACACCTTCCATGCCAACCGCTGGGACTACCTGTACAGCATCCAGCCCGGCGGCAGTCCGCGCCAGCAGGAGCGCGTCAGCCTGGTGTTCAACGCCAACGACCAGCTGGCAGGCCTTGCCGGCGACTTCATGCCCGGCGTAAGCCGCGATGAACAGATCCTTGGCCGCGACGCCCAGGCGCCTGACGCGGCTCCTGCCGCCCAGCCAAGTCAGCCTGAAGAGCGCCCTGCGCCTGGCTCGCTGCTGGAGCAGATTCAGCGTGAAGTGGATGAAGCGGAACCGGTTCCGGTGCCGATTCCCGAACCGCTGGAAACCGAATAAAGAAACGCCCGGCTAGCCGGGCGTTTTTGTTTCAGCATATTCAAGCGTCTTCGGCCTTGTTCTTTGCTGCCCGTGCGGCGCGCTGTTTGCGCACCTCTTTCGGGTCGGCAATCAGCGGCCGGTAGATCTCCACGCGCTCACCCTCCTCGAGCACTCGCTCATCGGGCTTGGGCACGGCCTTGCCGAAGATACCCAACGGAGCTGCGGCCAGATCGAGCCCCGGGAAGTGCGCATCGATTCCCGAACGCAAGGCCGCCTCGCGCACGGTGGTGCCCGCGGGCACGGTCATCTGCAGCAGCTTCTGCTTGTCGGCCAGCGCATAGACCACTTCGACTGCGATCGACTGCTTATCCATATAGCTGCTTCGCCCGTTCGCAGAAGGCATCGACCAAGGTATTGGCGGCCTGATTGAACAACGGTCCAAGGGTCGCCTTGACCAACGGCCCGGCGTAATCGAAGGTCAGATCCAGACTGATCTTGCAGGCCTTCTCGCCCAGCGCCTTGAATTCCCATATGCCGTGCAGATGGCTGAACGGCCCCTCCTCCAGCGTCATCTCGATGCGCTTGCCGAGGTCCAGGGCGTTGCGCGTCATGAAACGCTGGCTCAAACCAGCCTTCGCCACCGTCATGCTGGCGTGCATCTCGGTTTCACTACTGGAAAGCACCTCAGTCGCTGAACACCAGGGCAGGAACTGCGGGTAGCTGGCTACGTCGTTGACCATGTCGAACAGCGCCTGGGCCGGGTACGGCAGCAGCGCGGAACGTTGAATGTGCGTCGTCATGCGGACCTTCTACGTCGTCGTTTCATTGCGCGCCATCCAAAAGTTGGCGCAGCCAGCCCGCAACCGCGGCTTCCGGGCGACACCCGGGAAGCGGCTCAGCGCAAAGCGGGGCACATTGTCGGGGATTAACGGCTGCCCCTCAAGTTTCTGCCGCCAGCGCTCTTGCAGGCTGTCGCCAGCCGCAGCGGGACTCCCTATAATGCGGCCCCTATGGCCAAACAGAAGAAACAGTCCCCCGGGACCATCGCGCTGAACAAGAAAGCGCTACACGACTACTTCATCGAACAGAAATTCGAGGCGGGCCTCGTCCTGGCCGGCTGGGAAGTGAAGAGCATGCGCGCCGGCAAGGCTCAGCTGGTCGACAGCTACGTCCTGCTCAAGGATGGCGAAGCCTGGCTGATGGGTGCGCACATCACGCCGCTGACCAGCGCCAGCACACACGTCATTGCCGACCCGACCCGCACCCGCAAGCTGCTGCTGAACAAGCGCGAGCTGGGCAAGCTGTTCGGCGCCGTACAGCAGAAGGGCTACGCCTGCGTAGCGCTGTCGCTGTACTGGAAGAAGCACATGATCAAGTGCGAGATTGCCCTCGGCAAAGGCAAGAAGGAGTACGACAAGCGCCACACCGAGAAGGAACGCGATTCCGACCGGGAGATCCAGCGCGCGATGCGCACCAAGGGCAAGGACGACTGAGCCGCGCCCGTCGCATGGCCCGATAAGCCCACGCGGCAATACCCGAGCCGGCAGGCAGTGCCGGCTCCGCTCTCACCCTTCCTTCTGCATCCGCTCTCCCTGCCTGCGCTGCGCGCGCGCCAGACGCTGAGCCTCCTGCTGACCTTCAGCCAGCACTTCCTGCACGTAATTGATATGCCGATGAATAACCTCCCGCGCCTCGGTCGCTCGCCTGGCCATGATCGCCTCGTACAACTCGCGATGCTGGCTCATCAGCATGTCCCGCGTTTCGTCACGCAGGGCGTACATGCCGCCGATATTGGTCACCACGTTGCGCTTGAGCAGGTCGAACAGGCCACGAATGGTATGCAGCAGCACCGCGTTGTGGCTGGCTTCGGCAATGGCGAGATGGAACTGGGCATCGGCTGCGCCCTCTTCTGCCCGAGAGACCTTGCCTTCCCGGGCGTAGCAGTCCTGCAATGCGGCAAAGGCTTCGGTGAGCTGCTTCCGATCCACCTCGGTCGCACGCAGCGCTGCGTAGTAGGCGCAGCTGCCCTCGAGCGTGTGGCGAAACTCCAATAAGTCGCTCTGCGCATCGCTGTTGTTTTCCAGCAGATGCAGCAACGGATCACTGAACGTCGAGCCCAGCGACTCGGCGACGAACGTACCTCCGCCATGCCGGCTGACCAGCAGCCCCTTGGCCGCGAGCTTCTGAATCGCTTCGCGAAGCGAAGGCCGCGAGACGCCAAAGCTTTCAGCCAGGGCGCGCTCCGCAGGCAGGCGCTCACCCGCCTTGAGCGTACCCTCGAGAATCATGGTTTCCAGCTGCGCGACGATATCGTCCGCTAGCCGCCGCTGCCGCACCATCCCCACGTCCATAGCCACCCCGAATGGTCATACCAATCCGAAAATGCTAGCCATGACCGCGCATCTGCACAAGGCCAGCTGTTGCGACCAAAGTCTATAGCTAGCTAATTGACGCCCCTATACGCAACTCTTACGCTGGCCATTCACTTCTGTTAATTGGTATTACCACTTTACAGAGTGGTCTAAAAATAAGAGGACTCAGCATGAGATCTGCGCACAAAAACTACTCCACGGTCCGCTCAGGGCCCCGTCTGAACCGAACCGCAGGGGAAGCCTGACATGTCCAACGGACTGCTCGCACTTTTCGCCTTCACACCCATTCTGCTCGCAGCAATCATGCTGATCGGCCTGCGCTGGCCCGCCAGCCGCGCCATGCCATTGGTCTTCCTGTTCACCGCAGCCATCGGGCTGTTCGTCTGGGACATGAGCGTCAACCGTATCATCGCCTCGACGCTGCAAGGTCTGGTGATCACCCTGGGCCTGCTGTGGATCATCTTCGGCGCAATCCTGCTGCTGAACACCCTCAAGCATTCCGGCGGCATCACCGCCATTCGTGCCGGTTTCACCACCATCAGCCCTGACCGCCGCATCCAGGCCATCATCATCGCCTGGCTGTTCGGTTGCTTCATCGAAGGCGCTTCCGGCTTTGGCACTCCGGCCGCCATCGCCGCACCGCTGCTGGTTGCGGTCGGCTTCCCGGCAATGGCTGCAGTCCTGCTCGGCATGCTGGTGCAAAGCACGCCGGTGTCTTTTGGCGCGGTCGGTACGCCGATCGTCGTGGGCATCAACAGCGGCCTGGATACCGCCACCATCGGCGCGCAACTGGTTGCGCAGGGGTCCAGCTGGAACGCCTACCTGCAGCAGATCACCAGCAGTGTGGCGATCACCCACGCCATCGTCGGCACAGTAATGCCGCTGGTCATGGTGCTGATGCTGACGCGCTTCTTCGGCAAGGAGAAAAGCTGGAAAGCCGGCTTCGAAGTGTTGCCGTTCGCGATCTTCGCCGGCCTGGCGTTCACCCTGCCCTACGCTGCCACCGGCATCTTCCTCGGCCCGGAATTCCCGTCGCTGCTCGGCGGCCTGGTGGGCCTGGCGATCGTTACCACTGCCGCTCGCTTCAAGTTCCTGACGCCGAAGACCGCCTGGGACTTCGCCGACGCCAAGGAATGGCCAGCTGAATGGCTGGGCACCATCGAAATGAAGCTGGACGAGATGTCCGCCCGCCCGATGAGCGCCTTCCGCGCCTGGCTGCCCTATGTGCTGGTGGGTGCACTGCTGGTGATCAGTCGTGTGTTCCCGCAGGTATCTGCCGCGCTGAAATCGGTATCCATCGCCTTTGCCAACATCCTTGGCGAAGCTGGCGTCAGCGCCGGGATCGAGCCGCTGTATCTGCCAGGCGGGATTCTGGTCGCAGTGGTGCTAATCACCTTCTTCCTGCACGGCATGCGCGCCTCGGAACTCAAGGCCGCCGTCAAGGAGTCCAGCAGCGTGCTGCTCAGCGCTGGCTTCGTACTGCTGTTCACCGTGCCGATGGTGCGCATCCTGATCAACTCGGGCGTCAACGGTGCCGAACTGGCCAGCATGCCGATCGTCATGGCGCGCTACGTCGCCGATAGCGTTGGCAGCATCTACCCGCTGCTGGCGCCGTCGGTGGGCGCTCTGGGTGCATTCCTCGCTGGCTCCAACACCGTCAGCAACATGATGTTCAGCCAGTTCCAGTTTGGCGTTGCGCAGTCGCTCGGAATTTCCGGCGCGATGGTAGTTGCCACCCAGGCTGTTGGCGCTGCGGCAGGCAACATGGTTGCGATCCACAACGTGGTGGCGGCATCCGCTACCGTCGGCCTGCTCGGTCGCGAAGGCTCCACGCTGCGCAAGACCATATGGCCTACGCTGTACTACGTGCTGTTCACGGGGGTGATCGGCCTGATCGCCATCTACGTGCTAGGCGTGACCGACCCACTGGTCGGAGTGTAAGAAAAAGGAACCGTGCCCCCATCTGGGGGCACGGTTGCATTCCAGAAACCGCACCTGACAGGGCCATTGAAAAACGTAGGCGAGACCGGCAAGACGAGGCAAAGCAGCCGAAGAAAGGACTGGGCTCGCATACGAGTTCAGGTTCCTAAATGAGCATTCTGAGGCTGCTTTAACGACGCATTGCCAAACGCAGATAGTTTTTCAAAAGCCTGTTTGCGGATAACCGGGCTAACCCGGAGACCAAGCCGATGAGCGAACTCTTCTACGATGCTGCGCCGAACGCTACCCGCGTCGCGCCGCCGCTGCCAAAGCCGCGCGAATACCCCGCCAAGCCGAGCCAGGTTTATCTGTTCGGTACCTGCGTGGTCGACCTGTTCTATCCCGAGGCTGGCCTGGATGCCATCCGCCTGCTCGAGCGCGAAGGATTGACCGTGCACTTCCCGCAGGGTCAGACCTGCTGCGGCCAGCCGGCCTACACCAGCGGCTACACCGACGAGGCACGCAACGTCGCACGGGCGCAACTGGATCTGTTCGCCAACGACTGGCCCGTGGTCGTCCCGTCCGGTTCCTGCGCCGGGATGCTGCGCCACCATTATCTGGACCTGTTCAAGGACGAGCCGGCCACGCTGAAGAAGGCACAAGCGCTGGCCGAGCGCACCTTCGAGCTGGCCGAGTTCCTGCTCAACGTCTGCAAGGTCGAATTCAAGGACGCCGGCACGCCGACCAAGGTTGCCCTGCATACCTCCTGCTCGGCGCGCCGCGAGATGAACACCCACCTGCACGGCCGCGCCCTGCTTGCACAGCTGGGCCAGGTCGAGCGCGTCGAGCATGACCACGAAAGCGAATGCTGCGGCTTCGGCGGCACCTTCAGCGTACGCATGCCCGACATCTCCGGCGCCATGGTGCTGGACAAGACCCGCGCACTGAAGGAATCCGGCGCGCATCAGGTGATCAGCGCCGACTGCGGCTGTCTGATGAACATCAACGGTTCGCTGGAGAAGCAGCGTGAAGCCCTGCGCGGTCAGCATCTGGCGACCTTCCTCTGGCAACGCACCGGAGGTGCCCGATGAACGCCGAACAGCGTATCCCCGCGATACAGATCGAGAACGCCGGTGACCCGGATTTCCGCGCCCGCGCGCGCAAATCCCTGAAGGACGACCAGCTACGGCGCAACTTCCGTACCGCCATGGACTCGCTGATGACCAAGCGTGCCGTGGCCTTCAGCGATGCCGACGAACGCGAGCGGCTGCGCGAGATGGGCAACCGCATCCGCGCCCGCGCACTGTCCAAGCTGCCCGAACTGCTCGAGCGGCTGGAAACCAACCTGACCCGCAACGGTGTGAAAGTGCACTGGGCGGAGACGGTTGAAGAGGCGAGCAACATCGTCCTCGAGATCGCCCGCGCCCACGAGGCGAAGCAGGTGATCAAGGGCAAATCGATGGTCAGCGAAGAGATGGAGATGAACCATTTCCTCGAGGGCCATGGCATCGAATGCCTGGAATCGGACATGGGCGAGTACATCGTCCAGCTCGACCACGAAAAGCCTTCCCACATCATCATGCCGGCAATCCACAAGAACGCCGGCCAGGTCGCGTCCCTGTTCCACGAGAAACTCGGCGTGGAGTACACCAAGGACGTCGACCAACTCATTCAGATCGGCCGCCGCACGCTGCGCCAGAAGTTCTTCGAGGCCGATATCGGCGTCTCCGGTGTGAACTTCGCGGTAGCTGAAACCGGCACCCTGCTGCTCGTGGAAAACGAGGGCAACGGGCGCATGTCCACCGGTGTGCCGCCGGTACATATCGCCGTCACCGGGATCGAGAAGGTCGTGGAGAACCTGCGCGACGTGGTCCCGCTGCTCTCGCTGCTGACCCGCTCGGCGTTGGGCCAGCCGATCACCACCTACGTCAACATGATCTCCAGCCCGCGCAAGGCCGATGAGCTCGACGGCCCGCAGGAAGTGCACCTGATCCTGCTGGACAACGGCCGCAGCCAGGCTTTCGCCGACAGCGAGCTGCGCCAGACGCTGAACTGCATCCGCTGCGGCGCCTGCATGAACCATTGCCCGGTGTACACCCGCGTCGGCGGCCACACCTACGGCGAGGTCTACCCCGGCCCGATCGGCAAGATCATCACGCCGCACATGGTCGGCCTGGGCAAGGTGCCGGATCACCCCAGCGCCTCATCGCTGTGCGGCGCCTGCGGCGAGGTCTGCCCGGTGAAGATCCCGATCCCGTCCATCCTGCGCCGCCTGCGTGAGGAGAACGTCAAGGCACCGGACGATCCGCACAAGGTCATGCGCGGCCAGGGCAGCAAATATTCGAAGAAAGAACGACTGATGTGGGCAGGCTGGCGCCTGCTCAACACCAGCCCGACGCTGTACCGCGTATTCGGCTTCTTCGCCACTCGCCTGCGCGGCCTGACGCCATCGAACATCGGCCCCTGGACGCAGAACCACAGCGCACCAAAACCTGCCGCCCGCTCGCTGCACGAGCTGGCCCGCGATCACCTGGAGGGCAAGCGATGAGCGCCAAGGCCAATATCCTCGCCAAGCTGAAAAAGAGCCTGGAAGGCACCACGCCTATCGTCGATGACTACGACGTATCGCTGGTCACCCAGCCCTGGAGCTACGCGCCCGAGCAGCGCATTGCCCGCTTGCGCCAGCTGATGGAAGCGGTGCACACCGAGATTCACCTGACCACGGACGCCGGTTGGCCCGCCCTGCTCGAACAGCTGCTGCACGACCGCCAGCTGCCGAGCCTGCTGATTGCCCCGACGACGCCGTACGGCCAGCGTTTCACCGAGCATTGCGCCGGCCGTGAAGGCCTGCCGACGCTGAAGGCCTACGACCGCCCGGTCGAAGACTGGAAGGACGAGCTGTTCAACGACACACCGGCGAGCCTCACCGGCACCCTCGGTGCCATCGCCTCTACCGGCAGCCTGATCATGTGGCCGACCCGCGAGGAGCCGCGCCTGATGAGCCTGGTGCCACCGGTGCACTTCGCCATCCTCAAGGCCAGCGAAATCCACGACAACTTCTACGAGATCCAGCAGAAGTTCCAGTGGGCCGCCGGCATGCCGACCAATGCGCTGCTGGTTTCCGGCCCGTCGAAAACCGCCGACATCGAACAGGTGCTGGCTTATGGCGCCCACGGCCCTAAGGATCTGATCCTGCTGATCCTGGAGGACGCATGAACGCGGCCGCCCAGCTTGAAGGTGCGCCTTTGCCAGCCGCGTTCCTCCGCGAAGTCGAACGTCTGATCCCGGTCGAGCGGCGCTTCGACGACCTGCTCTCCACCCTCGCCTTCGGTACCGACGCAAGCTTCTACCGGCTGATTCCCAAACTGGTGGTGCGCGTCGAATCCGAAGCCGAGGTGATCGCGCTGCTCAAGCTGGCCCATGCGGAAAACGTCCCGGTGACCTTCCGCGCCGCCGGCACCAGCCTGTCCGGCCAGGCGATCAGCGACTCGGTGCTGATCGTCCTCGGCGACAACTGGAACGGCCGCGAGATTCGCAACGGCGGCGAGCAGATCCGCCTGCAGCCCGGCGTAATCGGTGCCAACGCCAACGCCGTACTCGCGCCATTCCAGCGCAAGATCGGCCCTGATCCGGCCTCGATCAACGCCGCCAAGATCGGCGGCATCGTCGCCAACAACTCCAGCGGCATGTGCTGCGGCACGGCGCAGAACACCTACAAAACCCTCGCCGGCCTGCGCGTCGTGCTGGCCGATGGGACCGTGGTCGACAGCGAGGATGCCTCCAGCGTTGCCGCCTTCCGCCAGAGCCATGCGGCGCTGCTCGAACAGCTGGCCGAGCTGGGCCGCGAAACCCGCGCCAACACCGAACTGGCCGCGAAGATCCGCCACAAGTACCGACTGAAGAACACCACCGGTTTCTCGCTCAATGCGCTGGTCGACTACGACGAGCCGTTGGACATCCTCAACCACCTGATGGTCGGTTCCGAAGGCACGCTGGGCTTTATCAGCGCGGTGACCTACGACACCGTGCCGGATCACCCGCACAAAGCCAGCGCGCTGGTGGTGTTCCCTGACGTGGAAACCTGCTGCCTGGCCGTACCGGTGCTCAAGCAGCAGCCGGTGTCGGCCGTGGAGCTGCTGGACCGCCGCAGTCTGCGCTCGGTCGAACACAAGGCCGGCATGCCCGAGTGGGTGAAGGAACTGTCGCCGACCGCATGCGCACTCTTGATCGAATCGCGTGCCGCCAGCCAGTCGCTGCTGCACGAGCAGATCAACCTGATCATGACCTCCATCGCGCATTTCCCGGTGGAAAAGCAGGTCGACTTCAGCGAAGACCCGGTGGTCTACAACCAGCTTTGGAAGATCCGCAAGAACACCTTCCCGGCAGTCGGCGCCGTGCGCCAGACCGGCACCACGGTGATCATCGAAGACGTCACCTTCCCCGTCGAGCGCCTGGCCGAGGGCGTCAACCGGCTGATCGAACTGCTCGACAAGCACCGCTACGACGAGGCGATCCTCTTCGGCCACGCGCTGGAGGGCAACCTGCACTTCGTCTTCACCCAGGGCTTCGATGATCCGGCGCAGGTCGCCCGTTACGAAGCCTTCATGGGCGAAGTGGCGCAGCTGGTCGCCGTCGAATTCGGCGGTGCGCTCAAGGCTGAACACGGCACTGGGCGCAACATGGCGCCCTTCGTCGAGCTGGAATGGGGCAGCGAAGCCTACGCACTGATGTGGAAGATCAAGCGCCTGCTCGACCCCACCGGCATCCTCAACCCGGACGTAGTGCTCTCCGAAGACCCGGACATCCACCTGAAAAACCTCAAACCGATGCCGGCCGCCGACGAGATCGTCGACAAGTGCATCGAATGCGGCTTCTGCGAGCCGGTCTGCCCATCCAACGGGCTGACCCTCACCCCACGCCAGCGCATCGTCATCTGGCGCGACATTCAAGCGCGCAAGCGGGCCGGCGTCGACACCACGGAAATCGAGCGTCTCTACCATTATCACGGCGTGGAAACCTGCGCCGCCACCGGCCTCTGCGCCCAGCGCTGCCCGGTCGGCATCAACACTGGCGATCTGGTGCGCAAGCTGCGCGGGCGTGAAGCGAGCAAAACCGGAACCGCCAACTGGCTGGCCGATCACTTCTCCACGGCCGTGCAGGGCACTCGCTTCATGCTGCATGCCGCCAACGGCGCGCATATCATCCTCGGCACCAAGCGTCTGGCCAAGCTGTCCGCCACCATGACCAACGCCAGCAAGGGTCGCGTCCCGCAATGGACTCCGGCGATGCCGCAACCCCTGCAGCGCCTGCACCTGCCCCAGCCTGCCTTTCAGGACGAGCGCCCGCGGGTGGTCTATCTGGCTGCCTGCGTCTCCCGCGCCATGGCGCCCGCTGCCCGCGATCAGGAACAGGAGCCGCTGCTCGACAAGACCCGCAGCCTGCTGGAAAAGGCCGGCTACCAAGTGATTTTCCCCGAGCAGCTGAACGACCTGTGCTGCGGCCAACCGTTCGCTTCCAAGGGTTACGCTGAACAGGGCGAACGCAAGCGTCAGGAGATGCTCGACGCGCTGCTCAAGGCCAGCCGCGGCGGGCTTGATCCGATCTACTGCGACACCAGTCCCTGCACGCTGCGCCTGGTCCAGGGCCTGACCGATCAACGCCTCGACATGTACGACCCGGTGCGCTTCATCCGCACACACCTGCTCGACAAGCTGGACTTCGTCCCGCAGGAAAAGGCGATCGCCGTGCACGTTACCTGCAGCACCCAGCACCTTGGGGAATCACAGGCACTGATCGATATCGCTCGTCGCTGCGCCAGGGAAGTCGTGGTGCCCGAAGGCATTCATTGCTGCGGTTTCGCCGGAGACAAAGGCTTCACCACCCCGGAACTCAACGGTCACGCCCTGCGCAGCCTGAAGGATGCGGTGCAGATCTGCGATGAAGGCATATCCACCAGCCGCACCTGCGAGATCGGCCTGTCCCGTCATGGCCAGATCGACTACCACGGACTGGTCTATCTGGTAGACCGCGTCACGCGCAGCAAAACAGCGACCCAGCCGCTCTAACCCGCGCACCACGGCCCCGCT
>NZ_JXXD01000323.1 GCF_000935215.1 Stutzerimonas stutzeri
CGATCCAATTGTGCACAATTTTCTGATTTATTGTTTATCAGCCTGTCTACAGGTTGTTATAGTCCAGGCGTCCTGACCGATCGAACAGCTTTCGACGGACAGCGATAGAGGTGCCGTGAAGCCTCGCAAGCCCATGACCGTAAAACAACAAATGGCAGGCTTAACAATGACCGCAACCGAAAACAGGAGCGGCACCGCTCCGCAGGCGAACCAGGACCTCATCTATCAACTCGATGATCGCCCCGGCCCGCTACCCGCGACCTTCGCCGCCTTGCAGCACGTGCTGGCCAGCTTCGTCGGTATCATCACCCCCACCCTGATCGTCGGCAGCGCGCTTGGCCTCGATCAGTACGTTCCCTACCTCGTCAGCATGGCGCTGTTCGTCTCCGGTCTCGGTACCTTCGTCCAGGCCCGGCGCTTCGG
>NZ_JXXD01000324.1 GCF_000935215.1 Stutzerimonas stutzeri
ACCCCAACCCTCTCCCAAGGGGAGAGGGAGCAAGAGCGGAGCAGTGCCAGGCGAGAACGTTGAGCAACCGCGCGATCACCCCCCTGGGGCGGGCGTGAGGGAAGCGTTAGGCGACCCCGACGTGGGCCAGCCCGCACCCCGGCCCTCTCCCCTCATAGGGAGCAAGACCGGAGCCATGCCAGACGAAGATGCCGAGCAGCCACACGATCACTCCCCTCTCCTTCCGGGAGAGGGGGTGAAGGACGGGGCCGAGAGCCTCGCTGCGGGCTGGTTTTCCAGCCGTGCCTGGCAACCCTTCCCGTTCCAGCAGGAGGTGTGGCAAGCGATAGGCCATGGCGAATCGGGGCTGCTGCACGCCACCACCGGCTCCGGCAAGACCTACGCTGTCTGGCTCGGAGCCCTGAATCGCTTTGCGACCAAGGCACCCTCTTCCACCGCGACGGACAAGCCAGCGCCTTTGACGGTGCTCTGGATCACCCCTATGCGCGCATTGGCGGCCGATACCGCGCGGGCTCTGCAAGCACCGCTGGATGATCTCGGCATCAACTGGAGCATCGGCCTGCGCACCGGTGATACCAGCAGTTCCGAGCGTGCGCGCCAGGGCCGAAGGCTACCCAGCGCGCTGGTCACCACACCGGAAAGCCTGACCCTGCTGCTGACCCGTGCCGATGCGCGCCAGGCCTTCGCCGGACTGCGCATGCTGGTGGTGGACGAGTGGCATGAGCTGCTGGGCAATAAGCGCGGCGTGCAGCTGCAACTGGCACTGGCGCGGCTTCGTCAGTGGATGCCGGAGCTCATCGTGTGGGGGCTGTCGGCGACCCTCGGCAACCAGCCCCATGCGCTGGAGGTGCTGTTGCATCCGGGGCGCGGCAAGCTGGTGCAAGGTCGGGTCGACAAGGATCTGCGTGTCGATACCTTGCTGCCGCCGAGCATTGAACGCTTCCCCTGGGCCGGCCATCTCGGGCTGCGCATGCTGCCGCAGGTGGTCGAGCAGATCGACTCGGCGGCCACAACGCTGGTCTTTACCAATACCCGCTCCCAGTCGGAGATCTGGTACCAGGCGATCCTCGGCGCGCGGCCGGACTGGGCCGGGCTGATCGCGTTGCACCACGGCTCGCTCGCTCGCGAGGTACGCGACTGGGTGGAGCTGGGCCTCAAACAAGGTGCGCTGAAAGCGGTGGTCTGCACCTCGAGCCTGGATCTCGGTGTCGATTTTTTACCCGTCGAGCGGGTCCTGCAAATCGGCTCGCCCAAGGGCGTGGCTCGGCTGATGCAGCGGGCCGGTCGCTCCGGGCATGCGCCGGGTCGGACTTCCCGCGTCACGCTGGTGCCTACTCACAGCGTCGAAGTAGTGGAAGCCGCGGCCGCCCAGGTCGCCATCGCCGAACGCCGCATCGAAGCCCGCAGCGCGCCCCATCGACCACTGGACGTACTGGTGCAGCACCTGGTGAGCATGGCGCTGGGCGGTGGGTTTCGTCCGGAAGAATTGTTCGATGAGGTTAGGCAGGCCTGGTCGTACCGCGATCTCACTGACGATCACTGGCAATGGGCGCTGGCCTTCGTGCGGCACGGCGGGCATTCCCTGACCGCCTACCCGGATTACCAGCGTGTGGAGCCGGACGACACCGGGCTGTGGAAAGTGCCTAGCCGCCGTGTGGCGCTGCGCCATCGCATGAGCATCGGCACCATCGTCAGCGATGCCAGCCTGACGGTGAAATTCTGGGCCAAGGGCGGCAGCGGCCGCTCGCTGGGCACTATCGAGGAAGGCTTCATTGCGCGCCTGCGCCCGGGCGACAACTTCCTCTTCGGCGGCCGTTTGCTGGAGCTGGTACGGGTCGAGAACATGACCGCCTACGTCAGCCGCGCCACGGGAAAGAAGGCCGCCGTGCCCCGCTGGAACGGCGGCCGCA
>NZ_JXXD01000325.1 GCF_000935215.1 Stutzerimonas stutzeri
ACTTCAACACCCGCCACAACAGTAATTGCTTCGCCTGGGCGCTACCGGCCGCGGCACTGGGCATGATCTGCCTGGCCTACGTCACCGCGCCGAACCGCCAACCGGCACCAAACCTGGCAGCGACCTCGCCGGAGCAGGCCAGCACGAGTGCACAGCAGAGCGGCGCCAGCCAGTTCGCCCAGGTCAGCGAAGTGATTCACGAGCGTTGCACCGTCTGCCACTCCGCGCAGCCGAGCAGCCCGCTGTTCAGCGCGGCCCCAGCGGGCGTGATGTTCGATACCGCCGAGCAGATACGCGAGCAGGCGGCGAAGATCCATGCGCAAACCGTGGCCAGCCAGATCATGCCGCTGGGCAACATCACCCAGATGACCCAGGACGAGCGCGATCTGCTGGGTGACTGGATCGCCAAGGGCGCGTCCATCGACTGAGCAAAGACGCCGCGCGCCATCCGCGCGGCGTTTCCCCTTCCGCACCGTGCCCATTGCCGCACTGACCGCCATCCCCTCCTCCGCGCCCCAGGCGGCATTGGCCAGCTAGCGCTGCGGTACGGCAACTCCGCTTCCACGACGACGAACGAGCAGATTCCCGCAAGGAATATCGCTGCCGACGCTACCCAATCGCCGACGCCCCGTTAAAATGCCGCGCCCTCCCTCGACGCCGGACGCCGCCCCGTGATTGAAGCCAGCTGGATTGCCTTCGCTTTCGCCCTCGGGCTACTTGCCCGCTTCATCGGCCTGCCGCCGCTGATCGGCTACCTGGGCGCCGGCTTCGCGCTGGCCGCAGCGGGCGACTACGTGGGCGTGACCCGTGACGACAGCATCATTCTCGATCACCTGTCGCATCTGGGCGTGCTCCTGCTGCTGTTCACCGTGGGGCTCAAGCTCAAGCTCGGCAATCTGGTTCGCCGCGAAGTCATCGGCGGCAGCCTGCTGCACTTCTTCATCTCCAGCGTGCTGGTGATGCCGGCGATCATGCTGATCCTCGATAACAGCTGGCGTGAGGCCATGCTGCTGGCCATCGCGCTGTCGTTCTCCAGCACCGTGCTGGCGGCCAAGGTGCTGGAAAGCAAGCGCGAGCTGCGCGCCTTTCACGGCCGCGTCGCCATCGGCGTGCTGATCATCCAGGACCTCATCGCTCTGGTGGTCATGAGCCTCGCCGCGGGCAAGGTCCCCTCAGCCTGGGCCTTGCTGGTGTTCCTGCTGCCGCTGCTGCGCCCCGTGCTGTTCCGCCTGCTCGACCACAGTGGCCACGAAGAACTGATGGTGCTGTTGGGCCTGATGCTGGCGCTGGTGGCCGGCGGTCTCGGCTTCGAATACGTCGGCCTGAGTTCCGAACTGGGGGCGCTGGCCTTTGGCGCGATGCTCGCCAAACACAAGCGCGCCAGCGAGCTGTCCAACTCGCTGTGGGCGATCAAGGAAGTGTTCCTGGTCGGCTTCTTCCTGAAGATCGGCATCGGTGGGCTGCCGGATGCCAACGCCCTCTGGTTCGCCTTCGCCATGTCGCTGCTGCTGCCGCTCAAGGCGGTGCTGTTCTTCGGCCTGTTCGTCGCCTTCCGCCTGCGCGCCCGCAGCGCCTTTCTCAGCGCCGCCAGCCTGACCAACTACAGCGAATTCGGCCTGATCGTCGTCAGCGTGGTGCTGCCGCAGTGGCTCATGCCGCTGGCGATCACCGTGGCGTTTTCGTTCATCGTTTCGGCGCAGATCAACCGTTTCGCCCATCCGCTGTACGAACGCCTGGCGCCGCGTCTGCTCCGCTACGAGCGCAACATTCGCCACCCCGACGAACAACCGGTGTCCCTGGGCGAAGCGCGCATTCTGATCATGGGCATGGGCCGTACCGGGCGCGCCGCCTACGACTATCTGGCGGAGAAGGGTTTCGCCCTGGTCAGCCTCGATTCCGACCCGGTCATGGTGGAAAAGAACACCGCCGAGGGCCGACATATCCTCTTTGCCGACGCCGAGGACCAGATGTTCTGGCAGAGCCTGGAGATGAACGAGGTCGAAGCGGTGATCCTGGCGATGAACGATCCCGAGGCCAAGATCATCTCCACCCGCAAGCTGCGTGAAAGCGGCTTCGGCGGGCTCATCGTGTCCCACGCGATGTACGAGGATATCGCCCAGCGCATCCAGGAAGCTGGCGCCGACCGCACCTACCTGACCATGAGCGAGGCCGGCGCGGGCCTTGCGGAAAATGTCTCGCGGGAATTGCAGGCACCGCGCTGAGGCCTGGTCCAGACGCGTTCGCGCGATCTTGGCCAACTGCCGCCGATCCAATTGTGCACAATTTTCTGATTTATTGTTTATCAGCCTGT
>NZ_JXXD01000326.1 GCF_000935215.1 Stutzerimonas stutzeri
GGCGATGCGGCGGGCTTCGCGGGCGCTCGGTTCGCGGCGCTGGCGCGGTGCGTTCTGGAACGCCTGCCGCTCGGCGTAGCTCATGTGCGGCACGGCTTCGACCCACGCCCAACCCTCGGCGCGCACGTCCCCGGCCAGTGCATCCAGCTTGCCGCGCACCAGCGTTTCCAGCAGCACGGCGTCGGTCAGGTAGGTTCCGGCATCGCCTTCCGCGAACAGGTCGCGGCGGAGGCCGCCGCCCGCCGCCGTGTAGGCGTCCAGCCCGGCGAAGCGCACCAGCGGATGCGTGGCGTCGATTTCGCGTTCGGTCAGGCGTTCGCGCAGCACGGATGCGCCACGCTGCCATTCGGGCGCACAGTAGAACGCGGCTTCCTGCGCGGCGTGGTCGTCGGTGATGGTCAGGGCCATCAACTGTTCCAGCGTGACGGCTCCAGCCCGGTAGTCGGCCAGCAGGCGCGGCGAGACGTTGGCCAGCTTCAAGCGGCGCTGCACTACCAGCGGGGACACGCCGAAGTCGGCGGCAATGTCTTCGATGGGACGGCCTTCCTCGACCAGTGCGGCGAACGCCTCGAACTGGTCGGCCGGGTGCATCTGCTCGCGCAGCAGGTTTTCCGCGAGGCTGACGGTACGGGCCGAAGCGTCCGGCACCAGCAGGCAAGGCACCTCAAAGTCGGCGGCGATGCGCTTCTTCTTCGCCAGCAGCTTCAATGCGGTCAAGCGGCGGTCGCCGGCCACCACTTCGTATTGTTCGCCATCGGCGGCGAGGATAACGACAAGGTTTTGAAGCAGGCCGATGCGGGCGATGCTCGCAGCCAGTTCGGGAACGGAGAGGCGCGGGGTCTTGCGTGCGTTGCGCTTGGAACGGCGCGGCAGCAACTGCGAGAGCGGAACCAAAATCAGGTTCTTGGTCGGGTCAGCCACTTCCAGCGGCGCGGCGGTGGTTTCGATGGCGCGGGTTTCGGTTTGGGTAACGGCGTTCATGGTGATAACTCCTAGCGGTTGGGATGCAGCAGCGAGAGAAGCGGCAAGGGCTGCTGCCTGCCCCTGCCGCGTGGGGGGTTCAGGCTTTCAACTGGCGCATGCCATCGGCCAGCAGCCAAAGCGCACGGTTGAGGCGGATGTTTTGGTCGATGCCCTGCACCGGGCGGGTTTGCTGGCGGCGTCCGTTGGCGCTGCGCCCGCGCAGGCCTCCTTGAGTCAGGTTCTCTTGCGTGCGGTTGAACACGCTCCACAAGTCCGGGCGGCGGTCGTCGAAGCGGCGCGGCATCAGGATTTGCGATTCGGTGATGGGTGCGGGCTTGTCGGGGTCGTCGTACTTGAGGGCCAGCGCGGCGCGGGCGAACACTTCGGATTCGCCATCGTTCAAGGTGATGGCGCGCATGGAATCGCGGGATTCCTTCACCCGGTCGAAGCCGCTCAACACTTCGTAAGCGCCTTCGATGACGTGCCCGGCCACGTCGCCCTTGTGGGGTACGCGCACATCGGCCACGGTGTCGCCGAATACCAATCCGTTCTGGCAGACAAAGCGCAGCAGGCCAGCCAATAATTGATAGCTGCTGGTGCCGTCGTGCGAGTTCAGCAGGACGATTTCATTGGCTTCTGCATCATTGATCTGGTTGGCATGGCGCAGCCGGATCATGTGCTTGGTGAAGTCGCGGCGGTCTTCGTTGCGCACTCGGGTCTGCGCCACCATGAAGGGCTGGAACCCTTCTTTGCGCAGTTCCGCCAGCACAGCGGCGGTCGGGATATAGGCGTACCGCTCGGAACGGCTTTCGTGCGGGGCGTCCGCGAAGATGGACGGGGCCACACGGCGGATTTGGTCATCGGACAGCGGGTAATCGCTGCGCAGCGACGGGGAACGGGAAGCGAATCGGGATGCGAGTTGCATGGCATTTCTCCTGACGAAAAGGGTTTGCTGTTCAAACCGCACACCGGATTCCTAGATTCGGAGCCCAGCCTTTCGGCTGTTCGATGCGGTCGGCACGAAGAACCCGGTTGGCCCTGTTGCCACCGTCTTTCCTGAGTTCATCGCCCGCGACGGTCAGGAGCGCGCGAACGGGGGCCGTCAAGGAGGCAAGCGCGGGGTTGGTGCGGCCCGCAGGCGCAGCCGAGGACACGGCCCTGCGCGCCTTGACGGCACACGGGAGCGGGCTACGGTCGCGGATAAGGTGATGAAGTCAGGGGAGACGGCTGGACAAGGCAACGGCCATCCCTGTGTGGCGACCGCACGCAAGCGAAGCGCGCAGGCCCGAAGCTGGAAGCCGGGCCGGAGGCGTCAGCGATGCGGAAGGCTGGCAAAGCCAGTCCCGCTAGGGATGAGCGGCTAGCGAACCTGAAGCAGCGTGATCCGCGAAGCGGAGACGCAGGCACACACTTTCAGCTATCATTTGTAAGGAAATTTACAAGAAAGTATTTCAAACCAGCGATTAATTACGACTTCAGTTAAATAACTATCGCAATTCTCAATTCGAGATTTTCTTCATCGAAGCACCAACGACAAATGGAGATAAGTCATGGCGAAAAAATGCTTTCTGAGCTTTCACTATAAACAGGATAGTTGGCGCGTGTCGCAGGTTCGGCAAATCGGAGCTGTCGAAAAACAGCCTCTGCTGGACTCGAACAAATGGGAAGAAATTAAGAAAGCAGGCGATGATGCCATCAAAAAATGGATCGCCGACAACATGAAAGGCAAAGAATGCCTTGTCGTACTTGTGGGCGAGAAGACTGCCAGCCGCCGCTGGGTCAAACACGAGATAAAGAAAGCCTGGAAGGACGGGCTGGGTGTACTCGCCATCCATGTCCACAATCTGAAAGACTCAGACGGAAATCAGTCGTCGAAAGGATCTAATCCGTTTACAGGCCTCACCGTTGATGGAGAAGCTGTCACGGGTAAAGTCTACGATCCGCCATACACCACCAGTACCAATGTGTATGACTACATCAAGTCGAATATTGAAACTTGGGTCAGCGACGCTATAAAGGCGCGATGAACCGGCAATATCTGAATTGCATCCTGCGAGGTGTCGTTTGCTGTGGAGGATGCGGGTCACCCACATCCAAATTTGCCTGGGTTTAGTGCAATAGATGGAGTCAAAATGCCACGCAGAACATTTTTTTCTTTTCACTATGAGCCTGATGTATGGCGCGCCTGGAATGTCCGCAACAGTTGGGTTGTGAAGGAAACCGATGAGGAAAGCCGCGGCTTCTTTGACAGCAGCGTGTTTGAGGCATCGAAAAAAGAGAGTGACGAGGCACTAAAGACTTTTCTCCGCAAGGGGTTGGAGAATACTTCGGTCACTTGTGTCCTTGCTGGAACCCATACATGGTCACGGCGATGGGTGCGCTACGAAATTGCTCGCAGTGTTATCAAGGGAAACGGCTTGCTAACCGTTTTCATTCACGGTATCCAGAATAAAGACAAAGCGACATCTACAAAGGGTGCCGAACCATTGGCGCAGATGGGACTTTACAGAACCGATCGCGGCATATATCTCGCCGAGTGGAAGGGCGGAAAATGGGTGGCCTACGCAGATTACACGCTTGCGATTCCTGAGGGTGATCTGTGGTTCGCAGCACCAAAAACGAATAGCGTAGTCCAACTGTCAACTCACTGCCTGAGTTACGATTTCATAGGCCAGGATGGCAGGAAAAATATTGGCGAATGGATTGAAACTGCTGCGGGAATGGCTGGCCGATGAGCGAGAACTCAAGCATAAGATCACCCTACCAGCTTATCCTGCTGGGTGCGGTTCATGGGCATGACACTCGCCTCCGCCGTAGCGTTGACCTGGCGCTTCAGGGGCTCGGGATTCCGAGCACCGCAATTACGTTTCTCAGCGATGCCAACGCCTCTAACCGCAGCTTAAAGTCTCCGGTGATGGCAGTATTTTTCGGCTCGTCGGAAAGCACTGCCGATACCGCACTTGTGACGGAGTTGATTGATGACTCGATCGTTATCGCTCCGGTCGTTTCGGATTTGTCCCAGGTTCATGCAGAAATTCCGCCGCAGCTCAGGCATGTCAATGCTATTGTATTGGGCACCAACGATGAAGGCATCACCCGCCTCGTTACGCTAGTCCTTGAGACATTTAGGCTGTTGCGACGTGAGCGACGACTGTTCATCAGTTACAAACGAACAGGGTCTCAGCCGCTGGCCGATCGGTTGTACGATGCGCTCGATGCTCGCGGCTTTGACGTTTTCATCGACGTGAGGTCAGTGCCTCCAGCCGCAGATTTCCAATCACAGCTCTGGCACAGGATGTCGGATTCCGATGTCGTGGTGCTGATCGACACACCTGGTTTCAGAGAAGGTCGTTGGACGGCCGAAGAATTGGCGCGCGCAAACGCGACCAATGTGCAAATCTTACACCTACTATGGCCGGGGCAAAAGGAAGACCCTGCATCGTCCTTCAGCCACTTCATGAAGCTTAGGCGTCGGGACTTCTTTGGATTTATTCCAATGCGGGGGCGTTGGGCCACGAAGGGATTGGTGACGAGAATTTGCGACGAGGTCGAACGGCTACGCGCACCAGCAATTGCCGCCCGCCACCGATATTTGGTCGATAACTTTTGCGACGCCGCCCGCGACGAGGGACTTGATCCAAGTGTTCAGATTGAAGGCTGGATTTCTCTCAAAACCGAGTCCAATCGAACGCTGGCGATCGTGCCGGCAGTGGGAATACCAACCGCTGATCGCATCAACGAAGTGTTCGAGGCCATTACCAACCCCACTGTTGAGACGAGAGAAATATGGGTGATTTACGACAATAGAGGTGTACTGAGAACGTGGCTCTCTCACCTAGATTGGCTCGACTCATATTTGCCGATCCGGGCCGTGCAAATGTCGAAGGCGCCACAACTTCTGAAGGAGCTCACCGCATGATAGATATATTTCTATCTGCCAGCGTGCCTTTGCCTGATCGCAATCGGGTATTTTTCGACACCGCCGATGTTCTTGCTATACGGGAAGCAATCAAGGCTTTGGTTGAAGTAGTGTTGCCGATCGGACGAATCACGTGCGGCGGCCATCCGGCGATAACGCCGCTATTGGCTCTCTTTTCCCGCGAGGCAAACCTTGACCGCAACAGGGTGGCGATTTACCAAAGTAAGCTTTTTGAGGGTCGATTGCCTCCTGAACTAGCGGAGTTCGTCGACGTGCATATGGTGCCAGCGGTTGATGGCAACAGAGAAGCCAGTTTGACGGCCATGAGGCAAGCAATGATCGAAAGCCGCAGTTTCAGCGCAGCGGTGTTCGTCGGCGGCATGGATGGGATCTATGAGGAGCATAAATTGTTCGTCGAACACCACCCCAAAGCTACAGTGCTCCCGCTTTCAACAACAGGGGCCGCCGCCAAAATAATTTATCAACAGGGAGAATATGATCCAATTTTTGCACGTGACCGAACCTATTCCAGCTTATTTCGTCGAAAGATTCTGCCTGTGGATTAGCCGGGAAATTTTGCAGTAACTGCGTTCAGTAAGCTTGATGGAGCGAATAAAAAAATGGGGCCGCCTGTGCAGCCCCCTCGGTTCACAATAGCCCTCGCTCTGCAAATGCAGTTGTTTCGTGCCCGGCCACAACGACGTGATCCAGTGTGCGCACCTCCACCAGCGCCAGAGCCTCTTTCAGTCGCTGCATCAGTGAAAACCTGGCGAGTTGGATAGAAGGGGCGGTATCCGCTCGCTAAGAAACTGAAGCAATTCGTCAGAACAGCGATCCAGTCTTCATAGGATGTCCATACAGTTCAGAGATTTGCCCTTGAAACTGCGTCTGTCCGCCATAGCTCGGATGCCTCACGCAGATAACAGGCACGCTATCCGTGATTCGATGGGCGGCTGCGGCAGCATCGTTGCCGATGGCGACGATGCGCGAGGGACGAAGCAGAACGATGAGCTGTTGTAGTAGCTCTTCGCCGGCTCGCCTTTCACGGGCGTTGTGTTGCCGGTTGGTGAACGGATCCCCTGATTCATGAGGGTGAAGTGGGAAAACATTCCAGAGAAAGATGCGAGCATCAATGTGCTCTAGCATTCCCCATATAACCGCAGCGGTTCGCTCGGCTACGGCATTGCCGACTGTGGGCCGTTCGGGAGCCAGATCGACATTCCAACGTTTGGCATGTTGGCTCATGTGAACATCGTCAGTCAGGGCCAACCCAGTTCGACGGCCTCCGCGATACCCCAAATCTCGACCGATCCAAATCGCATCTACAGGCTCCTCTGAAGCGCAACGCAATAATGCGGAAAGTGCGGCGGCGCGGCGGCGCGGCGCGTCTCGACGATCATGAACTTCACAGCGATCAGTATAAGGATTGAAGCAGTCCTCAAATTGCAGCGAGGATACTGATTCAACAAAGGGGTGAATTTTCATTCTTAAGACTCAAGCGGCATATATTGTAGGGTGCGTTCTTTTCGGTTGCCGATGATCCAGCCACCTTGATTTTTCTTGATTTGACGGAATACGGAATATCCGTCCAAGATGGCTTTTTCCCAAAGCTTTAGCGGGCACTTCTCAACCTCATAGCCACTCACAAACTCTTCAATGGTTTTGAGAATCCCAAGGGAAACCTTTTCTTGATTCTCGAAATAGTTTAATTCCTTGGCTCTAGAGAAAATCCATGCCGTAAGCCCTTCCTCAACGACGATTGCCCGGCCGCTGTCTTGCTCTTCGTCGTATCTGGATTGGCTTTTTCTCTTGTGCTTGATCAGTGCCCGTATCACGGGTGACCAATGCAATATGGCTGCATATGCAAAATGGAAGACATCATGGAATCGGTAGCCATCTCGATCGGCTATGTTGTCGGTGAGAGGATCACCTATGAATACATCATTCCATTGGAGATAGCTTTTGCCGCTACCTCGTTGATTGACCCGGATCTTGAACTCTCTAGGGAGCTGCTCTTCTATTCCAAACTCGCTGTCGAAATCAAGGCCAATCAGGTCAGCCGCTTGCGGCTCTATGAATGCGCCCCTAGCTTTTCGGAGATTTCCTCGCGCTACGTCCGAGAACGCCAACTCTGACGCATGGATAGCATCAAGATAGGCTCGCGCGAAGGCAACTACGTCATCGCGAGCAGGGCCATTCCCCAGCAACGCTGCGGCTGCCTGCCCCAAACGTACCAAAGTAGCATCCAACGACGCTGGCGCAGCCGCTGGCACGGCAATGTAAGCCAATGCACCTGCGGCGATATCACTTGCCGCCCCTATGTTCTTAAAATCTCCGTGATTAGCCGCCTCGGCAAAGACAACGTCAAGGGGAATTTCCATTCGCCGACAGATAGCCGCCAAATACCAAAGGGTATCGCCAAATTCTTCTTCAGCCGCCCTTCTGAAGCCAGGGTACGCAGATTTTTCCCGAACATGTTTTTTGGCTGTAGACATTATTCCACCGACTTCGCCGTATAGTCCTTGAAGGACAGGATTGAAATCGGTCGGACTGAGTACATCCGTAGCTGCAACTTCCGAAGCATATTCCGAAAGCAGCAGCGAACCTTCCTTGTGCATCGGTTACCTCCGAAGCGTTAGCCATTCAAATGGGGCGCCCTGATATCCACTCAACGCAAGACCACGAATCCATATCTCTAGATTTTGAACCAGTTTTGGATCTTTGAAAGTGGTTAAGCCTATTCCTGCTTTGCATAGAGGGCGGCCTTGCTGGTCTTTTAATTCTTCCGGGAACTCTGGCCCCTCACCTCCGAAGTACACGAAGTCATCGCTAACGAGAACTCTATTGACGCTTGTGTCGCGAGTGACATGATCAGGGTTAAGCGAACCATCGGGGCGAGAATGAAAGGAATCTCGTTGCTTCCAAGCGGCCGCTGGCGTGGCTCTGAAGTAAATATTGTCCCCGCAGCTTTGCTTTCGACTACCGTTGCGATAGGGTTTCTTGGATTCAAACCGTGGATCCACCCCATATTCATCAAATGTCATCGTTTCGGTGACCCGCATCGCGTATACCAGATGCCCGCCTCGCCGAACATTTCGATCATTGCTACCGCTGCCAACCACCCAATCACCGATGTCGGCGCCCTTACGTATATTTGGCTTGCAGGTCGCCAGCGTGCAGTATCCATAGAATGGATTGGGTGCGAAACCACTATCATAACGCACCACGTAAGAGTGGATACGTGCCATCAGCAAGGATGCCTTTTCAGAGGAACCGGATCACAGGCGCCACCATCCGGTTTTTCCCATGTATCTTTGCCGTTGATAGCATCAATAATTGAGTCACCATTCCAACCAACCAAGGCATCGGCGTATTCTCTTAGCGCTTCTGGAATGTCGCATTCCTTTTCACCATGCTCCCAGATGCCGACAATACGCTTACCTTGTTTGGCCGCATATTCTATCTCCCAGGTCACCCAGTCGCTGTCTTTCGTCTGGGGTGAGACGTAGCAAATAAATACGCCCGCCCAGTTTATCGCTGGGGCCAGGATTTGCGTCTTGATATAGTGCTCATCCGTGGCGTTATTGAACTTTCCTGTATGGATGGAGGAATCCCTGACATCCATCCCTTTCGGAGCCAGCAGCTCTTTGAGCTTTTGTAGCCCATGATCGTCCTTATGGACATGGCTGATAAACACGTTCCTTTTCTCTGCCATCAGTCACCTCCATCGACGTTTTGAGGGCGTAAAAGATCGTAACTTAAATTGGGCGGTTGTGGCAGGAAACACAGATCAATCAAAGGATCGCCCGAAGCCCCTTGTCGGCGATGATGTTGAGCAGCTTCAGCGCCGGGCCTGCTGGGCGAGTCTCGCCTTGCTCCCACTTGCGCACGGTGGAAGCCGTAGTGTGAAGATGATGCGCGAACACCGGCTGGCTGAACTTCAAGGCTTCGCGTAGGCGCTTGATGTCGGCAGCACCGAATTCACGTACTGGCGATGGGCATATCGCGTCGAACTCGCGCATCGTCAACTTGCTGATCGCGCCCACTTCGTGGAGCGCAGCCAGGTCGTCACGCAGGGATTCAATGATCTTGCTCACAATGCACCTCCAATAACACGCCCGACTGCAACGCCTTCGACAACGCTTCCCCGGACAGTTGCAAGAACGCCTTACCGGCGAATTGCAGCGCCTTCTTCTCGTCCTGCGTGATGTTCGCCTTGTCGTTCTTCGGGAACCCATGCAGGAACACGTAGCGGCTGCCGATCCTGGCCGATACCAGGGTGCGGTAGCCGCCGCTCTTGCCACTACCGGCGCGGGCCACCCGCTTCTTGTAGAGAAAGCCGCCCAAGTCCGCGTCGATCAGACCGCTTTCCATCTCCTGGACCGCCTTGCACAAGGCGGCATCGGACAGCTTCTCGCTCGCCTGCCACCGAGCAAAGTCCTTCCGCTTGAGGATGCACGTCATCTCGACCCCCAAACTATACCCGAAACGGGTATAGTTTTCAATGCGTCGCCGCGGAGCCACTCCGCAAGAGGCGGCCCGCCCGATTGTCGTG
>NZ_JXXD01000327.1 GCF_000935215.1 Stutzerimonas stutzeri
CCGCCCGAAAGCCTTGGCGGGTCATCCCGTTCACTGATAAGACGTGCACATGAAAGTTACTTTGCAGCCATCCGGCGCCGTGCTCGACGTGCGGCCCGGCGAACGATTTCTCGATGCCGCCAGGCGTCTGGGCTACGAATGCCCGCAGAGCTGTCGCAACGGCAATTGCCACATCTGCGCCTCGCTGCTGGTCGAAGGACGTGTGCGACAGGCCGGCGAGGTGCGCGATCACGGCGAGCTGCTGGCCTGCCTGGCCGAGCCACTGGAAGACTGCGTGCTGCTCTGGGATGGCGTGCTGGCGCCCGGCGAATTGCCGGTACGCGAGCTGAGCTGCCAGCTCAGTGGCTACGAAGAGGTCGGTGGCGATGTGGTGCGCTTGCGCCTACGCCTGCCGGCCGGTCGCCAGCCGCGCTATCACGCCGGTCAATATCTGTTGCTGCAACGGGAGGACGGTGAGTGGTCGGCGTTTTCCCTCGCCTCTGCTCCCGGCAGCGGCCGAGAGCTGGAGCTGCACGTGCTGGCGCGTGAGGAATCCGCGATCGAGCTGCTGGCATTCCTGCGGCGGCAGGGCTTTGCGCGGATCCAACTGCCATTCGGCGACACGCATCTGGCAGAACTGCCGGACGGTCCCTTGGTGCTGGTTGCAGCGGGCACCGGCATGGCGCAGATGCACAGTCTGATCGAGTATTGCCGCGCAGCCGGGTTCTCGCATCCGGTGCATCTGTACTGGGGTGTTCGCCATCCCGAAGACTTCTACCAGCTGTCGCACTGGGATGAATGGCAGGGCATGAGTAATCTGCATCTGCACCGTGTCGTCAGCGACGTCTGCGGCTGGGAAGGTCGCTGCGGCATGCTGCACGAAGCGATTCGCGAGGATTTCAACGATCTCAAACCGTTGCATATCTATGCCAGCGGCTCGCCGTCGATGGTCTATGGCACGCTGGATGCGTTGGTGGAGGCGGGGATGGACCCGCATCAGATGCGCGCTGACGTGTTTGCCTACGCGCCGCGGGAAAGCTGATTCGGTTTGCTGCGCCAGAATGAAAAACGCCGGGTCGAAAGCCCGGCGT
>NZ_JXXD01000328.1 GCF_000935215.1 Stutzerimonas stutzeri
CTCCCTCAGGGAGAGGGGACCGGTTCGGCGCGGGCTCGCAGGTCTGGACATCGACGCAGCTCGCGCATTGCCATGAGCCGCGTAACGAACTCTCAGCGCCTGCGATACGAAAGCAACGCCGGACCAAAAGACCATCAGCAACACCGAATCAACCCCCTCGCCCGTTGGGAAGAGGACTGGGGTGAGGGGAAAGAGGCCCAACCAAGTTCCTCCGCCACGACATACCAAAGGCTCCGCACTGACAGCACTAAAGCAACGCCAGACCACAAGGCCACCAGCAACACCGAACCAACCCCCTCGCCCCTTTGGGGAGAGGGCTGGGGTGAGGGGAAAGGGCCGCCAGCCTGACCTGAATCCCGACCGCCCGAACAGACCAGGCCTGCCACAGAGGAAGCCAACCATGACGACCCATTTCGATCTTCGCCTCGACACGCTGCGCAATGCCTATGAAGCCGGCACCACGACCCCGCGCCAGCTGATCCTCGAACTGCGCGCCAAGGCCGCTGCATTGAACAGCGAATTCAACACATTCATCCACCTGCTGAACGCCGAAGAACTCGAGCCCTACCTGGCCGCACTGGAGAGCAAGACGCCCGCCGAGCTACCGCTCTACGGCATCCCGTTCGCGATAAAGGACAATATCGATCTGGCCGGCATTCCCACCACCGCCGCCTGCCCGGCCTTTGCCTATACACCGGAAACCAACGCCACCATCGTCGAGCAGCTGATCGCCCTCGGTGCCGTGCCGCTGGGTAAGACCAACCTCGACCAATTCGCCACCGGCCTCAACGGCACCCGCTCGCCCTACGGTGAGTGCCGCAACAGCGTGCACCCCGACTACCCCTCCGGTGGCTCCAGCGCCGGCTCGTCCCTGGCCGTGGCGCTGGGGCTGGCAAGCTTCGCCCTCGGCACCGACACCGCCGGTTCCGGCCGCGTGCCGGCCGCGCTGAACAACCTGGTGGGTCTCAAGGCCAGCAAAGGGCTGATCTCCACCGCTGGCGTTGTCCCCGCCTGCCGCACGCTGGATTGCGTGACCTTCTTCACCGCCAGTGCCGCCGAAGCCAGCCAGCTGCTGGCGCTCACCGCCAGGCTCGATCCGCACGACGAGTACAGCCGCGCCAACCCGCTGTGGAACGACGGCTCGGCCTTCGGCCGGGTGAAAGCCTTCCGCTTCGGCGTGCCGAAGAACCC
>NZ_JXXD01000329.1 GCF_000935215.1 Stutzerimonas stutzeri
CCGGATCGCCCGGCAGCCCGCGGCGGATCTCCAGCGGCTCGCAATCGCGGGCCAGAATCGCCACCCCGTTCCAGGACTTCTGCCCGTGCCAGATCGCGCCGTAGCCGGCCGCACGGATGTCGTCGATGGGGAAATCGGCATCCTGCGCCTTGAGTTCCTGCAGGCAGACCACGTCAGGCTGCTCGCGCGTCAGCCATTCGAGCAGATTGGCCCGACGTGCACGGATGCCATTGATGTTGTAGGTAGCGATTTTCAGACTATCCACAAGCGCGTCTCTCACAGGCGGTTATATCCACCTTAGCTGTGACAGCGCAGTGAGGCTTCCCGATCCGGTGCCAACGATCGGAATCAGGCCGGCGTTTCGGCAAAACGCAGGGTGAATTCGGTCACCCCGGCGTCGCTGCGAACACTCACCTCGCCGCCATGCAGCTGCATGATCGAGCGCACGATGGCCAACCCCAGGCCGCCGGTATCGCCCGGCTCGGCGCGCGATGGGTCGCAGCGGTAGAAGCGATCGAACAGCCGCGGCAGATGCTCGGGCGGGATCGGAGGTCCCAGATTGATCACGCTGACCGACCGCCAACCTACTCCTGAGCCAC
>NZ_JXXD01000330.1 GCF_000935215.1 Stutzerimonas stutzeri
GCGAAATCTTTTCACGCAAGCTCACGAAGCCTTGGCGGCGGCCGCCGCTGGCGCTCGACTTAACTTTTGGGGCCATTTCCAGTAGTATCGGCCCGCCGTTTTTGGCGCCACATTCCATACGAAGCTGTTTTCAAAGCGTCACGAGCACAGTTGAACCGGCTGCGTGCCGGATGCGCAGATTTATCTTTACCCTGCCCATCCGGCCTCGCCCGCCCGGCGTAAAACTTTGAAAACAGCTTCCGGATGCGCGTCCCGAAACACCCAAGGGACCAATGATGAGGGTAAAAACTGTGCTTGAAGCCTATCGCAAACACGTAGAAGAGCGTGCCGCCCAGGGCGTCGTGCCCCAGCCGCTGAACGCCGAGCAAACCGCAGGCCTGGTTGAGCTGCTGAAGAATCCGCCAGCCGGCGAAGAAGAATTCCTCGTTGACCTGATCACCAACCGCGTCCCCGCTGGCGTCGACGAAGCCGCCTACGTCAAGGCCGGCTTCCTGTCCGCCCTGGCCAAAGGTGAAACCTCCTCGCCATTGCTGAGCAAGCAGCGCGCTGTCGAACTGCTGGGCACCATGCAGGGCGGCTACAACATCGCCACTCTGGTCGAGCTGCTGGATAACGCCGAACTGGCCGCTGTTGCCGCCGAGCAACTGAAGCACACCCTGCTGATGTTCGACGCTTTCCACGACGTGGCCGAAAAAGCCAAGGCCGGTAACGAGCATGCCAAGGCTGTGATGCAGTCCTGGGCCGAAGGCGAGTGGTTCACCAACCGCCCGGCAGTTGCCGAAAAAGTTTCCCTGTCCGTATTCAAGGTCACTGGCGAAACCAACACCGACGATCTGTCGCCTGCCCCAGACGCCTGGTCGCGCCCTGACATCCCGCTGCACGCGCTGGCCATGCTGAAAATGGCCCGTGAAGGCATCAACCCGGACGTACCGGGCTCGGTCGGCCCAATCAAGCAGATGGAAGAACTGAAAGCTAAGGGCTTCCCAGTTGCTTATGTCGGCGACGTGGTCGGTACCGGCTCCTCGCGCAAGTCGGCTACCAACTCCGTGCTGTGGTTCTTCGGTGACGACATCCCGAACGTGCCGAACAAGCGCGCCGGTGGCTTCTGCTTTGGCACAAAGATCGCCCCGATCTTCTACAACACCATGGAAGATGCCGGTGCCCTGCCGATCGAATTCGACTGCAGCAACCTGGCCATGGGCGACGTGATCGACGTCTATCCATACGCTGGCAAGGTTTGCAAGCACGGCACCGATGAAGTCGTCACCACTTTCGAACTGAAGACCGACGTCCTGCTGGACGAAGTCCGTGCTGGCGGTCGTATTCCGCTGATCATCGGCCGCGGCCTGACCGAGAAGGCCCGCGCCGAACTGGGTCTGGCACCGTCCACCCTGTTCAAGAAGCCGGAAGCGCCGACTGACAGTGGCAAAGGTTTCACCCTCGCGCAGAAGATGGTCGGTCGCGCCTGCGGCTTGCCGGAAGGCAAGGGCGTTCGTCCGGGCACCTACTGCGAACCGAAGATGACCACCGTCGGCTCCCAGGACACCACTGGCCCGATGACTCGCGACGAGCTGAAAGACCTGGCTTGCCTGGGCTTCTCCGCCGATCTGGTCATGCAGTCGTTCTGCCACACAGCTGCCTATCCAAAGCCAATC
This sequence comes from Stutzerimonas stutzeri, assembly GCF_000935215.1. Lineage (GTDB taxonomy): Bacteria > Pseudomonadota > Gammaproteobacteria > Pseudomonadales > Pseudomonadaceae > Stutzerimonas. The sequence continues at coordinate 1,656 of NZ_JXXD01000330.1, forward strand.
GACGTCAACACCCACCACACCCTGCCGGACTTCATCATGAACCGCAGCGGCGTGTCCCTGCGTCCGGGCGACGGCATTATCCACAGCTGGCTGAACCGCATGCTGCTGCCGGATACCGTTGGTACCGGTGGTGACTCGCACACCCGCTTCCCGATCGGCATCTCCTTCCCGGCCGGCTCCGGCCTGGTCGCCTTCGCCGCCGCCACTGGCGTCATGCCGCTGGACATGCCGGAATCCGTACTGGTGCGTTTCAAGGGCCAGATGCAGCCCGGCATCACCCTGCGTGACCTGGTTCATGCCATCCCCTACTACGCCATCCAGCAGGGTCTGCTGACTGTCGAGAAGAAGGGCAAGAAGAACATCTTCTCCGGTCGCATTCTCGAGATCGAAGGTCTCAACCAACTGACCGTGGAGCAGGCATTCGAGCTGTCCGACGCCTCCGCCGAGCGTTCGGCTGCCGGCTGCACCATCAAGCTGCCGGAAGACTCGATCGCCGAGTACCTGAAGTCCAACATCACCATGCTGCGCTGGATGATCAGCGAAGGTTACGGTGATGCCCGCACCTTGGAGCGCCGCGCTCAAGCGATGGAAGCGTGGGTCGCCGATCCGAAGCTGCTGGAAGCAGATAAGGACGCCGAATACGCTGCGGTGATCGAAATCGACCTGGCCGAAGTGAAAGAGCCCGTGCTCTGCGCGCCGAACGACCCGGACGATGCCCGCCTGCTGTCCACCGTTGCTGGCGAGAAGATCGACGAAGTCTTCATCGGCTCCTGCATGACCAACATCGGCCACTTCCGCGCTGCCGGCAAGCTGCTCGACAAGGTCAAGGGTGGCATTCCGACCCGTCTGTGGCTGGCTCCGCCGACCAAGATGGACGCTCATCAGCTGACCGAGGAAGGCTATTACGGCATCTACGGCAAGGCTGGCGCGCGCATGGAAATGCCGGGCTGCTCGCTGTGCATGGGTAACCAGGCTCGCGTGCAAACCGGTTCCACTGTGGTCTCTACCTCCACTCGTAACTTCCCGAATCGTCTGGGTGACGCCACTAACGTCTACCTGGCTTCGGCAGAGCTGGCGGCAGTAGCGTCCATCACCGGCAAGCTGCCGACCGTCGAGGAGTACATGGAATACGCGAAGAACATCGACAGCATGGCTGCCGATATCTATCGCTACCTGTCTTTCGACCAGATCGCCGAATTCCGTGACGCTGCGGAGAAGGCCAAGATCAAGGTCGTCGAAGTCTGATGACGCCCTAAGGCAATAAAAAACCCCGCCTCGGCGGGGTTTTTTATTTCACCATGACTCCAGCCCGGTACTGCGCTGGACTACGCCAAGGCTTGATACAGCAGGTTTATCAATGACTTAGGCGAGTTCATCATATGCCGGTGCTTTCCGAAACTTGACCTGACTTTCCCTCTACTGGCCCCTAGAAGGCTCCTGGGAACCGGGTCTTTCCAAGGAGTCATCATGGCAAAAATCAAACTCACCAAGTCCGCTGTCGATGCGGCACACCCCCAGGCGCAGGCCGTCGAACTCCGGGATACGTTGGTTCCCGGCTTCTTGTGCAAGATTACCCCGTCGGGCCGCAAGGTGTTCATGCTCCAGTACCGGACGAACGCTGGCGAGCGCCGCAAGCCCGCCTTGGGTCAGTACGGGGAACTGACCGTCGAACAGGCCCGTTCGCTCGCGCAAGAATGGCTGGCCCAGGTACGCCGGGGTGGTGATCCCGGCGCAGCCAAGACGGAAGCACGCAAAGCGCCCACCGTCGAAGAGTTGTGCAAGAAGTTCATGGAGGACCACTCCAAGAAGCGCAACAAGCCCAGCACCCGAGTCGGCTATCAAGGTGTCATCGACCGCTGCATCATCCCGTTGTTGGGCCGCAAGAAGGTCCACGACGTGAAGCGGCCTGACATTGCCGGACTGATGGAAAAGCTTTCCTACAAGCAGACCGAGGCGAACAAGGCGTTCAGCATCCTGCGCAAGATGTTCAATTTGGCTGAGGTGTGGGGCTATCGGCCTGACGGCACCAATCCCTGCCGCCATGTCCCAATGTTCCCTGCCGGCAAGTCCACCCACCTTATCAGCGACGAGGACATGGGAAAACTTTTCCGGCAGCTCGACAAGATCGAGGCCGAGGGGCTGGAGAACTACGTCATCCCGTTGGCGATCCGCCTGCAATTCGAGTTTGCCGGCCGCCGTGGCGAAATCGTCTCGCTCGAATGGGAATGGATCGATCTGGAAAACCGCCGCGTCGTCTGGCCTGACAGCAAGACCGGCGGTATGTCCAAGCCCATCAGCGAGGAAGCCTACCGGCTGCTTTCGACGGCGCCGAGGCAGGAAGGCAATCCTTACGTCCTGCCGTCGCCGCGCCATCCAGGGCAACACCTGACCACGGGCGAGTATTACGGCGGCTGGAGCCGTGCGCTCAAAGCGGCGGGGGCAACGCATGTGGGGACGCACGGCATCCGCCACCGCTCGGCGACCGACATTGCCAATTCGGGTATCCCGGTCAAGGTCGGCATGGCCCTGACGGCGCACAAGACCGTGGTGATGTTCATGCGCTACGTCCACACCGAGGACAAGCCCGTGCGGGAAGCCGCCGAACTGGTGGCGAATCGACGCAAGTCGGTCGTCAGCATGCATCAAGAACCGAAAGAGGTGACCGCATGATCAGAGGCCAGCAATCCACCTTGCCGCCCCAATTGTCGTATCACCGCTACGACAATTGGCTCAGTGGCCATCACCGCCTGCGTATCGTACTAAGCACTGGAAAAGTGTGCCCGTTTCGGGTATAGTTTGAAGGTCAAGATGACGCGCATCCTCAAACGAAAGGATTTTGCGCGGTGGCAGGCGGGCGAAAAGCTGTCCGATGCCGCCTTGTGCAAAGCGGTTCAGGAGATGGAAAGCGGTCTGATTGACGCGGACTTGGGCGGCTTCCTTTACAAGAAACGGGTTGCCCGCCCTGGTGGTGGCAAGAGTGGCGGCTACCGCACGTTATTGTCGGCCCGGATCGGCAGCCGCTATGTGTTCCTGCATGGGTTCCCCAAGAGCGACAAGGCGAACATTACGCAGGACGAGAAGAAGGCACTGCAATTCGCCGGCAAGGTGTTCCTGGAACTGTCCGCCGAAGCATTGTCGAAGGCGTTGCAGTCAGGCGTGTTATTGGAGGTGCATTGTGAGCAAGATCATTGAATCCCTGCGTGGCGATCTGGCCGCGCTCCACGAAGCGGGAGCGATCGGCAAGGTAACGATGCGCGAGTTCGACGCAATCTGCCCGCCGCCGGTGCGGGAGTTCAGTGCTTTCGATATCAAGCGGCTGCGTGAAGCCTTGAAGTTTAGCCAGCCGGTGTTCGCTCTTCATCTACACACGTCGGCCTCGACCGTGCGCAAGTGGGAACAAGGCGAAACCCATCCCACGGGGCCAGCGCTCAAACTGCTCAACGTCATCGCCGACAAGGGCCTGCAGGCCATCATCTGATGCCTGACGAGGGAGACAGGCATTGGCGACGCGAATTACCCCTTTCAACTCACAGCATCTTGAAGCCGCCTGCCGCGTGCTCGCCGATACCGAACGCGGTCTGAGCGGTACACAGATCGAGCGGCTGCTGCAGGAAATCGAGGTTGCCGACACGTCGCCCGGCATGACAAAGTGGAAGCGGTTGTTCAATGCGCTGGCCGGTGCGCAGAACCACCACCAGATCGGCAACCATCTCATCATGTTCATCAACCGCGCGATGAACCCGGTGAACTACGCCCGCGATCCCGCGACGTTCGCTTGGCGGCGCGACGAACTCAATGTCGTCCTTGCCTTCTCCGGTTTCTACGTGCGCGATGACGGCAAGGTTGCTCACGCCGATAAGGCCACGACGCTTGATGCCGCCCGCGCCCGCGCGGGACGACTCAAGGCCGCACTGGAAAGCCGCGTCGTCCATGCGGAAGTGCTGAACTACTGCCGCGCCGAGTTGCTGGAGGAAAACTACTTCCATGCCGTGTTCGAGGCAACGAAAGGTGTTGCGGAGCGGATTCGCCTGCTGTCGGGCCTGAACGGCGACGGCGCGGACTTGGTGAACAAGGCATTCGCAGGCCAGCAACCCGTTCTCGCCTTGGGACCGCTCACCACCGAGTCCGAAAAGAGCGAGCAGAAAGGCTTTGCCAACCTGCTGATCGGCTTATTTGGCGCCGTGCGCAATCCGCTGGCCCATGCGCCCAAGACGAATTGGCCCATGTCCGAACAGGACGCACTGGACATCCTGACGCTGGTATCGCTGATTCACCGCAAGCTGGATGGCACCACGAAATTAGCGGCCGTATCGCCGTAAGTGAGAGACAGGAATGGACGAGGCGATCGTTGTCTTCTCTCGAAAAGGGATTTTCCAGACCACGATTGCCGCGCGCGACGTTCGCAGCCGGGAACATGCGCGCAAGCTGTGGCCCTTGGTGTCTCCAGGCGCAGAGCGCCAGATGGTGACATGGGTCAGCCCCTCCTTTGAAAGCGGGAAGCTGCGTCGGCGATCCCATTTCCGCGTACTTCCTGCCCAGCACACCTTTAACCCCAAAGCGCACTTCGACGATGAAGAAGCCAGCCGATGGCGCGCCGTGCAGGAAAGTCCTGAACACCGGCGGGCGAAAGAACTTGTCGCGGCCGAACTCTCACGACGTTTGAATGCCGGGCTTGCGATGCCGTGGGCGTTCAAGGATATGGATGCGTCGGACTATCCGCTGGAAGGCAACTTGTTGCTCGGCGCCGACCAGGTGGCAACCGAGCATCCCCTGGAGACGCCATTCGGCAGCAAATTCCGGCTCGACGTTGCCGTGCTCGGCCCCCCGGTCCAGGCTGAACCGATGGTGCTGGGCGGCGTTGAAATCGAACTCGGCCACGCCTTCGACGGGCGCAAGGCTCTTATCGGGAAGTCGCTCGGATTCCCGCTCATCTCCATCGACATCACCGAGATGACGCTGGACGAACTCACGCCCGAGTGGGCACGGCAGGTATTGACTGCGACCACGCGGAGCCACGAGCAAGGACGCCGGCAGACCTACATCTATCTCCACGACCTGCTGTACCCCCTCTACGCGCAATTGCCGGCGTTTCTGGACGACGAGCAGCGCCATCAGTTCCTTGTGTTTGCCGACGATGAGACCCTGAACAAGTTGGTGCGCTGGATGAACCTGCTCGCCGAAAAGCTGGAGTACCCGAAGGGTACGGTCGCCGTTGCCTTGGTCAATGGCAAGAACGAACAGTCGCGCAAGATGCTGGAACGCGCGGGACAAGTCGTTGGCCCCGACTGGAGCGAGTTCAACGGCCAGCGATGCCTACGACTGACCCTGCCGCGTCCCAAAGGCCCGGCGGATCTCCAGGCCCATCGCTTCCACATGACGATGGCGCGCATCCTGCTGTCGCACACTGATTCGCTCGTTGGCTACAAGTATTGCAACGGCGTAGACAACCACCACCCTGAAGAAGACGTGTGGGTTGCGCATCGCTGGATCGCCGACTTGAAAACCCATACCCAGCATCGCGTCTTGCCGAAGCGGCTGGCTGAACCGATCAACAGATTGATCGCGGTGGTTTCGGACCTGCATCGCAATCACGCGGCTGCCAGCCAAGAGGCGTGACCATCCCCCGTCGGAAGTCAGCCGATAGGCAAGCATTCCTGCGGAGTTACGCGCCTATTTGCAAAGAGCATTGAATCTCAGTCCGTAGTCGGTTTTGAGGCTCTTTTCCGCGGGGCCGAAGAAGGCAAAGACGGCAAGCACTCAAACAAGCGTTCTGCATAGACGAACCCCATCCGTCTGACCGCGCCCTGATCGAAATACAGCAGCCAAGCGGCAAGTAATGCCAGCGAAATGAGCAGTGTCAAGCCTGCGGCAAGCCCCGGATCGGCAAGGTGCTCTAGGTTAAAATGAGGAGGTACTACCTGCAGAATCTTTGCAATCAGCAATCCGTAGACGATGCCCAGGAGGCACGACACGATGCCGGCAGGCTTCATTGCCAGCATATTGCGGTGAAATCCGTAGGCGATGTTCTCTTTCAGCAAGAGCTGCTTGTTGGAACGCGTGAGTTCGCGAAGCCGCTTTGTGGCGCCAACGTAGATGTCGTCTGCCTTGTCAGGGCTTGCTGATTCTTCTTCTGCCGTTGGCATGGCGATGCCCAGCTTGGCCGTGATCGCCGTGTGGTAGCGCTGCTTGCTGACACCATCGAGAAACTTGTCGCGATGGCGTAACGCGATGGTTGTCGGCATACCGCCCCACCTTGCAACCAGGATCTCTTCAAGCTTCTTCCCGCGCCCGCGAGCTACGCTCGCAAGCGCATAAATGGCACCGCAGCCACCAAGCAAGCCGATCACGCCTGTAAGTACCGGGTGCTTTGCGCCGTAGACGCACAACAAAGGAACGAGCAGCGGTAACGCTACAAGAAGTCCTGGGATTACGCGCGCCTTGCGCTCATAGGGGTCTTTGACCAGTTCAAAAATAGTTGTCATGGGCGTTCAGCTTTGGGCCGACAAGGCATCAATATAGGGTTGAATTTCATCGCGGTTCTTTAAAGTGATCTGCTGCGCGAGAGGGTCGGGTGCTTCCTTGGTATGCAAGCCCAAACGCCTCAGCGTGTAATACAAAAACGCTTGGCGGCATGGAAGTTTGACCTGTCCGTCTTCCATTCCATAGTCCAACTCCAGGACTCGTTTCTTGGCAGCGGGCAAATCGGGGTGCGGTGCAAGCACCAGCGTCAAGAGAGTTTGCCAGTGCGAATCTTGGCTGGCGTCCACTTGGCTCGCTTCGAAGCCGTCGATGCGCAGGATTCGGGCGAGGACGAAATCACTGAAGCGCTGGCGTTTGTGGCAAAACGCGCGCATGTGCCAGCGAAAACCGTCATTACCAAGGGCGTGGGGAGACAGCAGACGAACCGATTCGTCCATGGACGTCATGGACTGGTAGCTCACCCAAATGGCTTCCTGCTGCCGAATTGCCCGGACCACTGCTTCGACGGTCTGTTCATTGATCGTGCGCCAGGGGGACGGCGCCCAATCTGCCTCAAGTGCTGAGCCGATAAAGCTGGCCGCAGGCTCGATGACTCCCATCTTGGTGGCCAGCAGCTCCGCTAGATAGTGTTGCGCCGAACTTCGTTGGTAAAGCGGGTGAAAACTCGGCGCTGCCGTGTAGGTCTTGGAACTGCGGTCGTAAGTTAGGTTGCTCGGCGCCAACTCCGTGTACTTGGCAATGTCCAGTGACGCCTGGGGAACCGATATGCCGAAGTGCTCAGTGAGATCCATTCGATTAATGTGCCGTTCCCAGCGCAAACGGAAATCGATGAATTGAAGTCTGCTTTCCAACCCCCAACTTAGCCCTTTGGGCTCAGCAGGATTGGCGGCAGTGACAGAGGGCTCTTGCATCAGTTGCGCCTAAAAAGTAGACGGATATAAAAAATAGTCGTACATTAACTATACGCGATCATCCTTCGGTCGTCTACCCGGAGCCCCAATGCCCACAACCATCACGTTTTTTCCCGTCGACAACGGGGACATGACCCTCATCAAGTTCGGCGACCTCGACGCAACCACCCTGCTGATCGACGTAAACATCAGGCAAGACGCCGACGACCCTGACGGTGAGGCGCGCGATGTCGCCAAGGATCTGCGCGACCGACTGAAGAAAGATGAGAACGGCAGGCCGTATGTCGATGCGTTCCTGCTGAGCCACCCGGACCAGGACCATTGCCGAGGCCTGACGCGGCACTTCCACCTGGGGCCGCTGGACAAGTATCCGGATGACAAGAAGGACGACAAGGACAAGAAGATCGTGATCCGCGAGATATGGTCGTCTCCGATCGTGTTTCGACGCGCCAGCAAGACGCACACCTTGAGTGACGACGCCAAGGCATTCAACACGGAGGCGCGTCGGCGCGTACAGCTGAACCGCGACAAGAATTTCGTCGTCGGGAACGGCGACCGCATTCAGATCATGGGCGAGGACATCGACGGAAAAACCGATGATCTCACCTCGATTGTGCGGAAGGTGGACACGCGCTTCTCGACGATCAATGGCAAGAGTTCCGCATTCTTCTCCGCGATTCTTCTGGCACCCTTGGACGCCCAGGACGACGAAGAAGAGGAAGAGTGCCTGGTCAAGAACCAGTCCAGCGTGATCTTGAACTTCACATTGGCCGCTGATGCTCAGACGCCGGATGGCGCAAAATTCCTTACTGGTGGCGATGCCGAAGTATTTATCTGGAACCGCCAGTGGCAGCGCCACAAGGCCGAAGCCGATGTGCTTGAGTACGACATCATGCAGGCGCCACATCACTGTTCCTGGCATTCGCTGTCCTATGACAGTTGGTCGGACTACCGCGAAAAGGCCAAACTTGATGCCGACGCTCGCAAGGCGCTTTCGCAGACCCGCAACGGTGCCGTCATCGTCGCCAGTTGCAAGCCGATCGCAGACGACGACAGCGATCCGCCCTGCATCCGCGCAAAGCGTGAATACGTAGCAATCGTGGACGAAGTAAAAGGCGACTTTTACTGCACGGGCGAATATCCGAGCGAAAAATCCGTGGAGCCCCTCGTTTTCACCGTCACCGCTCAGGGTGTGCAGCCTCCCTCGAAGAAGGAAGCCGGATCGAAGGCCGCCGCCGTGATCACCTCCGCGCGCGCGCCCATGCCACACGGGGCATCATGACGGGCACCATCGCGGACGCACTGCATCAACTTCAGCGGCACAGGGGCCTTGTCCGCGTTGGCGAGCCAAGGAAAAGTGGTGAATCGACGCAGATTGAAGTCGATGTTGCTGTTGAATTGCCGAGCAGGTCTCGGCGCAATGGCGTATCCGGGACCGGAGTGCGCTCGGTCGAGACATGCGTTCTGGTATTCGGCAGTGACTGGCCCATGTCTGCACCCAAGCCTTTCTTGCGTGCGGACTTCCCACTCAACTTGCCGCACATCAATCCTCATCGCGAAGGCGAGTTGGTCTCGCCTTGTCTGTTCGAGGGATCGTTGGACGAGCTGCTGCATCGGTTTGGTCTGGACGCCATCGTCGATCAGTTGATCGTTTGGTTGCACAAGGCCGCAGCCGGGACGTTGCTGGACCTTGAACAGGGGTGGGAGCCGACTCGTCGAGACAGTTGTCCTTCGACCCTTGTATTCAGTGCCGAGAATGTCGCGGCCGCCGCTCCCGCTGACGGCACGATTTTGGTGGTTCCCGCAGGCTACGTGACGATTGATGGCGGGCTATACGCCATCGTCAATGCCGAACTGACTGCTCAAGTCGATCCTGTGTTCTATCAGGAGGTTCACAACGACAAGTTGGGTAAATGGGGAAATGGCCATACCGCAGCCTTCATTGCGCGGGCTCCAATAACCGACGGCAACCCGCATGTGGTCGGCCACTATCAACCCGAGACGGTTGTCGATCTCGCGACGTTGCTTGATCGAGCAGCGGAACTCGGCGTCGATCGTGACGCTTTGGCTCAAGGCTTGGACGGCTACTATGGACGTTCGATTCTGGATATGCAGCAAGACTCGCGTGGCTGGACGCATGGCTTGTATGCGATTGTGATTCTGACTGTTCAAAGGCCAGCGTCGCTTGTGGGCTCACCGGGGAGAAGTATCGAGGTATTGCCCTACGTGGTGCGCTATGAACTCAACGCTCAATCGCTCCTGGAGCGAAACGCCACGGTTCACCCGGCTTTTCACGCACATGCGTTGTCTCCCGAACTGCTGGCAAGAACGTCCGGCATTCCATCTGCGGCCACATCGCAGCCGCTGGTCTTGCTCGGCTGCGGAAGCGTGGGGTCGAAAATCGCGATGCAACTGGGGCGAGCGGGTTTCGGCTCAATGACCTTCGTCGATAACGAGTCCATGTCGCCTCACAACGCGGCCCGGCATGCACTCATTGAGCGGGCATCGGTGCTGGTCCCACCTCGGAAGTCGGCGCTGATGAAGACGGCCTTTGAGTCGCTGTCGCATCTTCAATCGCAAGCGTTCGACACCGACGCAGTGACTCTCTTGGTCGATGCTGCGCAGTTTGCTGCAACCGTTCCGCAGGATGCGGCCCTCATCGTGGATGCGACAGCCTCACTTCAGGTGTTGGCCGCAGAAACGCAATCAACGGCGCTGAACCAATCCCCTGCGCGGTTGGCACGGATCGTCATGTATGGCCAGGGGCGCTGTGTCGCGGTTTTGCTTGAAGGGCCTGGTCGCGCCGGTCGGGTTGACGATCTTACGGCATTCTTGTTCGAGTGCTGTCGGTTTGTGCCGGAACTGCGGGCGTCGATTGCTGGCGATACGTCTGAGCCGACGCGTATTTTTGTGGGCGACAACTGCCGTTCACTGACGATGCCAATGTCCGATGCCGTTGTTTCGCGTTCTGCTTCATTAGCTGGCCTGCAACTGGAACGCTGGCTCGTTGGCGGACTCCCGAAGGAGGCGACGCTTTGCGCCGGGGTCTCGGATACCGAAGGCCTCGGCATGGCATGGACCAGCACCAGCCTCGGCCCGACCACTGTGCTCAACGTAGCAGACGATGGTGGCTGGAACATTCGGATTCTGCACCCTGTCGTGCAAGCGATCCATGCTGATGCGCTGCGCTGGGGCGCTCTGGAAACAGGTGGAGCCTTGGTCGGTCGTATCTCGTTTGAGAATCGAACCATCACCATTGCTGGCCTCGTGGATGCGCCGCCTGACAGCATTCGGGAGGCCGCCCGCTTCGTCCTTGGGACGAATGGGCTTGTTCAAAATTTGCGCACAGCGAATGGAACCTCTTTGGGGTATCTGGCCTTCATCGGCACTTGGCATAGCCACCCGAAAGGCGGCGCACATTCGGGCATAGACCGAAATACGTTGCGCGGCATCGCCGAGGATGCTGGCGGCCTTCCCGCCGTGTCGTTGGTATGGACTCCGACAGGACTCAGGTGTGCGGTGGATCGCTGGTAAAGGCAAAGCCGCCGGCACTTTCTTGGCATAAAACGAAAGGGATGTATGGCTGACTACTTCGAGATCGATTTTCTTGGCGTCGAAACAGCGAAAAGCGGGGATGCAATCACGCTACGCTATTCGGTGAATGGCACAGAGGGCGTGCACGTCGTTGACGGTGGGTATCTGGATACGGGAGATCAGCTCGTCGAGCACCTGAAGACGTACTATGGAACAACAGTCATCGACCATGTGATCCTCACACACCCCGATCGCGATCACGCCAATGGGCTGCGAAAAGTCCTGGAGCAATGCACAGTCAAAAATCTCTGGATCAACAGGCCGTGGATCTATGCAGATCAGTTGATTGATCGATTCGAGACCTATGAATCAGTTGAAGCACTGAGACGGAAATTGCGCTCCATCTACGATGCCACGGCAATTCTTGAGGATCTTGCGGTTGAGAAGGGAATTCCAATCCATGCCCCTCTTCAGGGGCAGAACATCGGTCCCTTCATGGTGATGGCACCCACACTAGATCGCTACTTCGACCTGATCGTGGACTCCGCGAAGACACCGGAAGCTGTTGAAGAAAGTGCTTTGGATAGCGCGCTGAGCAGCATATTCCGGGTGGTGAAGGCCGCGACCGCCTACATCAAGTCCCTGTGGGGCGAGGAATATTTTCCGCCGGAGCCTACCAGCCGTGAAAATGAAATGAGTGTGGTCCAGTCGGCTGTTCTGAACGGTCATCGTGTCATGCTTACTGGCGATGCCGGGCGTGAAGCGCTGCAAGAGGTTATTGACTACGCGCCTTTTGCCGGACTCGCGTTGCCAGGCATTCGGTATTTCCAGGTGCCTCATCATGGCGGGCGACACAATGTCTCGACTGAAATTCTGGATCAACTGGTTGGTCCACGATTGGACAGCATGCCGGACAAGCATACCTGGAATGCCATTTGCAGTTCTGCCAAAGCCGATGAGGATCACCCGCGGAAGTCCGTAATTCGCGCTGTATTGCACCGGGGTGGGCACTGGGCGGCAACCGAAAGCAAGAATCTCCGCATTGGGGCGGGCATTACCCGCGATGGCTGGGTATCAATTCCTCAAGCAGAGTACCCCGAAGAGCAAGAGAGTTGAGCGGGCAGTTTGAGCGTGACGTGCTGTTCATTGGCTTTCTGCCGCCTACGTTATGAGCGTCCCGGCGTTCCGCCGTCGGACTCGCGGGCTGCGCCCCGCGCCTCATGCCGAGTCGCGGCCACCCGGCTTTGATTCCTGACGCCTCCGGCCTTGCGGGCCTGCGCTTGCCTAACTACCAGGTACTTGCAACCTATGCATGCGATGTCGCTCTCTGAGTTTCCAATTTCTGTGCTTGAACTCCACACATGGCCGTGGTGGCGAAGATTTTGGAATCGACCGCCGGCGCTTGTACGGAAGCGGTGTGAAGCTTGGCGTGAGCTATTGGGGCTCAAGGAGTCGGCAGGAAAAAATGTGCTCCTCAACACCGCAAAATCGAAGATTTTTGATGACTCACGCCGTCGATGGGACATCCTGGACAATCTTAATCGCAGCAACTTTACTTTGCGGAGCCGATTTTCGGGCTTAGCCTCGGGCGCTAAGGAGGCTTTCCAAAGTCCTCATGGATCGCTAGTGCAAGTGACGATGGTGCCTCACTTTGAATGCGACGCAAGCGATATAGAGGGCATCTCCGCAAGCAAGTCGGCAGATATGCCACACGAAAGTGTGGATGTCTTTGGTGCCTACTATATTGATGAGCAGAATCGATATGCCAGAAAAGGAAAGCCCCCGCTCGGACTGGATGATGCGAGCTTAAAAGAGCTTTGTTCTCATGGCGAAATTCGGCTACTGCACGGACGTGGCTCCGACACGTTTAGCGTGCGAGCTTGGGATGGCCGTTTGTTCCTTGACAACAGTGGCGGATCTCACCATCTTGCGGGCGCCGTGCATGTCGCTAAGCGCATTGGCGCGCGCATTCACCTCGCCTCGAAACTCTATCTCTACCAGCTCAACCATTTGACTGTGCAATGGCTGCTCGATGGATTTCATCTGGTATTGCTCCCCAAGGATTTGGCCGGACAGATGCTATGGACTGTGAAGAGCTTGGTAGGTTCTGGTTCGAACATGGAGTTCCCGCCTGTACTGGCCGAAGGCACGCTTTTGGCATTCCCCCGGGGTTCGCAAATCGCCGAGTCCGTGATGGCAGAACTATTGAGTCAGGGGCACCACGATTTGGGCAATGATTTGAGGGAAGCGCTGACTGCGCAACAGCGGTTCTTGACTGAATCGACGGCTCTATGGACAAAGCAATTTTCATCTCCAACCTGCTGACGATGCTCTAAATGCGTGTGGTCACGTCGTTACCTATAGATCGCGAGTTGAAGCTCCACATTTCATAGGAACTTAGCGACAAAAGAGCGTCCCGGCGTTCCGCCGTCGGGCTCGCGGGCTACGCCCCATGCCTCGTACCGAGTCATGGCCATCCGGCTTTGATCCCTGACGCCTCCGGCCCTGTGGGCCTGCGCGCTGCGCTTGCCCATCCGTCGTCTCTGCGGGCGGGGTGTGGGCGGTCTTGCTGTTCCCTTCACCGTATCACGGCGTTCTCGCCGTCAAGGGCTGCGCGCGCCTTGCGCGCTTGCGTCCTGGCGGCCGTCGCTGACCCCTGACCGCTTGCGCTGCGCCGTGCTGAGGCCGGTTCCGGGCAATTCCGCCCGAGCAACCGGAGCATGATCATGTCGCAACTTTCTCTGTCTCTCGATTCCTCGCTGCTGGTGCGTGACGACCAGGGGCGCTATCTGCCGGCGACTGCCGACCAAATTCTGGAAGCTGCGCGGTACGTTATCGACCAGAAAACTCCGCGCGGGACGCTGTTCACTTCGCCGGCGCTGGTCAAGGACTACCTGCGCACCAAGCTGGCCAACTTCGAGCATGAGGTTTTCGCTACGCTGTTCCTCGACAGCCAGAACCGTCTGATCGAATACGTGGAGATGTTTCGCGGCACCATCGACCAGGCATCGGTGTATCCGCGCGAAGTCGTGAAAACGGCACTGCAACACAACGCAGCGGCCGTGATCTTTTCGCACAATCATCCGAGCGGCAATTCCGAGCCGAGCCAGGCGGACAAGCTGCTGACCCAACGCCTCAAGGAAGCCCTGGCGCTGGTGGACGTGCGCACGCTGGATCACATCGTCGTCGGCGGCGAGGCCACTACGTCATTCGCTGAGCGTGGCCTGATCTGACACAGGGGGGCTGCGGCCCCTTTTTTGCTGCGCCCGGTGGCGCAGCTACGGCCCTCGCGGGCCTGCGCTTGCTGAAGACAGGTGTGCGTAGGTGGTGGTGTGAGGCGGTCTTGCTGTTCCCTTCACCGTATCACGGCGTTCTCGCCGTCAAGGGCTGCGCGTGCAAGCACGCTTGCGGCCTCCCGGCCGTCCTTGACCCCTGACCGCTTGCGCTGCGCCGTGCTGGTGACGGTTCCGGGCAATTCCGCCTGTGTAACCGGAGATCGTCATGAACGATAAATCACATGTTTCCCTCGAACAGCACGTTTGCCTGGTCTGCGGCAAAGCGTTCGATACCGGCACCATCCTGCTCGACAAGCGCCTGCGTGCAAGCATGGAGCACCATACGAAGACGGGCTGGGGCCTATGCCCCGAGCACCAGAAGCTGGCCGACGATGGTTTCGTCGCGCTAGTCGAATGCGACCCGCAGCGCAGCGGCTCGCCGGGTGGCCGCCTGAAGCCCGAGCAGGCTTATCGCACGGGCCGGCTGGCGCACCTGAAGCATCATGTGTTCGCCAAGGTGTTCAACGTGCCGATCGAGGCCAACCAGCCTTGCGTCTTCGTTAAGCCGGGCGTCATAGAGCAGCTTGAAGCGATGGTGTCGCCGGCGACGAGCTGATCGCGCTAACAACCCGGCGCGTCGTCCTTTCGGGCGACGCGCCATTCTTTT
>NZ_JXXD01000035.1 GCF_000935215.1 Stutzerimonas stutzeri
CTCGCGCTGGCGTTCCAACTGCTCGCGCTGCTGCTTCAGCTGCTCGGCCTTGCGCTCCTCTTCGGCGCGCTTGAAGGCCAGCTCGGCCTGCTCGAGTCGCTGCTGCTGGGCGTGGGTATCGACCTGTGGCTCGCGCGGCGGCGGTTCGACCGCGGGCTCGACGGGCGGTTCGACCGGCACTGCGCTCTCGGTTGGCGCCGGCGGCGGCAAGCTGATCAACTGGGTCTGCATCACCTGGGTGGCGACCGGCATTTCCAGCGCTGGCGACCAGCTGCAGAGCAACAGCGCGAACAGTCCGGCGTGCATCCCGAGGGTCAGCAATGCAGCCCCGGCCGGACCGATCCACTGTCGCGGGACAACTTCGCTGCCATGCGCGACGGGCGTGCTGAAGGTCATCATCACGGCTGCCCGACTCCGGCCGGCGCCTCGGTGATCAGCCCCAGGTTGACCACCCCGCCGCGCTGCAGCTCGGCGATACCGGCGACCACGCGACCGTAGCCCGCCGCCTCGTCGGCACGGACATAGACCTGGGTGTCGCCGCGCTCGGCGATGATCGCGCCGACCTTGGCCTGCAGCTCGGCAAGGTCGACGGCGCTGTCGGTCTGGTTGTCGATGTCCAGCTCGCTGCCCAGGTTCCAGTAGAAGCCGCCATCGGCCTTTACCGAGAGCGTGAGGATCTGCCGCTCGTTCTCCACCGGCAGCGCTTCGGCTGCGACCTTGGGCAGCTCGATCTTGACGCCCTGCACCAGCATCGGCGCGGTGACCATGAAGATCACCAGCAGCACCAGCATCACGTCGATGTAGGGCACCACGTTCATTTCCGCCTTGGGCCCGTGTTTGTGCTGTGGTTTGACCAGCATGAAGGCGTCCTCCTCAGGCGGCTGCGGCAACGTTGGGTGAAGCGGCGTGCAGGCGCCGATGCAGGCGCGCCTGTAGCTCGTTGCCGAAGGCGTAGTAACGACCGACCAGCGTCTGCCCACGGGCAGCGAAGCGGTTGTAGGCCATCACCGCGGGAATCGCCGCGAACAGGCCGATGGCCGTCGCGATCAGCGCTTCGGCGATGCCCGGTGCGACGGTCGAGAGCGTCGCCTGCTGCACCTGCGACAGGCCGAGGAAGGAGTTCATGATTCCCCACACGGTACCGAACAGGCCGATATAGGGGCTCACCGAACCCACGGTCGCGAGAAACTGCAGGCCCTTTTCCAGACGCTCCTCCTGCTCGGCGACGGCCACGTAGAGGCTGCGCTCGACACCCTGCGCCACCACATCCGGCGCGATCCCCGGCTGGCGTTGCAGCTGGGCGAACTCGCCGTAACCGGCGAGGAAGATGCGCTGCAGCGCGGCCTCGTCCGGCAACGGCTGCGCCTGGCCTTCGCGATAGAGCTGGGCAAGATCGCCGCCCTGCCGGAAGCGCTGCAGAAAGCCGCGCTGCAGGCGTTCGGCGCTGCGCAACGCCACGCTGCGACGGATGATCAGGTACCAGCTCGAAACCGAGGCCAGGACCAGAATCATCATCACCGCCTGGACCACCAGGCTGGCTTCGCTGATCAGGCCCCAGATGGACATGTGCTCGAGAGTCGTTTGCATGAATCGTTTCCTCCTGCCCCGACTGGGGCAGCTGCTATTGGATTGCGGGTCGGTTAGCGGGCGATGACGTCAATCCAGCCCCAGCGCATCGGCGATCGCCGACCAGGGCAGGTACTTGTAGTTCTGCGTCCCCTCGGGCATCCGCTTGCGGCCGTCCTGCACCACCAGCATTCCGCGGTTCCAGATGCCGCCGAGGTTGGCCGAGGTGACTTCCAGCCCATCGGTCTCGGACGCTCCGTCGATGCCGCGCTCGGCGTTCAGGCCGATGCGGAAGGCGCCGCGCACGGCGTAGGGAGCCTGGGCATCGAGCACCACGTAGCTGTCGTTGCCCTGACTGGAAATCACCAGGTAGTCGCCGCGCTCGCCGTGGTAGATAGCCAGACCTTCGATGTCGTCGTAGACCGGCCCGCCGACACCGATGATCTGCTCCGGCACCGCCGGCACATCGGCGCGGGCATCGACCACCCACACCGCGACGTCTTCCTCGCCGACGAACAGCCGCTCGCTGCGGTCGTCGGCCACGCAGCCCTCGGGCTGACTGTCCAGCTTGAAGCGCCGCACCAGCTCGCCACGCGGCTGGCCGGAGCTGCCATCGAGGCGGTACTGCAGGAAGGTGCCGTCCTTGTCGTTGGCGATGGCGTAGGTAGTGCCCTGGCGATCCTGGAACATGCACAGGCCATAGATTTCGCTCAGCGGCGTGGCGACCTCGCCGACATCGCGGAGCACCCCGCTCGCCCGGTCGATGGCGAACAGGTGCAGGCTGTTGTGATCGCGATTGCTGGCCACGGCCAGGTCCACGCGCTTGCTGCCAAGGCGGAAGCCGCTGCGCACATCGACGTTGTTCAGCCGGCCGGCGCGCAGGTCCTGCACCTGACGGCCGTCCAGGTCGTACACCACCAGGCCGCCCTTCTTGTCGGTGCCGAGCACGCGGCTCTGTGCCGGATCGCGCGGATGGACCCAGATCGCCGGATCATCGGCGGCATCACCCAGGCTCGCCACCGGGCCTGTCTCAACTGCGGCCGGCAGGCTGACGATCGGCTCGGCTTGCGACAGCGCGGTCGGTTGCCAGTCCAGACGGGCCGACTGCAGGCCGCGTTCATCCGCCAGCAGCAGCTCGACGCCCTCGGCACTGCGGCGCGCGCTGATGCGTTCCGGTTCGTCGAAACCGTCCAGTGCGATGACCTCATCGGCTTGCCAGCCGGCTTCGTTCTGCCGGTACAGATGCAGCACCGAGGCTTCGGGATCGAGCGCCAGCAGTCCGCCCGGCACCAAGGTCATGCCCGCTGCGGCATGGGCCAGGCTGCCGAACGGCTGGCGCAGATCGACCGGCTCACGCTGCAACGGCGCCTCGGCGTCGGCCGGGTAACGCCAAAAGCCGACGGACTCCTCGTTGACATAGAGCTGCCCACTGGCATCGTCCGTCTGGCAGAAGGCGCTCTGCGGCGGCAGGCTGAGCCCGCGCACCCGCCGCGCCTCACCGAGCAGGCGGCCCTGACTGCCGACCAGCCATTGCTCGCCGACGCCCTCCTCACCGAGCAGAAACACGAAGTCGTTGTGCGCGCTGTCGCGGTACAGGCAAAGCCCCTCGATGGCGAATGCTGTGCGCGGCAGGTACAGCGGCTGGCTCCAGGCACGCGCGGCATTCAGGCCGATCAGCATCGCCTGCTGGCGCTTGCGCTCGACCGTGGCGAGCAGCAGGCCCTGGCGGTCGACGCGATGGTCCAGTCCTTCGAAGCGCCCGGCGTGGCGCGCCAGGCTGTTACCGGCGGCATCCAGCAGCTGCAGGCCCTGGTCATCGACCTGCACACGGTCGGCGCCGGTCCAGGGGGTGTCGCCGTTTAGCAGCTGGGCGTACTCGAGGCCGGCCAGCAGCGGTTCGCTGATGTTCAGCTGGGCCGACTTCGCCGGTGTATCTGGTTGCGTGGACTGGCAGGCCGCCAATGCGATGCACAGGCCGAGCAGCATGGTTTTGGGTAATGCGTTCATGGTGTATCCATTCAGGCTGCCGCCTGCCGGCGCCCGACCGAAAAGGGGAACGGCGGGCACCGGAGCGGCATGGGGTCAGAAGTGGGTGAGGGTCAGGCCGAGCTTGTAGGTCGGGCCGTACTCTTCGTACTGGGCGTTGTAGGCGCGGCGGCCGCTGTAGACGTAGTAGGACTCGTCCGTCAGGTTCAGCGCCTCGAAGGTCAGCTGCAGGCTCGGCGTGATGAAGTAGCCCGCCTTGAAATCGACGAACAGCTGATCGTCGACGTACAGGTCGTGCGCCTCGTCGTCGATGCCAGCCACCTCGTAGAGGTAGTCCGACTTGTAGTTCGCAGCCAGGCGCAGGTTGAGCCGGTCGTTTTCCCAGCCGAGCATCAGGTTGCCGACCGTGTCGGAGTGATTCGGCAGGTCGATGCTGCGCTGCATGCCCTGCCCTTCGATGTCCGCGTCGGACTGGCTGAAGGTGGCGTTGGCGCCCAGCAACAGACCGTTCCACGGCGCCGGCAGCCAGTCGAGCTTCTGCGAGTAGGCCAGCTCCAGGCCGTAGAGCTTCGCGCTGCTGCCGTTCTGGAAACTGAGCGCTTCGTCGAACGCGGCCCACTGGCCGGTGCCGGCCAGATCGGTGTTGTAGATGAAGTTATCGATGTCCTTGTAGAACAGGTACGCCGACACCACGCCGGCGCGGCCCATGTAGTGCTCGATGCCAAGGTCGTAGTTGATCGATTCCAGCGGCTTGAGATCGGGGTTGCCGAACTCGGCGTCGTTGCCGTCGATGACGAAACCGGGCGCCAGCTGGCCGAAGGTCGGGCGCACAACGCTGTTGGTCCAGGCGGCACGGATCATGGTGTCGTCGGTCAGTTGGTAGCGCAGGTGCAGCCCCGGCAGCCAGTGGTCATAACGACTGCTGCTGGAGATCGACTCAAACTGGTCATCGCGCAGGCCGGTGCCCTTGGCGCGAAAGCGCGTGCCCTCGTAGCGCAGGCCGGCGATGACGCGCCAGCGGTCGATATCCACGGTGTTCATCAGGTAGGCGGCGTTGATGTCCTCGTGCATGTCGAAGTCATTGATGCGCGACTCCTCCTCGTCGTAGAACTCGCTGGCATCCAGACCGCCAATCGCGCCCTCGATAGCCGAGGCACTGATGCCTGGGCCGAAGCGGCCGAGCGCATAGTCGACCCTGCCGCCCTGGAAGTCGGCCAGGGTCAGGTCGTCGAAATCGTCGTATTTCCAGACCTCGTTATCGTTGTCCTTGTGCCGACGGCTGAGCTTGCCGCCGAACTTGGCCTGCGCGGCGTAACCCCGGATGTCGTACTCGCGCGCCAGGTCCAGGCGGATGTTCTTCTCGCGGTCGCGGGTGTCGCTTTTCTCCCACTCCACTTCATCCAACTCGAAGGACGCCGGGTCGTAGAAGGACGAATCGATCGTCAGGCGCGGCTTGCGGCTACTGGAAAAGCCGGCATCGGCGAAATTACCCTCGAAGGTCGCGCTGGCGATACCGCCCGGATTGCGCTCGCGCGACTGGCTGTAACCGGCCTGCCCGCTCAGGGTCCACAGGCCCATCATGCGTTCACCGCCGAACACGTAGGACTGCACGGTCTGGGTATCCTCGCGGGACTTCAGCTCGCGCCAGCCCTCGGCGTCACTGGTCTCGCCCGGCAGCTGCGAATCCTCGAAGGCAACACCGGCGGCGTTACGCGTTTCGGTGTCCTTGAAGCGGCTGTACAGCGTACGCAGGTAATAGCTGCTGACATCGTCCGGCTTGTAATCGAAGTTCAGCCCGAAGCCGGTGCGCTCGCGGGTGATCTCGTAGTCGCGCTGCTCGAGTTCCTCCAGCCGCGCGCCGTCGTCGGCGAAGTCCCACTTGCCGCCGGTCTCGACGTTGTCCGAGCCGAAGTCGCGCTCCTGCCAGCTGACGGCCGCGGCGACACCGAAATTGTCGACGCCATCGCCCAGGCTGAAGCGGTCGCTGATGGCGCCGGAGAATTTCGGGCTGGTCTTGTCGACGTTGTCGTCATAGCTGCCCTCGCCGCTGAGGCTGTAGAACAGCCCGTCATGGTCGAAGGCCGACAGGCTCTGTACCTCGATGGTGCCGCCCAGGGAATTGGCATCCATGTCCGGCGTCAGCGTCTTGACCACCGACAGCGACTGAACCAGCTCCGATGGCAGCACGTCGAGCGCCACGGCACGGCGATCGCTCTCCGGCGATGGGACCAGCGTGCCGTTGATGGTGACGCTGTTCAGATCCGGCGCGATGCCGCGCACGCTGACGAAGCGCCCTTCGCCCTGGTCGCGCTCGACCGAGATGCCCGGAATGCGCTGCAGCGCCTCGGCGGCGTTGTCGTCCGGCAGCTGGCCGATGCCGTCTGCATGCACCACGCTCTTCACGCTGTCGGAATTGCGCTGGTCCTTCAGTGCCTCATCGATGCTGACGGCTTGGCCGATGACTTCGACGTGCTCGATGACAAGCGGCTCCTCGGCCCAGGCCGAACCGGCGCTGACGGCCAGAGCCAGCAGGCTGATGCGGAATCCTGCATGGCGGATGCCGCTGCGGTATGTGCTCATGAACAATCCCCCGAACGGTGTTTACCGGGTCCATCCCGGAACTGCAGCGGACGGTAGGTGGGGGATATGGCGGTTCTGTGACAGGAGGTTCGGGGAGGGCT
>NZ_JXXD01000331.1 GCF_000935215.1 Stutzerimonas stutzeri
CCCGATCCCCCGCCATGAACGCTTCCAGCATGTGCGGGATCAGCGTCGCCGCATCGACTGCCTCGCCATACGCCTGCGCGTGCAGCGCGGCGTAGCGGTCGAGGTCGGTTTTAAGACTGGCCGGGCAGGCAAAGGTGAGCTTGACGCTTTCGGTCTTGGGCAGCGGCCCCAGCCGCAGCTTCTTGGTTGTGCTCATCGTGAAGTCCCCCGATTGAAGAACAGCGGCTGGTACGGCCGCAACACCAAGTCGCGGTTGACGATGATCCGCACCGGCAGGCCGGGCCGTTGGGTCAAGGTGGGCTGGATGTTGAGGTTGCGCCGGGTCACTTCCTGGCCGATTTGATTCACCGTGTCCTGCAAACTGTCACGCCCGGCGATGATGACGCGATCGCCATCTTGTCGATTCTCCGGCGCGGCCAGTTCGGCGCCGACGCCCAGCAGGGTCGTCAGCGCCGCACCGGCAAAGATGCGGCCCCAGTGGTAGTCCACATCGTCTTCCAGGCCGGCATAGCCGGCCGGATCTGCGCCGGCCAGATTGTCGAGCGTCAACGAAGACGTGTCCGGCAGAATGATCCGATTCCAGACGACTTGAACGCGGCTCTGCCCGTAACTGACCTGGCTGTTGTATTTGCCCAGGATGCGCGAACCCTGCGGGATCAGCAGGAAACGCCCGGTGGCCGTGTCATAGACCGGCTCTGTCACAGTGGCGATCACGTCGCCGGGCAAGTCCGACTTGATGCCCGTCACCAGCGCTCCGGCAACCACCGTTCCGGCCATGACCTGATACGGCGAAGCCGGCAGGGTCAGGTTGCCGGAATTGCGGGTTTCCGTAGAGCCGCCTTTCAGGAAAGCCTCCTTCTGG
>NZ_JXXD01000332.1 GCF_000935215.1 Stutzerimonas stutzeri
TACGTGCGCCCGTATCGGCGGCGCAACAAGACCGATCGCAACGACTGCGACGCCATTCTGGAAGCAGCACGCTGCCAGGATATTCGCCCGGTGCCAGTCAAAAGTGTGCAACAGCAGCAAGTCCAACAGCTGCATAAGTTGCGCGAGGGTTGGAAGAAGTCCCGCGTGCAACGCATCAACCTGTTGCGCGGCATCCTGCGTGAGGCTGGGGTTGAAGCACCGAACGGCATCAAGCCATTTCTGCGC
>NZ_JXXD01000333.1 GCF_000935215.1 Stutzerimonas stutzeri
GTAAACCTGAAATGAGCAACACCACCCTGCGCAATGCCCTGGTCCTGTCCGTGCTGGTCAACGTCGGCGTGCTCGCCGGCCTTGGCTGGCAGAAACTCAGTCGCGATGGCCTGCCGATGCCCTCCGGCGCACCGACCGAGCTGTCGCGCGAGCTGCAACTGAGCGCCAGCCAGCTGCAGCGCTGGCACGATGCCGAGGCGCCGTTCCTGGCCTACCTGCGCGCCTCCAACGCCAGCCTCGGCGAACACCGCAACCGGCTGATCGAGGCGATCTTCGCCGAACAGGTGGACCGCACGGTGATCGACGCCGAGCAGGCGAAGATCGCCGAACTGCAGAACGAACAGCAGCGCCTGCTCATCGACCAGCTGCTGCAGGAGCGCGAGATCCTCGAACCGCAGCAGCGCGCGCGGCTCGCCCAGGTGCTCACGCAGCAGTCGTTCGGCGCCGACAGCATCGAGCAATTGCACCGCAAATGACGGATTGCACGGCGCGATGGAACAAAACCGTCGCGCCTGCGTTAGAACATCAGGAGCCGCACTTCGCCGGCTCGCTCAATGGAGTTCTATCGATGATCCGCAAACCCCACGCTCTCGCCCTCGCCATCATCCTCGCCGGCACCCTCGGCCACGCCGGCACCAGCCTCGCCGCCACCAGCCATGACCACGGCCACGGCGAAGGCGCGCCGGCGCTGCAACTCGATGCCGGCAAGCGCTGGGCCACCGACGCGCCGCTGCGCCAGGCAATGGGCACCATCAACAACGATATGCGCCAGGCGCTGCCGGCGATCCACGAAGACCGTCTGCCCGCCGCCCGCTACGGCGAACTGGCCGAGACGGTGCGCGGCCAGGTCGCCTACATGGTGGAGAACTGCAAGCTGAGCGCCGAGGCCGACGCGCAGCTGCACCTGATCATCGCCCAGCTGCTCGCCGGTGCCGACGCCATGAGCGGCGCCCCGGCCGGTCAGCGCGACGGCGCGGTGACGGTGGTCGGCGCGCTGGGCGACTACGCCACTTACTTCGCCGACGACAGCTTCAAGCCGCTGGAACACTGATCGACCGCCGCGCTCAACCCTTGTCCGGCCGTGCCGGCGGGGCCGCTTTCACCGCGAGCGGCACCTCGGCGGCCACCGCTTCCGACTCGCCCTC
>NZ_JXXD01000334.1 GCF_000935215.1 Stutzerimonas stutzeri
CTGCTCGCCAGCGGCCATCCGGTGGTGCTGGCCGGCGACTATAACGTGGTGCCCACCGACGAAGATATCTACAACCCGCGCTCCTGGAAGAAGGACGCGCTGCTGCAGCCGGAAAGCCGTGAATGTTTCGAGCGCCTGCTGGCGCAGGGCTGGACCGACGCGTTGCGCGCCAGGTACCCCGACGAGCGCATCTACACCTTCTGGGACTACTTTCGCCAGCACTGGCAGAAGAACTCCGGGCTGCGCATCGACCATCTGCTGCTTAGCCCGGACCTTGCGCCGCGGCTGCAGGATGCCGGCGTCGATCGCTGGGTACGCGACCAGCAACATGCCAGTGACCATGCGCCTACCTGGATAACCCTGAAAGGTGACGCGAGCGCGGCGGCCGAGCCGGCGAAGTCGAGCAAGCGTGGCAAGACGGGGGCGAGCAGCTAGAGGCAGGCGGTGCGAGGCGGGGCTCGAACGATGCGGCAACGTGCGACGCGGCCGGTTCTGCAAGGCCTTGTGCCAATCGTCGCTGAG
>NZ_JXXD01000335.1 GCF_000935215.1 Stutzerimonas stutzeri
GACCTGATCCTGCTGTATGTCATCAGACATGGAGTCCCTCCCCGTTGGCTGGCTGCCATTGCTGCCGTATGAATACCGTCGACAGCGAGCCGCTGAAGCCCGCGATGTCGTTTGCCGATTGCCCGGATACTAGTCGCGACCGTCGATCTGCCGATGTCTCAGCGACGATTGGCACAAGGCCTTGCAGAACCGGCCGCGTCGCA
>NZ_JXXD01000336.1 GCF_000935215.1 Stutzerimonas stutzeri
CTCAACATCATGGCTCGCCATGTACGTTATGCCGATTGATTGCCCCCCATGACTTCCCACTACAGCCCCAGCGCCTACCAGCCAGCGCGCATTCCCGACCAGCCAGCAGCGGTCAAGCGCAGTTGGTTGTTCCGCTTTGGCAGCTCGCGCCTGCCCTGGGGGCATACCGAGGATATCGTGCCGCATAGCATGCTGAGCCATACATCCCCCGCGGGCCTGCGAGATGTTGAACGCTACGAGCACGCGCTGGAAACAGGGGAGGAGCAACGAGAAGCCTACGAACTGCTGGATTACCAC
>NZ_JXXD01000337.1 GCF_000935215.1 Stutzerimonas stutzeri
AACAGGGGAGGAGCAACGAGAAGCCTACGAACTGCTGGATTACCACCAGATCATCGATCACGAGCGTTATCGGCATGCCTCGCTCTCCAAGCGCAGCATGTTCTGGTTTTACCTATGGGGAGGGGGGCGCTTTGTTTTTTGGGTTATGGCGCTTTTATCTCCAGTTATCTGGGCGTGGCTATCTTGGGTTCTTGATGGCGAGTTCACGGCCAACTTATGGATGTTCGCCAAAGAAACAACATGGTATCTGACGGTTCCTCTCGCCTGCTGGGCGATAGGCTCCCTAGTTGTTAACAAGTTTACCAATTGGGTCGTTCTCCCTTCCAAAGGCCCGCTGTGGGAGTTCAATCGCCGCACCGGCATGGTCACGATCTTCGATTACGACAATATGGGCG
>NZ_JXXD01000036.1 GCF_000935215.1 Stutzerimonas stutzeri
CGGTCGCGTAACGATCACGACGGCCGTCGAGCCGATCGGTGGGGGATGGGCTCTGACGGGGCGGTCAGGGCACTCTTACGGCAAACGGGGGTCAACCTTCTGTGAATCTGCTGGATTCAAGAATTCGCCGGCCACTGCCGGACCACTCTGAAGGAGGTTAACCATGCGTCTTACCTATCTGCTGCCCCCCGTACTCGGGCTCCTGTTGGTCGGTTGCGGCCCGGATGAAGATCGCGAGCGCGAGCCGACCCCGCCGCCGGCGACTACCGAGCAGCCTGCCGCACCCTCCACTGATACCACCACTCCGCCTGCAGGCACCGGCACCGGGACCGGCACTGCGCCGAGCACCGGAACTGGTACCGGCACCTCCGGTGGCATGGCAACTCCGCCAGCCGACAACGGCAGCGGCCTGGGCACCGAGTCCGGCTCCGGCACCGCGCCGAGCACTGGCACCGGTACTTCGCAGTAAGTTCGGCACCACCTGATCCGGGCACTCCGCGCTAACAGCGGAGTGCCTTAGCAGGAGACAGCGATGAAGTGGAAATTTGCATTCGCCGGTGCGCTGACGGCGCTGGCTCTGGCCGGTTGCTCGCCGGATGACGAAAGATCGGCACTGGACAACAACACCCGCAACCAGCAGGAATACCAGAACACGGCGACCGATCCCGCCGGGCCGCGGGAAATCTCGCCACCGTCCAACCGGACCAACGAGTAAGCGCCGATTCGGCGTTGCGCAGGCTAGACGAACTGGCCTGCGGCGTAGGCCGATGCCCAGGCCCACTGGAAATTGAACCCCCCCAGATGACCGGTAACGTCCAGCACCTCGCCGATGAAGTACAGCCCTGCTGATTTCTGCGATTCCATGGTCTTGGATGACACTTCCCGCGTATCTACCCCGCCCAGCGTCACCTCTGCCGTGCGATACCCTTCGGTGCCGGCCGGTACCAGCTGCCAGTCCGCGAGCTTCTCGGCAATCGCTTCCAGTTCGCTGGGTACGTATTGCTTCAGCGGTTTGGATACGAACCAGTGCTCGCAGAGCAGCCCGGCCATCTTGCGTGTGAAGACCTCTCCGAGCAGCGTTTTCAGCTCCGCATTGGGACGCTCCTGCTTCTGCGCCACCAGCCACTCGCCGAGGTCGAGATGCGGCAGCAGGTTGATGTGCACCACATCTCCCGGTTGCCAGTAGGACGAGATCTGCAGGATCGCCGGGCCAGAGAGTCCGCGATGGGTGAACAGGATGTTTTCGCGAAAGCTCTGGCCGTTGCAGCTGACCAGGCAATCGTCCACCGAGGTGCCGGACAGCTCGGTGCAGATCGTCTTGAGCTGCGGCTCGGTGATGGTGAAAGGCACCAGTCCAGCGCGTGTCGGCAGCACGTTGTGGCCGAACTGCCGCGCGATCTGGTAGCCGAAACCGCTGGCACCGAGGGTGGGAATCGACAGGCCGCCGGTGGCGATCACCAGCGATTGGCAGCGCACCGGGCCGACGCCGGTGTGCAGCAGATATCCCTCAGCATGCTTCTCGATCGACTCGACCGGGGTGTTCAGACACAGATCCACGCCGGCCTGCGCGCATTCGTCCAGCAGCATCTCGAGGATGTCGCTGGATTTGTTATCGCAGAACAGCTGACCGAGCTTCTTCTCGTGATAGGGCACGCCGTGACGGCTGACCATCTCGATGAAGTCCCACTGGGTGTAGCGCGCCAGCGCCGACTTGCAGAAATGCGAGTTGCTGGAGAGGAAATTCGACGGTTCGGTGTACATATTGGTGAAGTTGCAGCGGCCGCCACCGGACATGAGGATTTTCTTGCCGGCCTTGTTGGCGTGGTCCAGCAGCAAGACCTGTCGACCCCGTGCAGCGGCGGTGAAGGCGCACATTAGACCGGCCGCACCGGCACCGATTACCACCACGTCAGTCTGCACCAGCGCTTACCTCGTCGGAAAACGCGCGATGGTACTCCTGCCGCGGTTCCGATGCAGCCCGACATCCGACGAGACGCTGGCGTCAACTGGCGCGCTTTGTGCTTTGATTGGAGCTGATAGCGTTTCGCCAGAAGAGCGAGAGAATTTGACGGGCACACGGCGGGTCATCGGGTTGATATTGCTGCTGGCAAGCGCATCGTTGCCGGCCGAAGTGCTTCGTCTGGCCGGCAACGTCTGGCCGCCTTACACCGATCGCAGCCTGCCCGGCGAAGGGTTGTCGGTCGAGCTCGTCCGCACCGCGCTCGGCCGTGGGGGTTATCAGGTGGAATACATCGAAGTGCCCTGGGAGCGCGCTCTGCTGGGCCTGCGCAACGGCAGCTACGACATGATAAACGGCTGGCCGACGGTCAACCGCGTCGACTACACGCTCAGCTCACGCCCGTTTCTGAGCAACCGGATGC
Organism: Stutzerimonas stutzeri; assembly: GCF_000935215.1. GTDB lineage: Bacteria > Pseudomonadota > Gammaproteobacteria > Pseudomonadales > Pseudomonadaceae > Stutzerimonas. Next base: position 2,382 of record NZ_JXXD01000036.1, read on the forward strand.
GCTGGGTCCAGCGTCGCGAGAGCAATTTCCGCTACGACGGGCTCGACAGCTTGGTTGGCCATCCCATCGCGCTGAGCCGGGGCTACATGTACAGCGACGAGCTGAACGAGGACACGCGGCTGGAGAAAGGCTATGCTGCCAACTTCGTCCAGGCGGCAAAGATGGTGCTTGCCGGGCGGGTCGACCTGACGCTGGAGGACGAGCGTACTGCGCTGTTCCATCTTGAGCGCGAGCTGGGGCATGAGCAGGATGCGCTCCGCTTCGTGCCGGGCGAGTTCCGGCGGGTGGGGCTGTGGCAGGTGGTGCGCAGCGATCATCCTCGGCTGAGCGATATCATCGCCACCTTCAACCGGGAGATCGCTGCGATGGTCGAGGATGGCAGCTACGCGATGATCTTCGTGCGCCACGGAATGCCGGTCCCCGCGGCGTTGCCTTAGTGGCCTTTTTGGTAAGTTCAGCTGGTCAATTTCGACGCCCATGGCCCCGATACTGCGTTGCTGCGCCTTGCCACTAGCGCGAATCCTGTCCCTGGCCTGCCGGTTGCTGCTTGATCAGGTGGGAGGCCATGCTGCGCAGCGGTGCCAGCTGCCGGCAGATGAGCCCCAGCTGGGTCTGCACCAGACGGTGGGCATCGTCCATCTCGTCCGGGGTCTGCTCCAGCTGTTGCGCCAGCGCCTCTTCATCTTCGCTGTAGATGGCGACAGGCTTGTTCTGCGCCAGCGCGCTGGCCAGGTCGTCGAGGCTGGTCGCCAGTTGCTGCGCGGCGCGCTCCAGCAGGGCATCGCTGGCGTCGTCCGGCAGGCTCTCGCGATGGGCGCCAAGGCCGGAGAGGTAGTTGAGCAAGGTGTGCGAGAGGATCAGAAAGCGGAAGCCGGTTTCGGCATCCTTGCGGAAGTGTCCGGGCTCCAGCAGCATGTTCGACAGCGTGGTGGACAGCGCCGCATCAGCGTTGTGCGCGTTGCGCCGGGCCAGGCGATAGGCGAGGTCGTCGCGTTTGCCGCTGTCGTACTGACGCATGATCTGGCGCAGGTAGTCGCTGTTGCAGCTGAGGGTGTTGGCGACCACCTGATTGAGGCGTCGACCCTGCCAGTCCGGCAGGATGAGGAACACCGCGGCGGCGGCGATCAGGCTGCCGAGCAGGGTATCGAACAGCCGGGGCCAGATCAGTCCGTAGCCATCGCCAACCTGGTTGAAGCAGAAAAGTACCATCAGCGTGATCGCCGCCGTGGCCAGGGTGTAGCGCGTGCTGCGAGTGGCGAAGAACACCACGCCGGCGACCACCGCGAACAAGGCCTGGATCGGCTGGCTGGGGAACAGATCGAACAGTGCCCAGCCGGCGATGAGGCCGAGTAAGGTGCCGCTGATGCGCTGCACCAGCTTGATTCGCGTGGCGCCGTAGTTCGGCTGGCAGACGAAGACGGTGGTCAGCAGCACCCAGTAACCCTGTTCGGGATGGATGGCGTGCAGCACCGCGTAGCCGCAGACTAGGGCGATGGTCATGCGCAGGGCGTGGCGGAACAGCAGCGAAGTCGGCGTCAGCTGCAGGCGAATGCGATTGACTGCCTCGCGCAGGGACTGCGGCTGGCGGTCCAGAAGGCTGCTGTCCTGCTCGCCTTCCAGAGTCCCGGGGTCGCTGGCGCTGGCGAGCTGGCGCTGCAGCGTGGAAAGGTTGCCTGACAGCGCGCGCAACGAGCGCAGCAGGCCGCGCCAGGCCGGATTGTTCTGCTCACGCAAATGCTCCAGCGAGGCCTGCAGGTCTTCCAGCGCCTGCCCGTTGGCCTCGCTGTAGCGAAACACCTGGCGCATCTGGATGGCCTCGCCGAGGTCGGCGCAGGCGCTGGCCTGCAGCCGCAACAGGCGCTGGCAGCGAAACAGCACATCGCTGTGGAAGAAGGCCTCGGCCAGCGCCTGGTAGGGATAATGCGACGAGCTGACCCGCTCGTGCAGATCCTGGGCGAGGAAATATAGCTTGAGGTAGTGATTGATCTTGCCGCCGCCGCGGCCGTTGCCCAGGCGATTCAGCAGCGTCTCCTTGGCTGCGTTGAGCGCGCTGACGACCCGGCCGTTCTGCTGCGCAAGTTCCAGGCGGCGCTGTTCCACGTCCAGCTGACGCACCGGCTCGAACAATGCGGCCTTGTAGCGAAAATACAGGCCCAGCTCGCGGTACAGCCGCGCCAGACTCTGCTGCACCGGCTGATGGGCGAACAGCGCGTTCCAGCCCACCGACAGCAGGCCGTACCAGGCCGCACCCGCCACCAGCAGCATGGGATCGCGCCACAGATGCTGCAGTGCGCCATCGCGCTGATCGGCCGCGATCATGCTGTAGATCGCGAGAATCAGGGTGGCCTGGGCAATGGCCCCGTAGCGCTCACCGAGCGCACCGAGCATGACCAGCGCGAAGGTGGAAAGCGCCAGGCCGGCGACGAACAGCCAGGGGTATGGGAACAGCAGTTCGACCGCGACGGCGGCGATGCTGAAGCACAGCAACGTTACCAGCAGCGCGTTGAGACGTCCGAGCCAGCTGTCGTCGGTTTCCGCCAGCGCGCTGGCGATGATGCCGAGGAACAGCGGAATGATCAGTGTCGGCTGCCCGAGATACCAGCTCAGACCCATGCTGCCGGCCATGGCGATCAGTACGCGCAGGCTGTAGCCGAACTTCTCCAGCGCCCACAGGCGACGTAAAAACTGGCTGAGCGAGGGTTGCGGCATGGAGCGTTCCGTTGGGGGAGGCCAGATTGGACGAAGCTGCCACGAACACTGTCACGGCCGGCTCGTGCTTCAATCATCCGGGCCGCAGAAGGTCGGCCCGGATACGCGCGTTCAGCAGCAGGCGAACCTTCTCAGAGGACGCGGACCTTTAGCGAGCGGCCCTTGATCTTACCTTCGTTCAGGCGTTTGAGTGCCTGCTTGGCGACGCCGCGCTCGACAGCGACGAACGCCTGGAAGTCGAAGATGGCGATCTTGCCGACCTGGGTCCCGGGGATGCCGGCATCACCCGTCAGTGCACCGAGGATGTCGCCCGGGCGCAGCTTGTCCTTGCGGCCCGCTCCAATGCACAGGGTCGCCATCGGTGGTTGCAATGGCGCGCCGGTCTTGGCCTTGAGCCCGTCCAGTGGCTGCCAGTTGAGCGGTGCCTGCTGCAGCTTTTCGATGGCTTGCGCGCGATGGGCTTCGGCCGGGGCGACCAGGCTCATGGCCAGGCCCTGATTACCGGCGCGGCCGGTCCGACCGACCCGGTGTACATGTATCTCCGGGTCGCGGGCCAGCTCGACGTTGATCACCATGTCCAGCGCATCGATATCCAGGCCGCGCGCGGCGACATCGGTCGCCACCAGCACCGAGAGGCTGCGGTTGGCGAACATCGCCAGCACCTGGTCGCGGTCACGCTGCTCCAGATCGCCATTGAGCGCCATGGCCGAGATGCCGTTGGCAATCAGGTGATCGACCAGCTCCTGGCACTGCTGCTTGGTGAAGCAGAACGCCACGCAGCTTTCCGGTCGGAAGCTGGCGAGCAGGCGCAGGACCGCGTCCATGCGCTGCTCGGGGTCGATTTCGTAGAAGCGCTGTTCGATCTGTGCATCGTCATGCAGGGCTTCGGCACGCGCTTGCTGCGGGTCGCGCATGAAGCTTGCGGACAGCTGCTTGATGCCGGCGGGGTAGGTGGCTGAGAACAGCAGGGTCTGCCGCTTGGCCGGTGTCTGGCCGATGATGTCGGCGATGGCGTCGTAGAAGCCCATGTCCAGCATGCGATCGGCTTCATCGAGCACCAGGGTGTTCAGCCCGTCGAGTTTCAGCGTGCCTTTCCTCAGATGTTCCTGGACCCGGCCCGGCGTGCCAACGATGACGTGCGCGCCATGCTCCAGCGAAGCGATCTGCGGACCGATGGAGATGCCGCCGCACAGCGTGAGGATCTTGATGTTGTCCGCCGCGCGCGCCAGCCGCCGCAGCTCCTTGGCGACCTGGTCGGCCAGCTCGCGCGTCGGGCACAGGACCAGCGCCTGGCAGCCGAAATAACGAGGATTGAGCGGGCCGAGCAGGGCGATGCCGAATGCGGCGGTCTTTCCACTGCCGGTCTTGGCCTGAGCGATCAGGTCGTGGCCTTTGAGCATGACCGGCAGGCTCTGCGCCTGGATCGGCGTCATCGCCGCGTAGCCGAGGGCTTCGAGGTTCGCCAGCATGGCGGCAGAAAGGGGCAGAGAAGAAAAAGCGGTACTGGGCACGGGAAGAGTCTTCGGACGGGGAACGGCCTGCAGTCTATCAGGCCGACGTTGCACGCGCCGGTTGGCGGGCACCGAGATGGCTGTACGCCTGCACGGTGAAACGTTTTGCAAGACCGGCAGACGGAACCCCAAGGCATCGACCTGATCGAAATTTGTCCATTACTCGCTCCCAGGAGGTTGTTTTGTCTCGTGTTCTTTTCCTCGCCGGGCTGTTGGCGCTACCCGCTTTTGCCGACGAGCCCACCCTTTATGGACGTTATGAACACATCAAGGTCGCGGAGATCGGCAAGACCCTTCCCGCCAAGATGGATACCGGTGCCATGACCGCATCCCTGTCAGCGCGCGATATCGAGCAGTTCAAGCGAGATGGCGAGGACTGGGTGCGTTTCCGCCTGGCCGTCGATGGCGCGGATGACACCCTTTATGAGCAGCGCCTGCTCGGCATCAGTCGAATCAAGACGCGCGCGGAAGAGGCCGGCGATGTCGATCCCGACAGCGAGCCGCCACGGGCTGAGCGACCAGTGATCGGCATGCAGCTGTGCATTGGCGATCGCCAGCGTGAGGTCGAGGTCAACCTCACCGACCGCAGGCACTTCAGTTACCCGTTGTTGATCGGCGCCGAGACGATTCGTGATCTCAACGCGGCGATCTATCCGACCGAGAAGTACACGGCGGGTCGCCCGACCTGCTAGCGCGGCATTGCCAGCCCGCGACCATCCGGGCCGGACGGCATCGCCTCCGGCCCGGTCCTGGATATTCCTGCGATCGCACCTCCTCACTGCAGCATGAGCCACCATGCGCCATCTTCCTCCCGCTCCTGGGCTGACGAGTACCTGCTTGATACTGGCAGTCACCCAGGCGGCGAGATCCGCTTCGGCTTTTGCCCGAACGCTGACGGTCTGGAACGCGCCCGCCTGATCGAAACCCTGCCCGACAGAATGGGTTCGCAAATAGCGCTTGCAATCCGCAGGAAAAATATAAGCGGTAGTTTAATTGTCGCTATTTGCGTTTTGGGGATTAACGATAATTAAGAAGTTGAGTTTCCAATATATAAGGCTGCATCTTTCTTTATTTAAATCCGGGCTTTTTATTTATTTGTTCTTTGATCATCTGGTGCATATGAGCCACGTGACCGACCGGTCTCGCAAGTGCGCCAGCGAGTCGTTCGACCTCGGTACGAGTCTCCGCGTCACCCCGCCGCACCGGTCGGCGTCAAAACCGTCTGCCGCGAAGGTTACGGCGAGCAGGCTGCACAATGGCTCTTGGCCACCCGAGACCCTCTCACCAAGGGGCATCCAGCGACTGAATTGGTCTTCTCTTGTTGTTCGTCAGACTAAAGTCGGGGCTTTCATTCATTAACCCACCCCTGTTAAATTCAGGATGTGGGTTCCCTTCACACGCAATAAAAATAAGGCGGAGAACGTCAATGGCCGACAACGATAAAGAAAATGCTGCTGCGTACTGGAAGGCGAATGTTCGCCTTATCACTTGGAGCTTGGTGGTCTGGGCTCTCGTCTCATATGGTTTCGGTATCCTCCTGCGCCCGCTGGTCTCCGGCATCCCCGTCGGGGGCACGGATCTAGGCTTCTGGTTCGCTCAACAGGGTTCGATCATCACGTTCATTTTGATCATCTTCCACTACGCGTGGCGGCTGAACAAACTGGACAAGGAATTCGGGGTTGAGGAGTAACCACAATGAGCCAATATTGGATCAACATGATGTTCGTGGGCGCCTCGTTCCTGCTTTATATCGGGATCGCGGTCTGGGCTCGCGCCGGGTCAACTAAAGAGTTCTATGTCGCTGGTGGTGGTGTTCATCCGGTCACCAACGGCATGGCAACGGCGGCAGACTGGATGTCTGCAGCTTCCTTCATTTCCATGGCGGGTCTGATCGCCTCCGGTGGTTATGCCACTTCCGTCTACCTGATGGGCTGGACTGGTGGCTACGTGCTGCTGGCCATGCTGCTGGCGCCCTACCTGCGCAAGTTCGGCAAGTTCACTGTGCCGGACTTTATCGGTGATCGTTTCTACAGCCGTGGCGCTCGCCTGGTAGCTGTCGTCTGCCTAATCCTCATCTCCGTTACCTACGTAATCGGTCAGATGGCTGGTGCTGGCGTGGCATTCTCCCGCTTCCTGGAAGTGAGCAACTCCGCTGGTATCTGGATTGCTGCTGCCATCGTGTTCGCCTACGCGGTATTCGGCGGCATGAAGGGCATCACCTACACCCAGGTGGCGCAGTACGTGGTTCTGATCATCGCCTACACCATTCCGGCCGTGTTCATTGCCATGCAGCTGACTGGCAACCCGATCCCGATGTTCGGCATGTTCAGCACTCATACCGAGTCCGGTCTGCCGCTGCTCGAAAAATTGAACCAGGTGGTTACTGACCTCGGTTTCACCGCGTATACCGCTGACGTCGACAACAAGCTGAACATGTTCCTGTTCACCCTGTCGCTGATGATTGGTACCGCTGGTCTGCCGCACGTAATCATTCGTTTCTTCACCGTACCGAAGGTAGCTGATGCCCGCTGGTCCGCTGGCTGGACCCTGGTCTTCATCGCCCTGCTGTACCTCACCGCCCCGGCCGTTGGCTCGATGGCGCGTTTGAACTTGGTGAACACCATCTATCCGGAAGGCCCGGCTGCCGAAGCAATCCGCTACGAAGATCGTCCTGAGTGGGTGCAGACCTGGGAGCGTACCGGTCTGATCAAGTGGGAAGACAAGAACGCCGACGGTCGTGTGCAGATGTACAACGACGCCAACGCCGCCTTTACTCCGACCGCTACTGAGCGTGGCTGGACCGGCAACGAGCTGACCGTGAACAATGACATCATCGTTCTGGCCAACCCGGAAATCGCCAACCTGCCGGGCTGGGTCATCGGTCTGATCGCTGCGGGTGCTATCGCTGCTGCGCTCTCGACTGCTGCGGGTCTGCTGCTGGCGATTTCGTCTGCCATCAGTCATGACCTGATCAAGACACTCATCAATCCGAAGATCAGCGAGAAGAACGAAATGCTGGCCGCTCGTCTGTCCATGACGGCAGCGATTCTGCTGGCAACCTGGCTGGGTCTGAATCCACCGGGCTTCGCCGCGCAGGTGGTGGCACTGGCGTTCGGTCTTGCGGCAGCGAGCCTGTTCCCGGCACTGATGATGGGTATCTTCTCCAAGCGCGTGAACAGCAAGGGTGCTGTTGCGGGGATGTTGGTTGGTGTGATCTCCACCGCCGTGTACATCTTCCTGTACCTGGGCTGGTTCTTCATCCCTGGCACTGCAAGCATCCCGAACACGCCTGATCAGTGGTGGATGGGCATTTCCCCGCAGGCCTTCGGTGCCGTGGGTGCCGTGCTGAACTTCGCTGTTGCCTATGCTGTTTCGATGGCTACCGAAGCTCCGCCGCAGGAGATTCAGGATCTGGTCGAGAGCGTTCGTACCCCGAAGGGTGCTGGCGTTGCACTTGATCACTAACTGATAATGCAGCCGGACGTCAGACCTGCTCTGACACAAGGTTGAGGTAGAAGTCGGGCTTCCATATGGAAGCCCGATTTTTTTAGGGGGAGTTGTATATGTTCTGGCATTTAATCGCGGCAATCGTCGCAGGTGTGGCGGGAGCCGGTATCGGCCTGCTGTTGCGCTCACTGACGCGTAAGCGACTGCCGAAATGGATCATTCCCGTCTGCGCCGGTCTGGGCATGCTGAGTTACACCATCCATTACGAGTACACCTGGTTCGAAACCAAGCAAGCACGTCTGCCGGAAGGATCGCTGGTGGTCATGAGCGAAGAGGGCGAAATGCTCTGGCGCCCGTGGACGATGATCTATCCGATGCCGCTGGCCTATACGGTGCTGGACGGCGCGAACGCTCAGGTGCAGGACACCGAACAGGGCCGTCTCGGCCGCTTCGTGCTGTACCGTTTCGAGAAGCAACACCTGACGTCGATCGTGAAGAGCGCCAGCTATCAGCTGATCTGCACCGAGCGGGCGATGTTCAGACTGAATGAAGCCGGCCAGGCGAAGATCGAAACGCTTACCGAGCTGGAAGCCGATTCACCTCTTTATCAGGCTATTTGCGAGGCCGGGCGTTAACCGAACGCCTACGAGCTGCGGGTTCCGCGCATCAGCATTATCTGATGCGCGCCGCGAAGAAGAATTGATCGGTTCCGCAATGGGACCGAGTAGCCGGCATATGCGTCTGACAACCCGTCCGGTAGACGATGCTCCGTTCTGTCGCGAGCAGCCGTCGGCATATCACCCACGCAGTGACTGCCACCCAGCCCGTTCAGATCGAGTTGAAGGCCGCCTTGCGCGCGCGTTGCCAGCAGCGCAGCCGCTGAGCCAGCTCGTCTAAGCTGGTCAGACCCATGCGTTGTGCGCGATTCATCAGGATCAGAGCGATTTCCGCGGTGGCCATGGCATCGGCGGAGGCGTTGTGCCGCTGAGGGATATGTATGTTGAAGTAGTCGAGCCAGTGATCCAGCCCGCCGCGATGGATCATCGCCTCGGGAAACAGCATGGGCGCCAGGTCGGCCACATCGAGGAAGGTGTGTTCCAGCGAGTAGCCCAGTTCGTTCTTCAGCGCGCGACCGAGCATGCGCTGATCAAAGGGCGCGTGAAAGGCGAGGATGACGCTGCCCGCGGCGAACTCCATGAAACTGAGCAGCGCTTCGGACGGTGGCAAGCCGTTGGCCAGCTCGCTTGGGGCGATCCCGTGGATCAGTACGCTTTCAGTGACCTTGACCTGACGGCAGAGGGTGCATTCGAACTGCTGGGAATAGTCGATGGCGCCGTCTTCGATGACCACTGCGCCGATGGCGATGACCAGATCGCGCTTGAGGTGCAGCCCGGTGGTTTCCAGATCCAGCACCACCAGACGCTGCTGCCGCAACGGGACCGCCTGTGGCGGCAGCGGGCGCGCCAGCTCGGCAACACGTTGCTGCTGCTCGGGAGGCAGCTTCGGACCGCGGGGGTTGAACCAGAACATACTCATAGTTGATAGCGCACCGCGAGACTGGCCTGTAACCGCTGGGCCTGGCGGAAGGACTCGCGCAGGATTCGGCGGTCCAGCACGTTGAGAGTATCCGGATCCAGGCGGTTGGAATAGGGCAGTCCATCGCGTGCCTGCTGTTGGTGGTGCTGCATGCGTGTCTGCTGGATGAAATGGTAGGCCTCTTCATAGGCCGCGCCATCCTTCGCTTCGATGACGCCTTTCTCCACCAGCTTGCGCAGCCGCTCCAGCGTATTGCAGGTGCCGATGTCGTTGCTCAGTGCCAGCAGGCGGGCGCCATCGACGAAGGGTGTCAGGCCCTGCACCTTGAGGTCGAGCGTGTCCTTGCCCTCGCCCTTGCGCGCCACAACGAAGTCGCGGAAACGGCCGACCGGCGGGCGATGACGCAAGGCGTTTTCGGCCATCATGCGCTGGAACAGGCGGTTGTCGTTGATTTCCTCGAGCAGGTCGCGGCGCAGCTGTTCGCAGCCTTCCGAAGGCCCCCAGATGCTGCGCAGATCGAAATAGATGGTGCTGCCGAGCAGATTTTCCGGCGTTGCCTCGCGCACGAAGGAGCTGAAGCGGCGGCTCCATTCCTGGCGCGACAGGCACAGCTGCGGGTTGCTGGCCATGATGTTGCCTTTGCACAGCGTGAAACCGCAGGTGTCTAGGTCACGGTTGATGCGTTCGGCGAGCGGCAGCAGACGTCCGCGGATATGCGCGGCCTCCGCGGCGTCGGCGGCCTCGAAGAGGATGCCGTTGTCCTGGTCGGTGTACAGGGTCTGCTCCTGGCGGCCTTCGCTGCCGAAACACAGCCAGGTGAAGGGCACGCCCGGATCGCCAATGTGCTGGATGGCCAGCTCGATCACCCGGCATACGGTGTGATCATTGAGCAGCGTGACGATATGGGTGATCTGGGTCGACGAGGCGCCGTGGGCGAGCATGTTGTCGACCAGTTGCTTGATGCGATCGCGGATGACCACCAGCGCATCGACGCGATCGGCGTGACGGATGGTCTGCGCCAGGTGCACCAGATCCACGCGCTGCAGGGAAAACAGGTCGCGCTCGGAAATTACGCCACGCAGCAGGCCATTCTCCACGACGCAAACATGGGCGATGTGCCGTTCGGTCATGGCGATCGCCGCGTCGAAGGCGGTGGCGTCCGGCGGCAGGTAGAACGGATCATGCGTCATGAGCTGGGAGATCGGCTGACTCAGATCGGTGGTGCCGGTACCGATTACCCGTCGCAGATCGCGCAGTGTGAAGATGCCTTGCGGGTGCAAAGCTTCATCGACGATGACGATGCTGCCGACATTGCTCTCCTGCATCATCGCGACCGCCTCGTTGATCGGCTTGGACGGCAGGCAGGACACCGGGTGGTGAAGCGCCAGCTCGCCGATGCTGGTCTCGAGCGAGTACTGCTCACCGAGGTTTTCCACCGCGCGCATCTGCGCCTGCTGGTTAACCAGGTCGAGCAGGCTGCTGACGCCACGCATGGCGAAATCACGGAACACCGGAGACTTGGAAACCAGCTGGACGAAGGCGGGCTTGCCGAGCAGGAAGCAGAAGGTGTCTTCGGCGGCCAGATGCGCGGTGCGGGTCGCTCGTTCGCCCATGAGCGCGGCCATCGGGAAGCATTCGCCGACGATGACCTCGAAGGTGGTGTCGGTGCCGCGCTTGGCGGTATGCGGGCGCTGACCATGCACGCGGCCCTGCTTGACGATATAGAACTGCTGCACCACGCCGTCTTCGGGGGAAATGATGCAATCGCCTTCGGCATAGAAGCGCAGTGCACAGTTCTCCACCAGGTAGGCCAGGTGGGCCGGCTCCATCTGGTTGAACGGAGCGTACTTGCGCAGAAACTCCATGGTGCCGTGGATGTTCTGCAGTACAGCCGTCTTCCCAGCGTCGGGTGTGCTCATGGTTGGCTTCCATTTTTTGGTAATGGTGGGCTGCAGGTCAGTCGGACCCAATTGGACGTAAGTCTAGTCAGCTCAAGGGGCGGGGGAGCTGATCAGGGTCAGCCTCATGTTTCGCGCTGTTGCGGTGACTCACGCACAAAAAAACCGCCCCGAAGGGCGGTTCCTGTGCAGCTCGGACGCGGGTTACAGGCCGTTTTTGGCCTTGAACTCGCGGCGACGGCGGTGCAGTACCGGCTCGGTGTAGCCATTGGGCTGCTTGGTGCCTTCGAGGACCAGCTCCAGGGCAGCCTGGAAGGCCACGCTGTTGTCGAAGTCCGGTGCCATCGGGCGGTACAGCGGGTCGCCCTGGTTCTGGCGGTCAACCACCGGCGCCATGCGCTTGAGGCTCGCGAGCACCTGATCCTTGGTAACGACGCCATGACGCATCCAGTTGGCTACGTGCTGGCTGGAGATACGCAGGGTGGCGCGGTCTTCCATCAGCGCGATGTCGTTGATGTCCGGTACCTTGGAGCAACCGACGCCCTGTTCGACCCAGCGGACCATGTAGCCGAGGATGCCCTGCGAGTTGTTGTCCAGCTCGTTCTGCTTCTCTTCCTCGCTCCAATTGGTGTCTTGCGCCAGCGGGATGGTGAGGATGTCGTCGATGGACGCCTTCTCGCGCTTGGCCAGTTCCACCTGACGCGCCTGCACGTCGATCTTGTGGTAGTGCATGGCGTGCAGGGTGGCAGCGGTCGGCGACGGTACCCAGGCGGTGTTGGCGCCGGCCATGGGGTGGCCGACCTTCTGCTCGAGCATCGCAGCCATCAGATCAGGCATGGCCCACATGCCCTTGCCGATCTGCGCCTTGCCCTGCAGGCCGCAGGCCAGGCCCACGTCGACGTTGTTGTTCTCGTAGGCGCTGATCCACTTCTCGGCCTTCATGGCCGCCTTGCGCACCATCGGGCCGGCTTCCATGGAGGTGTGGATTTCGTCACCGGTACGGTCGAGGAAGCCGGTGTTGATGAACACCACGCGCTCGCGCGCTTCCTTGATGCAGGCCTTGAGGTTGATCGTGGTACGACGCTCCTCGTCCATGATGCCGACCTTCAGGGTGTTGCGCGGCAGACCGAGCACGTCTTCGACGCGGCCGAACAGTTCGGTGGCGAAGGCGACTTCTTCCGGGCCGTGCATCTTCGGCTTGACGATGTACATCGAGCCGGTGCGGGTGTTCTTGCGGCTGGTGTTGCCGTTGAGGTTGTGCACCGCGATCAGGCTGGTGAACAGGCCGTCCATGATGCCTTCCGGCACCTCGTTGCCTTCCTTGTCGAGGATGGCGTCGTTGGTCATCAGGTGACCGACGTTACGGATGAACAGCAGCGAACGGCCGTGCAGGGTCAGCTCGCCGTTGCCGTCGGCCTTGGTGTAGACGCGGTCCGGGTTCATCGCGCGGGTGATGCGCTTGCCGCCCTTTTCCAGCTCCTCGACCAGGTCGCCCTTCATCAGGCCGAGCCAGTTGCGGTAGACGACGGTCTTGTCGTCGGCGTCGACGGCAGCGATGGAGTCTTCGCAGTCCATGATGGTGGTCAGCGCCGATTCCATCAGGATGTCCTTCACACCGGCCGCGTCGGTCTGGCCGATCGGGCTGGCCGGGTCGATCTGGATCTCGAAGTGGATGCCGTGGTTCTTCAGCAGCACGGCGACCGGTGCGCTGGCGTCACCCTGGAAGCCCTGCAGCTGGGCCGGGTTCTTCAGGCCGGTGGTAGTGCCGTTGTTCAGCGACACGACCAGCTTGCCACCCTCGATGCGGTAGCCGGTGGAGTCGACGTGCGAGCCGCTTTCCAGCGGTGCGGCTTCATTGAGGAAGTTGCGCGCGTAGGCGATGACCTTGTTGCCGCGGATCTCGTTGTAGCCCGGGCCCTTGCTGGCGCCGTCTTCTTCGGAGATCGCGTCGGTGCCGTACAGGGCGTCGTACAGCGAGCCCCAGCGGGCGTTGGCGGCGTTCAGGGCGAAGCGCGCGTTCATGATCGGCACCACCAGCTGCGGGCCGGCCATGCGGGCGATTTCTTCGTCGACGTTCTCGGTGGTGGCCTGGAAGTCTTCGGCTTCCGGCAGCAGGTAGCCGATTTCCTGCAGGAAACTCTTGTACGCCACGGCGTCGTGGGCCTGACCGGCGCGAGCCTGGTGCCAGGCATCGATCTGCGCCTGCAGCTCGTCGCGCTTGGCCAGCAGCGCGCGGTTCTTCGGCGCCAGGTCGTGGATGACGCTGTCGGCGCCAGCCCAGAAGGCGGCGGCATCGACGCCGGTACCGGGAATCGCTTCGTTGTTCACGAAGTCGTACAGGACTTTGGCGACCTGCAGGCCACCGACTTGAACGCGCTCAGTCATTACTCGCCTCACTTGGTTCTTCTAATTCGACGGACAGTTTCGTTTCTTGTAGTCCGAGTCGCCGGATACTACATCAAGCGCCGGGGAAAATCAGTCCGCCGAAAGAGCCGGTGGTTTCGGCCTTGCGACGCCGGGCGAGGGCGCCGCAGACTGTCGTCGGGGCGGCTGCCTGCTATACCTAATGGGCCGTCGCTACCGCGTTGGCGCTTTCCCTGCACAGGAGCCGTCCATGGATCACCTCGTTCTTACTGTTATCGCCGAAGATCAGCCCGGTTTGGTCGAACGACTGGCAAAGTGCATCGCCGATCACGGCGGCAACTGGCTGGAGAGCCGTATGTCGCGGATGGCTGGACAGTTCGCCGGCATCCTGCGGGTAGCCGTGCCGCAGCAGGCGCATGCCGAACTGACCGCTGCGCTGCAGGCGCTGGAGGCGCAAGGCATTCGCGTCCTGCTGGCGCACAGCGGCACGGAGCCAGCGGCGAGCTGGCAGGAAATTCAGCTGGAGCTGGTCGGCAACGACCGCCCGGGCATTGTCCGCGACATTACCCATCTGCTCGCCGAGCATGGGGTTAATCTGGAAAGCCTGGATACCGAGGTGCTGCCGGCGCCGATGAGCAGCGAGCTGCTGTTCCGTGCCGAAGTGCGTCTGGCCGTGCCGAGCGAGCTGTCGCTGGAGGTCCTGCAACAGCGTCTGGAAGCCCTGGCCGATGACCTGATGGTCGAACTCAAGCTGCAACCTGCCGAGAAACCCTAGTCGGCCGCCGGCATGTTCAGCCGGCGCTTTTACGCATGATGCGCCAGGCGTCCAGGCTGTAGACGGCGAGCCCCGCCCAGATGCAGAAGAAGGCCAGCTGACGGTCGACCGGGAACGGCTCGCCGAACAGCTGTACGGCGAGGATCAGCAGCAGCGTCGGCGTCAGGTACTGCAGGAAGCCCAGCGTCGAATACGGCAGGTGGCGCGCGGCGGCGTTGAAGCCGAGCAGCGGGATCAGCGTCACCGGCCCGGCGGCCATCAGCCAGAGCGCGTCGGTGCTGGTCCAGAACGCAGGTTCGGTGCTGGTGCCGCTGCTGAACCAGAACAGCCAGACCAGCGCTACCGGCAACAACATCCAGGTTTCCACCACCAGCCCAGGCAACGCGGCAACCGGTGCCAGCTTGCGTAGCAGACCGTAGCTGCCGAAGCTCAGCGCCAGCACGATGGAAATCCACGGGAATTCGCCGAGCATCAGCAGCTGCAGGCTGACGCCGACGGTGGCCATCGCCACCGCCAGCCACTGCAGCGGGCGCAGCCGCTCGCGCAGCACGATCATGCCGAGCAGCACGTTGACCAGCGGATTGATGTAGTAGCCCAGGCTGGCTTCGACCATCCGGTCGTGGTTCACCGCCCAGACGTAGATCAGCCAGTTGGCGGCGATCAGCACACTGGAGATGCCCAGCACGCCAAGCCGTCGCGGATGTGCCAGCAGTTCGCGCCACCAGCCGGGGTGGCGCCAGACCAGCAGCACCAGCGAACCGAACACCGCCGACCAGATTACCCGCTGGGTAACGATCTCCAGCGCGCCGTACTGCTCGAGTGCCTTGAAGTAGAGCGGGAACATGCCCCAGATGCTGAACGTGGCCAGCCCCAGCAGATAACCCTTGCGCAGATTGGCGGTAGCCATGACGTCCTTCGACGAGCAGCGGAGAGCCGGCCATTTTGCGCCTTTGTCCGGAGGAGAGAAAGATTAGGCGGCTAACGTAAAGCCACGGCGCGACCAGCTGCGCCGATCCGACGGATGAGGGAACGCGCGAAGGCTCGCTCCGTCTCATCTGCATCGCCAATCGAAACGGCGTCGCGTTCAGGCGACGTGCGTACGGAGGTCGCAATGCGCTTGCAGAATCAGGTGGCTCTGGTCACCGGCAGTACTCACGGCATCGGCCTCGGCATCGCCGTGCGCCTGGCCGAGGAGGGGGCCGACGTGGTCATCAACGGTCGCGAGGAAGATGACGAGGCCCGTGCGAGCCTCGAGCAAGTACGCGCCGTGGGGCGGCGGGTCTGCTTCATCGCCGCGGACGTCAGCCAGGTCGAGCAATGCCAGCGGCTGGTGCGCGAGAGCGTCGAGCGCATGGGCCGCCTGGATATCCTGGTGAACAACGCCGGTGTGCAGGCGCACGCCGCATTTCTCGACGCCGAGGAGGACGACTACGACCGGGTACTCGAGGTCAACCTGCGCGGGCCGTTCTTCCTCGCCCAGGCCTTTGCCCGCTATCTGCGCGAGCAGGGCCGTGGCGGGCGCATCATCAACAATAGCTCGGTGCACGAAGAGCTGCCGCACCCCAACTTCACCGCCTACTGCGCGAGCAAGGGCGGGCTGAAGATGCTCATGCGCAATATCGCCATCGAGCTTGCGCCACTCGGCATCACCGTTAATAACGTGGCGCCAGGTGCGGTGGAAACGCCGATCAACCGCGAACTGATGAACCAGCCGGAGAAGCTTGCCAGCCTGCTGCAGAACATCCCGGCCGGGCGCCTTGGGCGGCCTCACGATGTCGCTGGGGTCGTCGCCTTTCTCGCCTCACCGGATGCCGAATACATCACCGGGACTACCCTGGTGGTCGATGGCGGCCTGCTATGGAATTACAGCGAACAATGACCAGTAGCCAGTCTTACCAGCCGTTCAGCCATGACGTCAGCGCCATCTCGCTGGCCGATACCCTAAGCCCCGCCGATCGCTATCAGGAGCTGTTCGTCGCAGTGCAGATGCAGCGCATCTTTCCCGACAGCAAGACCTTCGTCGACTGCGCGCCGCGGCGCCATCCCGAAGTCATCCTCGAGGCATACCGCGCCCGCTGCAATGAGCCCGGCTTCGATCTCGGCGCCTTCGTCCACGAGCACTTCAGCCTTTACGAGATGCCGGTCAGGGAATTCGTCGCCAACCCCGACGACAGCCTGGCCGAACACATCGACCGGCTCTGGCCGGTGCTCACCCGGCAGCCGCAGGACCATCCCGAGCATTCCTCGCTGCTGCCGCTGCCGCACCCGTACGTGGTGCCAGGCGGGCGCTTCACCGAGCTGTATTACTGGGATTCCTACTTCACCATGCTCGGTCTGGACGAGAGCGGGCACTGCGACCTGCTGCGCTCGATGGCGGACAACTTCGCCTACCTGATCGACACCTACGGCCATGTGCCCAATGGCAACCGCACCTACTACCTCGGCCGCTCGCAGCCGCCGGTGTTCGCCCTGATGACCGAGCTGTTCGAGGAAAACGGCGTGCACCGGGCCAGCGATTACCTGCCGCAGCTGCACAAGGAATATGCCTTCTGGATGGAGGGTGCCGATGCGCTGCGCCCCGGTGAGCGGCACCGGCGCTGCGTCTGCCTGGCCGACGGCGTGGTGCTCAACCGTTACTGGGACGAGCGCGATACGCCGCGCGAGGAGTCCTATCGCGAAGACGTCGAGACCGCCCGCGCCAGTTGCCGGCCGCGGCACGAGGTCTACCGTGACCTGCGCGCCGGTGCCGAATCGGGCTGGGACTTCAGCTCGCGCTGGCTGGACGATGCGCACCGGCTGGCGACCATCCGCACCACCAGCATCCTGCCCATCGACCTCAATGCGTTGCTCTACAAGCTCGAGCGGCAGATCGCCGAGCTGTCGGCGGTGAAGGGCCAGCAGGCCTGTGCCGAGAATTTTGCCCGGCGCGCCGAAATTCGCCTGGCAGCGATCGACCACTTCCTGTGGAATCCGCGCGCCGGCGCCTACTTCGACTATGACTGGCGGCGCGGCCGGCAGCGCGA
>NZ_JXXD01000338.1 GCF_000935215.1 Stutzerimonas stutzeri
GATTGCGAGCCGCTGGAGATCCGCCGCGGGCTGCCGGGCGATCCGGGTGACAGCAACAGCCGCTATCTGGAAGCGGCGGTGCAGGGTGTGATCGTCGCCTGCCTCTACCTGCCCAACGGCAACCCGCAGCCGGGGCCGAAGTTCGATTACAAGCTGAGCTGGTTCGAGCGCTTCATCGAGCATGCCGCCGGTCTGCTCGCCAGCGGCCATCCGGTGGTGCTGGCCGGCGACTACAACG
>NZ_JXXD01000339.1 GCF_000935215.1 Stutzerimonas stutzeri
CCGACTTCGCCGGCAGATTGCTGGAACGCCATGCGCTCAATGAGATTCGCTATGCCGAGACGCTCACGCGCATCCGCTCGGTGCTCGAGCAGCGCGCGTATTCGGTGGTGTACCAACCCATCGTGCATCTGGTGGAAAACCGCATCGTTGGCCACGAGGCGCTGGCTCGATTCAGCGCGCAGCCGCAGCGAACCCCGGACAAGTGGTTCGCCGAGGCCGGGCTGGTCGGCTTGCAGCAGGAGCTGGAGGTCGCCCTGATCGAGGCGGCCCTGCACGACTTCGATCAGCTGCCGGCAGATAGCTACCTTTCGCTCAATGTTTCGCCGGAAACCATCCTCGCTGGCGCGCTTGGCACGGTACTCGCCGATCAACCGCTGGCGCGGCTGATGCTCGAGGTGACCGAAC
>NZ_JXXD01000340.1 GCF_000935215.1 Stutzerimonas stutzeri
GGCTTCAATTCAATAACCGTGTTGCGCTCAGCTCCTGCAACCGCCCAACATCACCCAGACGCATTGGTGTTGACCCTCAAACAAAGGAAATAGTGGTCTTTGACAGAACCGGCGGCGATATCTACCACGGGCACGTACGCCCTTGGGGAAAACTGCATCAAGACATGAAAAATGCACTTATTAAATCAGGCAAAACAGATGCCAAGGGCAATATTTTAGGAGCTGCGAAATGAGCTTGTCTTATCAAGATCCGTCGATGCCTCATGACCAGGCCGTCCAATTTCTTTCGACAAACGATTCGAAATTGATAGTTTCAGCCCTAATTTCTATAGGGCTCAACGAAGCAGACTGGTCATGGGCGCAAAATATCTGTATCGAGCATTTAAATAGTTCCAATGAGAGTATCGCCTCCGCTGCTATAAGCGCACTCGGTCATATCGCGAGAAGGCATGAAAAGTTGGACTTAGAAATAGCAGCGAAGGCGCTTAAAAAAGCTCAATTGAAACATCCGTCGTTAGCAGGAAATATCGCTGACACCTTGGATGACATTGAGATGTTCGTCTCTACTAATTAAATTTTAACTTGGCGGCGGCAAAAACTGAGTGCAACACCTGACCTTTCCGGTACGG
>NZ_JXXD01000341.1 GCF_000935215.1 Stutzerimonas stutzeri
CGGAAGCGCATCGCATGGCCGCCTCCCGTCAGTTGTTGTAGAAGTTGACGGACTGCGGCGTGTACGGCGTGCCGGTGCCGAGGAAGCGCCGCCGCACTTCGCGGGCGCGTTCGGTCGCCGCCGCCTGCCGCGCCAGTTCCAGCGAAGCGGCCCGGTCTTGCGTGATCTGGAGCTGCTGCGCCTGGATCGACTGCTTGGCCTGCAAGGCGAGAAGCTGATTCGTCGCCTGCATGGCTTGCAGAGCGCCGGTGGCCGACTGGCTCTGGCTCACGAGGTCGGCCAGCGCACTTTCGTCTTGAGCAAGGTTTTGCGACACCTGCGCCTGCATCCGCATCGCGGTGTGCAGACCGTTCAAGGTGTTCTGCCAGCGTTCGCGGGCGTCCTGCGCCATGCGGTCGCCGCTGATGGTGGCGGCATATTGCTCCGGGTACAGGCGGGCGAACGTGGCGTCCATGCTCTGCACGTCGTAGGCCAGGCCGCGTGCCTCGGCGATCAGGCGCTCAGTGGTGGCGAGCGTCGAGCGCAGCCGGTTGACGATGTTGAAGTCCAGCTTCGCCAGATTGCGTGCCTGGTTCATCAGCATCTGCGCTTCGTTCTGGAGCTGGTTGATCTGGTTGTTGATCTGCTCCAGCGTGCGGATGGCTGTCAGCGTGTTCTGCACGAAGTTCGACGGGTCGAACACCGTCAGCGCGGACGCGGGCTGCACGGCCAGCAGCGATACCGACAGCACGGCGGCGAGCGAGACGGACAGCAAACGGGGCTTGGTCTTCATGGTGAAACCTCCAGTGGTTGGGAGTTGAGAAACGAAGCGGCCGCCGGTGAGGACGGCAGCAGGTCGGCAGCCCAGTCGAGGCCGCGATGGCGCAGCCACGCGCCGGTGAAGCCGGGGGCGCCGGCCTGCGTCAGCACGCGGTCGATGTCGCGTTGGTCTTGAGGGGTGGATGCGCCCGCGAAGGCGAGCGCCAACGGCCCCAGGTCGAGATCGAATAGGCGGTTGCCGAGACGCGACTGGTAGTAGTAGTCGCGCTTGGGCTGCGCGGTGGCGACGATCTCGATCTGCCGGCTGTTGAGCCCGAAACCCTCATAGATCGTGCGAATCTGCGGCTCGGTCGCCTGCGGGTTAGGCAAGAAAATCCGACTGGCGCAGCTCTCGATGATCGCGGGCGCGATGGTCGAGTCCTTGATGTCCGCCAGGCTCTGCGTGGCGAAGATGACGCTGACGTTCTTTTTCCTGAGCGTCTTGAGCCATTGCCGGATGCGGGCCGCGAAAGATGGCTCATCGAGGAACAGCCAGGCTTCATCCAGAATCAGCAGCGTGGGCGCACCATCGAAACGCTCATCGAAGCGGGCGAACAGGTAGCGCAGCACCGCTTGCACGGCGGCGGGGCTGTGCATCAGTTCTTCCATCTCGAAGCCCTGCACGTCGGCCATGCCCAGCCGGTCGCGGTCGGCGTCCAGCAGCTTGCCGTGGGCGCCGCCAAGCACATAGGGCGACAGCGCTTGCCGTAGCGCGTTCGATTGCAGCAGCACGGAAAGCCCGGTCAGCGTGCGCTGTTCCACCGGCGCACCGGCGAGGCTACCCAGCGCCGACCAGATGGCTGCCTTCTCGTCGGGGCCGACGGTCACGCCTTCGTGCAGTAGCCGGCCTTCCACCCATTCAGCCGCCCAGGTGCGGTAGCCCTCGCTGTCGATACGGGCCAACGGCTGAAAGGCGATGCCGCCATCGGCACCGAGGTCGTAGTGTTCGCCGCCGAGGCCGAGGATCGTGGCACGCATGGAGCGGCCCATGTCGAAGGCGAAGATCCGCGAGCCGAAGTAGCGCCGGAACTGCATGGCCAGAATGGCAAGCAGTACCGACTTGCCCATGCCGGTCGGCCCGGCGACCAGTGTGTGGCCCACGTCGCCGATGTGCGTGACCAAGCGAAAAGGCGTCGCGCCATCGGTGCGGGTGACGATCAGCGGCGGGCCGTCCAGATGGTCGTTCTTCTCCGGCCCGGCCCATACTGCCGACAGCGGCATCATGTGCGCCAGGTTCAGCGTCGAGACGATGGGCTGGCGCACGTTCGCGTAAGCGTTGCCGGGGATGGACGACAGCCAGGCATCGACCGCGTTCAAGGTTTCGGGAATCGTCACGAAGCCCCGACCCTGGATGACGCGCTCCACCATGCGCAGCTTCTCGTCGGCCACTGCCGGGTCGGCGTCGAGCACTGTCACCGTGGCGGTGAGATAGCCGAACGCGACTTGATCGCTGCCCAACTCCTGCAAGGCCGCATCGGCGTCGGCGGCCTTGTTGCTGGCGTCGGTATCCACCAGCGGGCTTTCCTGCTGGAAGATCGTTTCGCGCAGCAGTGCGACGACGTTCTTGCGCTTGGCGAACCACTGGCGGCGCAGGCGGCCGAGTTCCTTTTCGGCCTCGGCTTTGTCCATGCAGAGAAAGCGTGTGCTCCAGCGGTAGCCAAAGCCCAGGCGGTTGAGGTCGTCCAGAATCCCCGGCCAGGTCGAGGTCGGAAAGCCACGCACCGACACCACCCGCAGGTGCTGGTCGCCCAGCATCGGCGCAAGGCCACCGACCAGGGCGCAGTCGGCCAGTAGCGCGTCGATATGGAACGGTACTTCGGGTACGCCGAGCCGGTAACGCCGCGTCGAAACCGTCGCGTGCAGGCCGGTCAGCGTGTCGTCGTCATCGAGCCAGGCGATTTCCGGCATCACGCCATCGAGCAGATCGAACACGCGATCGGTTTCAGCCACGAAGGCATCGAGCCGACCACGCCAGTCCACGCCGTCGCCGGGCGAGTTCTCGTAGAGCAGCTTGGCAGCGCGGGCACGCGATTCCTCCGGCGGGAGGAACACCATCGTCAGGTGATAACCGCTCTCGAAGTGATGGCCCGATTCCTCGAAGGCGGCGCGGCGTTCCTCGTCCACCAGCCAGGACAGCGGCTCGGGAAAATCCGAGTGCGGATAGCCCGCAGCCGGTCGGCGCTCGGCCTCGATGAACAAGGCCCAGCCCGAACCCAGGCGGCGCAGTGCGTTGTTGAGCCGCGCGGATGCGGCGATCAACTCGCCTTGCGTGGCGCTGTCCAAGTCCGGCCCGCGAAAACGTGCCGTGCGCTGGAAAGAGCCATCCTTGTTCAGCACAACGCCCGGCGCGATCAGCCCGGCCCAGGGAAGCCAGTCGGCCAGCAGCGCGGGCCGTTGGCGGTATTCGGCAAGGTTCAGCATGGCATCGTCCTCACACGTCCAGCAGCGGCTTGTGCTTGATGTGCCGGGCGAAGACCTGCATGAACTGCGGATCGACACGCGCGCCCCATACGGCCAGCGAATGGCCGATGATCCAGAGCACCACGCCGGGAATCCACAGTTGCAGGCCCAGCCCCACGGCGGCGGCCAGCGTGCCGTTCGCAATGGCGACCGTGCGCGGCGCACCGCCAAGCAGGATTGGCTCGGTCAGCGAGCGATGCAGCGGCACCTCGAAGCCGGGAAGATCGTTGGCCGTGCTCATACGACGGCCCCGCCGGAGAAGCTGAAGAACGACAGGAAGAACGAGGACGCGGCGAACGCAATGGACAGACCGAAGACGATCTGGATCAGTTTGCGAAAGCCTCCCGACGTGTCGCCGAAGGCGAGCGCGAGGCCCGTGGCGATGATGATGATGACCGCGACGATGCGTGCGACCGGCCCCTGAATCGACTCCAAGATCGACTGCAACGGCCCCTCCCACGGCATCGAGGAACCGGCGGCCTGCGCCGTACCCGCCAGGAACAGCAGCAGTGCGGCCAGCAGCAGCCCCTGCCCCGCAGGGCACGCGAGGCTGCGCAGCCGCATGAGACCGGACAGGTGGGGAAGCGGATTTACGGAAAAGCGGAAAGCATGGGCGTGTGTCATGGCAGTTCTCCAGGTTGGTCAGGGGACGGGGGAAGCGCAGCGGCGTCGGCTGCGAGCGGAAGCGGGATCAATTCGGGAAACGGCGTTTCCAGCGCGTCCGCCAGGCGATAGCCGGTGCCGTCGAAGCCGACGACACGGGCGATGGTTTCGACGTGGCGCTTGCGGCCACGTCCGGCGATGTGGATGACGACGTTGACCGCCTCGGCGATCAGCGCCCGTGGCGGATTCACTGCGACTTCGAGGATCAACTGTTCGAGGCGCAGCAAAGCGCCTAGCGCGGAACCGGCGTGGATGGTGGCGATGCCGCCGGGGTGGCCTGTTCCCCACACTTTGATGAGGTCGAGGGCTTCGCCGCCGCGTACTTCGCCGACGACGACGCGATCCGGGCGCAGCCGCATCGTGGCGCGCACCAGTTCCTGCATCGACACCACGCCCGCACGGGTGCGCAGCGGCACATGGTCACGGGCTGCGCATTGCAGCTCGATGGTGTCTTCGAGCACCAGCACGCGGTCGCCGGTGGCGGCGATCTCGGCCAGCAAGGCGTTGGCGAGGGTGGTCTTGCCGGTACTGGTGCCGCCGGCGATCAGTACGTTCTGGCGCTCGCGCACGGCGCGGCGCAGGAAGTCCGCCTGGCAGGCGGTCAGGATGCCGTCGGCCACATACTGATCCAGGCCGATGATGTTCACGGCACGCTTGCGCAGCGCGAAGGCCGGGCCGGGCGCGGCTGGCGGCAAGATGCCCTCGAAGCGTTCGCCCGTCTCCGGCAGCTCGGCGGTCAAGAGCGGCTGGCCGCGATGCACCTCCGCACCGACATGGGCGGCGACCAGGCGGATGATCCGCTCGCCATCGGCCTCGGGCAGTTCGACGCCGACAGGCATCCGACCAGACGACAGGCGATCCACCCACAATGTCCGGTCGGGGTTGAGCATCACCTCCACCACGTCCGGGTCTTCAAGCGCGGCAGCGATCACTGGCCCCATCGCCGTGCGCAGCATCTGGATGCGGCGATCCTGGGACGCCGCTGCCGACGAATGCGGTTCGGGCGGGATCTGGGGGACGGCGCTCATGAGGAACGCTCCTGCGCTTCGGCCAGCGCCGCGGCGTCATCCATCCGCATCGGGTTGGGATGCAGTTCTTCCACCACGTCGCGCACCAAGCTGCGGCCACGCAGCAGGTGGCGGCCCAACTGTTCGACGAATTGCTCGAAGCGCGCCTTGCCCTGGGCGCGGGCTGCATCCTGATGGGCTTCGGGCACCGGCGTGCTGACGGTCAGGAAGTAGCGGATGAACAACGCCAGCGTTTCTATCTGGATGTTCTGATCACGCTCCAGACGCTCGGCCTGCCGCGACAGGCGGTCCAGCCGTTTGGC
>NZ_JXXD01000342.1 GCF_000935215.1 Stutzerimonas stutzeri
AAAAAGCTATTCCTCACTGCTTGTGGGGAGAGTCCATATACCAATTGTTATGCATATCTAACTGAACAAGCCAGCGATTGCGCTTGTTATGCCTTCGATAATTGCTAAAACCCCGTCGATCATGGCTTCAAAGGTGCCGATGACTATCTCCAGGAATCCCTCGTCGCTCTGAACAAGAGGCGCAGCTGCTCCGGCAACGGAAATAGCCATAGCTGCCATAGCAACAGAGCTGAAGCCCATAACTATGATGTAAATTGCAGAGCCTATAAGTAGAACCGCACAAAACGAATTAAAGGCTCTTAGTAATTTTGACCGTTCTACTTTCTTTTTCATTTGCGGCCCCCCCGGTTGTAGCTGAAAGACAACTTTCTGAATATGCATAACGTTTGGTTAAGGGGCCGGCTTTAGCCGGTCCCGAGTGAGCGAAGCGAACGGCTTGAACTGTTATGCCCACACTGGTGCCGTTGCAGCATCAAAGAAATCTACATCGAGCCCAGGTCGCTGAAGGTATGCACGCGCATTTGCCCTTGCTCGTGTATTTGCTTCGCTGTTTTCATCGCCGTAAATGCTCACAAAAACCTTGCTTATCTGGCTGCGTTTTATCTGAGCAAAAATATGTCTGTCATTTTCATCCATCGAGTGACCGTAGATGAATAGTGCTCCTTTGAGATTTCTTAGTTCCTGAAAGCAATAGTTAAGGTAGGGGTTATGTTCGATTTTTTTGAGCTTGCCTTCATGGCTGGGTTCGGAAACAAAGAGTGGAAATTTCCCTTGTTCAAGATTTTCTCTGACCTGCTCGGTTATGGTTTCTCCTGCCTCAGTAAAGGCATGTTTCTTTATGCTTGAGCCGGAGTCGTATATGTGAAGCCCGCCGTGCAAGAAGTGTACTTCTTGGTTTGTACTGTGTCCTTCCCAGCGCCGCTGGGTTCGAAAACCATCGTCGGTTCTGTAGTTTTCTGGCGGTAAATCATTTTTATTTCTAGACCAGTAAAGTAGTAGGTCGTAGTTGACTGTGAAAATTTGATTGAAGCCTGATATGAATTTTCGAACAGAGCAATATTGCTCGTTCGTAACCTCGTGCGGAAGATGCGGGTGCGTGTTAGAGATTGCAGTGATTAATGCCTGCTTTAAGTGCTCTTGATCTTCTTTTATCTGATTAATAATTTCTCGTTCAACTCCATATGCCTCACAAACAGTTTCGGCTGCTACCAGTTGTCTCATGATCGCTTCAAAATCATAAGTGTTTAGGTTTGTGAATAGTGACCGAATTACTGCATCTCGTTGACCAAAATTTGCAGCTTCAAGAAGGTTGGCATAGTTAAATATTTTTGCATTCCATGCTTGAGAGAAGCCATTGGCTAACAAAAGCGAAGGTGTCTCTTCTTGATCAATGTTGCCTAAAGCTTCTTGGAAGGTCAGCACCTGATAGCTCCGATTGCATAACGTTTGGTTAAGGGGCGGGCCTTGGCCCGTCCCAGTGAGCGCAGCGAGCGGTTTGAAGGCTGTAATGGACTC
>NZ_JXXD01000343.1 GCF_000935215.1 Stutzerimonas stutzeri
AATTGGCGTCCGCGTAGTAGCGCAACTTCTTCGCCTTGATCGGCGCCACGCTGGACACCATCACCACGGCTTCGTCAGGCGGAAGCTGCATGACTTCGCCCGGCGTCAGCAGCGGGCGGGCCGTCTCCTGCCGCGACACCATCAGGTGGCCCAGCCACGGTGCGAGCCGATGGCCCGCGTAGTTGCGCTGCGCGCGCAGCTCGGTAGCGGTGCCGAGCGTTTCGGAAATGCGCTTGGCCGTGCGTTCGTCGTTCGTGGCGAACGTCACCCGGACATGGCAGTTGTCGAGAATCGAATGGTTCTGGCCGTAGGATTTGTCGATCTGGTTCAGGCTTTGGGCGATGAGGAAACTACGGATGCCGTAGCCGGCCATGAAGGCCAGCGCCGTCTCGAAGAAGTCCAGGCGCCCCAGCGCCGGGAACTCATCGAGCATCAGCAGCAGCTTGTGGCGGCGCTCGATGCCGTCACTGCCATCGAGCGATTCGGTGAGGCGCCGGCCGATCTGGTTGAGGATCAGGCGGATGAGCGGCTTCGTGCGCGAAATGTCCGAAGGCGGCACCACCAGATACAGCGATACCGGATGCTCTGCCGCGATCAGGTCGGCGATGCGCCAGTCGCAGCGCGAGGTGACTTCGGCCACCGTGGGGTCGCGGTACAGGCCGAGGAACGACATGGCGGTGCTCAACACACCGGAACGCTCGTTGTCCGACTTGTTGAGCACTTCGCGCGCAGCGGAGGCCACCACCGGATGCGGGCCACCACCATCCTCGTTCACGAGGTGCGGCGTGGTCATCATCCGATGCAAGGTCAGCTCGAACGGGCTGGCCGGGTCGCTGAGAAAATTGGCGACGCCGCGCAGCGTCTTGTCCCCGCCCGCGTAGAGCACATGCAGAATGGCTCCGACCAGCAGCGCGTGCGAGGTCTTTTCCCAATGGTTGCGCTTTTCCAGCGCGCCTTCGGGATCGACCAGAATGTCCGCGATGTTCTGCACGTCGCGCACTTCATGCGCGCCGCGCCGAACCTCCAGCAGCGGGTTGTAGGCGGCCGACTTCGAATCGGTCGGGTTGAACAGCAGACAATGCGAGAAGCGCGAGCGCCAGCCTGCGGTGATCTGCCAGTTCTCGCCCTTGATGTCGTGGATGACGGCCGACGCTGGCCAGGACAGGAGCGTCGGCACCACCAAGCCCACGCCTTTGCCCGAGCGGGTAGGCGCGAAGGTCAGGACGTGTTCCGGCCCTTCGTGCCGTAGGTACTGACGATCGTGCTGGCCGAGGAACACGCCGACCGACTGTGTGAGGCCGGCTTTGCGAATGTCATCCGCGTTCGCCCAGCGCGCAGAGCCGTAGGTCGTGACCAGGCGCGATTGCCGCGAGCGCCATATCGACATGCCGATGGCAACGAGCACGGCCACAAGACCGCTGCCGCCCGCGATGGCGCCGCCGGTGTCAAAGATGCGGGGCGCGTAGGCATCGAAGAAGAACCACCACTCGAACAGCTTCCACGGGTGATAGATCGGCGTGCCAAGAAGATCGAACCAGGGCGAGCCAAGGCGTAGTTGATAGCCAAGGGCCGCTGCTGTCCATTGTGTGGCACCCCACACTCCGGCGATCACGATGCCGAATACCACGGCAATCTGACCGAACAGCACGTTCGTCCCTTGCATGACCTGGCCTCCGATTTCTCCTGCGCTGATTCCTCATGGAAGAAGCGGCACAAGGGCGTGCCGCAGGCGTCAGGATCGGTGCCGGGTCAGTGCCAGTCAAAGACCGTTTTCAACAGAAAGGTCGAGCAAAAAGACAGAGTTCGCGCAACGTCGAATCAAAGAAAAACGCCGCAAGCGAAGGCGCATTGCGGCGTGTCGAACAAAAAATTAAGGCGATGCGGCGAGCCGCCAACAATCAGAACTTGGGAGATTCCTTCGGCGGTGTGTAGGGGGTTTCGCCGTCGCCGTAGAACCGCTTGCGCGTGGCTTCAGCCACTCGGTTGCACAGCACGTCGCCGAGCTTCGGGCGGTCGGTCTTGCATTGCTGGCGCAGTTCCTTGAGCCGTTCGGGATTGGCCGCCAGTTCTTCCACCGTTGGGATATTCGCTTCCGAAGTGTTGGCCTTCTGAGGCGTTTCGGACTGGCCGCAGGCAGTCAACACGGCCACCAGCAAGAATGGGACGATCTTCTTCATGGCGCAGATTCCTCCAGGGGATCGGAATGATGGCCCGGCTTGGGCCTTGGGGGTTCCGGTGATTCGACGGCCTGCACGCGCTCAATGAACCGCGCAAGCTCCTCGGACGGCTCGCCTGCGGCGTGCAGTAGGTAGGTCGTTAGCGGTGGCACGCGCAGCGCCAGCGGCCGGGCGACTACGCCCGGTTCATGGC